>JACYMC010000114.1 GCA_015272195.1 Candidatus Sericytochromatia bacterium
AGGCTGGCTGGCTCAGATGATAGGCTGTCTCAGGACTTTTCATTCTGAAGCACTGCTCAGGGCACCAGACCCTTGAATTGCTGGCTTTGTTTGTGTTTAACTCAATAATAAGCATACTGTAGGAGGCCAGCATGAGCCAGGCGGAAATGGAAATCATTATCTCTCCCAAAGGACAGGTCCAGCTGGAGGTCAAAGGGGTCAAAGGTTCAGCCTGTACGGATCTTACCCGCTTTCTGGAAGAAGCCCTGGGGGAGATTGACGCGCGCAGCTTTAAAGCGGAGTATTATGTCAGTGCCGACACCTCAGTCCAGAACCAACAGTATTGAGATTTTTATCGATGCTGACGGTGCGGTCACTTTCAGCGATCTGCCGGCTGAACTGGCGGATGTGATGCAGACGCTGGCTGCAGCGGACCTGCCGGACGCCAGCTGGTGCAGCCTGCTGCCCGCAGAAGCCGATACAGAGGATTCCTAGCCGCCGCTGGCTTCAGGTGTTTTGACGCTTAAGAATGCGTCCCCAGTGCGGGTATAAGACCAGTTCCTGGGGGTTGTGCAGACTTTCCGCGTTCAGCCGGTCCTGCCAGCTGTGCCCCCGCCAGGCGGCCGGCAGCTCAAAACGCCGGACCTCCCGGCTGCCGTTGACCGCCACGATTAGGCACTCGTGCTGCCAGCGCCGGACAAAGACCAGGCAGTCTTCATCACAAAAAAGCGTCTGGTAGTCGCCCTGGCGCAGGGCAGCTTCACTGCGCCGGATCTGAATCAGCTTTTGTACGCTTTTGAGCAGATCAGGGTGACGGGCTGTTTTCAGGGCGTCCGGATGTGGTAAAAAGGGCCGCAGCGGGCGATCTGAAAACTTGAGGCGTTTGCCTTCAAGGCCCGCTTCACTGCCATAATACAGCGAGGGAATGCCAGGCAGGCTAAACAGCAGAATATGGGCTGGATACAGGTGGGCGTGGCGGCGCAGCAGACTGGCAATGCGGTTGACGTCGTGGTTGTCCAGAAAGTTGTACAGGGGCAAATTGCGATAAACACCGCTTTTGCCATACTGCCGTTCCAGGGTCTGGGCCAGACGGCGGTAGTCGCGGGTGTTGTGGGCTTTGTGCAGGCTGTCGTAAAGCTCATAATTGGTGATCGAATCCAGCTGCCAGTCTCGGTAATCGCCCATCACCACTTCGCCCATCATCCAGAAATCCGGGCGCAGCTTGCGTCCAAATGCTTTGAGTGACTTGAGGAAAGCCTTGTCCATACAGTCAGCCGCATCCAGGCGCAGGCCGTCAATGCCGTAGTATTTGATCCACTGGCGCAGGGCTTCAAAGAGATGCTGCTGCACATCCGGGTGCTGGAGATTCAGTTTGACCAGATCGTCATGGCCTTTCCAGCCTTCGTACTGAAAAGGATCACCGCGTTTATTGCGTGACTTAAAGCTGAGGTTTTCAAACCAGCTGTAGTAGGGTGAGCGCTGCAGATGCTGCCGCACGGAGCGAAAGGCAAAAAAGTCGCGGCTGACATGATTGAGTACGGCGTCCAGTACCACTTTGAGACCGTTTTCATGCAGCACCCAGATCAGATGCTGCAGGCTGACATGAGAGCCCAGCCGCCGGTCCGGGTCAAAGTAGGAGACCGTATCATAGCCATGACTGCTGGACTCCCACAGCGGGCCAATATACACCGCCGTGACGCCCAGGGATTTAAGATGGGGAATCCAGTTCTGGATCAGCTGTAGCCGATCCACGGGCTCGGAGCGGAAGTCATTGCGCCAGGGCGCGCCACACATGCCCAGGGGGTAGATATGATAAAAAATGGCATCCTGTGCCCAGGTGGGGGGGGGCTCACAGCGGCCTGGCCAGACGTTCTCTGACGACAGCCAGAAAGGCGACCTGGGCCTGGCTGTCTGCGCCAAAGGGCAGTGGAACGGGCTCACCCCAGTTTGGCCCTTCGCGAATATCGGCCCAGCGCTCTCCCTGGCGGGTATGAAAATGCAAAAAGCCTTTGCCGCTCCGGTAGAAAATGCCGGTTTGGGTTTCTTTGAGACCCGGCAGGGTGCGAATCCGGGCCAGCAATTCGCTGAGATCTGCCAAATCCTTAGGGCGTGCGTGGGCCATGGGGGCTAAAAAGCACCCGGCTCAGGTTTTTTGGCGGGCTGGCTGAGCATCACTTCCAGCTGCTCGTTCAGGCTCAGCAGAATCTGGGCCGTGGCGGCTGTGCTCAGGGTCAGAGTGGTCAGGGTGGCGGCAATACTCATACCGGCCACACCAATGGACTTATAGTTGGAGCCCACCATCACGCCGGTGCCCACAGCACCCACACCCAGCGAGACATTGCGGATGGTTTTAAGTTTGTTAAAAAAGGCTTTTAACTGCCGGGCTTTGTTTTCGGGAACCAGGGACTGATCGTCGTTCATGGGCTGCTCCTTGTTGGGTGTGCTATACAGATCTGTTTCGCTATGGCCTTTTATTATACCCCAGCCCGGTGCGGATCAGCAGAGCTGCTGAAGCCAGAGCATGGCTTGCTGACCGGCGGCAAAAAGGGCCTGATCTTGTTCATGCAAACCATAATTTAAAATCATTGCAGCCGAATACAGGGCCTGAAAGCCTGCCAGTGAAAGGGTTTCTGGACTGACAGGGCCATATTCTTGCCAGAAGGTCGCGTGGCTCTCAGTCGGCAGGCAGGTGTAAACTGCCGCCAGATCAAGGGCTGGATCGCCCCGATGTATACCCCTGAGCTGCCCTTGCTCAATGATCAGGTGGCGGGCATAGAGGTCGCCGTGCACCAGCATTTTGGGACGAGGCTCCTCATAGCTTGTGGGCAGGGATTGCAGCACATGCTGCAGGACGGTGGTGTTAAAGGATAAAACCTTTTCCTGCTGAAGGCTGTGCAGCAATTTTTGCAAAGTTGGCCAGCGCTGTGTCAGATCCAGACGCTGCAGTTGATCTTCGTCACAGGTAACATTCAGGCTGTGCAGGGTCTTCAAAAAATGGGCCAGGGGCCGCGAGCCAGATCTGCGCGTTCTCTGGCCGTTAGCTGACTGCGACACAGAGTCTGACCCGGCAGCCAGGTATAAGCATAAAAAGGCCAGTCAAAAGGAACGGCAGCTTTTCCCTGCCAGACAGGGCGCGGAATTTGCAGAGGCAAAAGGATGCTGGCCAGTTTTTTGAGCACTTGCCATTCCTGCCTGATTAAAGGGAGCGCCAGCGCGCGGCGCGGGAAACGAAAAGTCCAGGTCTGATTGGCCAAAAAGACCGTGTTGTCCCATCCGGCACCAATGGCTTCCAGTTTTAGCCCGCATTTCTCACAAAGGTGCGTTCACATAAGGTGTAGGGTATATTTCGGGGGTTTTTACTGAACTCGGTAGCCTCTCTCATAAAAACGCCTCGACTGAAATTGAGTCAGGCAGTGAAAAATCGAGCATAGTTTGGTCAAATATGACACTACGCCTCAAATTGTAGATGGTAGAAAAGCTCGGCTGGCTCAACCTCAGGCTTTCCCACTTCACAAAGCTCACGCATCCGAGAGATAAAAAACGCTCATAACTCAATGTATCCACCTTTCATGCCGATAACCTGCTCAAAAGCGGCCGGTAATGAGCTTTTCGGGATCTAACAGACTCAAAACTGAGCAATTTTTGCTGCATACATTCGTTCAAAAATTGGTTTTT
>JACYMC010000067.1 GCA_015272195.1 Candidatus Sericytochromatia bacterium
GCTGAAATCGGCGAAGCACTGATGGAACATGGCTATCAGGTGTTCTGGGATTGGCGGCGCTATCAGGCGGGCGAAATTCAACGCTGCACATTCAAGCAATATATGCGTGGGCTACGCCGCCAGGTTCACCTGCTTTTGAAACAGGGCGCCAATTATGCGACCGAAAAAGGGCAAAAATCTGCGCGAGCCCAGACAGCCTCCACCTGCAGGGCCTTATTGAAGGTGGAGTCAGCGTTATGGACTTTTGAAAGAAAAGAAATCGAGCCTTCTAACAACAGGGCTGAAAGAGCCATACGTCCCCTGGTGGTCTTGCGTAAAGTTTGCTATGGAACGCAGTCGGAGCAAGGCAGTCGGCTGATAGAGCGTCTGTTCAGCGTAGTTCACTCATGCCGCCAGCAAAACCGCTCTGCCCTCGCGTTTCTGAAGCAGAGTATTGAGGCGCATCTTGGCGTGGGCACTATGCCTTCGCTGGTTTCTGAAGGGCTGCGCTAAATCACCCACCTGAAGGGATACGTTTTTTTTATTTTTTTAGCCTGGAAATACTTTTTAGTCCGTTGCAGAACGCGCCACGGTGATGATTCGGGTATCCCGGTCCTGAGCACGTCGTCGCATGCCGGCGGCCAGCTCTTCAGCCGTATGCACCTGGCCCTGCCCATTTTCATTCTGGGGGTCATCCACGACAAAGCTGCCGTCATCGCGGACTTCCGTGACCACCACATAATGGCCCCGGCCGCCACTTTCGAGGTTGGCTGTCAGCAGAATGACCTGCTCACCGGCAGCCAGGGCTTCGCGCATGGCGTTGGTCACGCCTTCAACATCGCGGCTCCGAAAGATCTGAGTATTGGTTTCGATGGCAATGCCTTGTTCACCCAGCACGTTTTGCAGGCCGCGCTCGACCTGGTCTGAGTTCAGTCCGTAAGTACCCTGGCGATTGCCGGTGGGTGCACCTGCCTCGCGCCGGATTTGCTGCATACTGGGGGCATCACCACCGAGGCGCTCAATGACCATGGCCATAGAGGCGGGGCCGCAGTTAGCCTGGGCTTCCATGGCTGTACCGTTTTCACCGATTTCGCCATATTGATACACAAAAGCTTCCTGTGCTTGATGGGATAAATCCCGCTCTATATAGGTGCTGTCGGGTTCGCGAACACGGGCCACGGCCAGACGATCGGTGGTGGGGCCGTACTGGTTGTCTACCCCAATGTCAGCGCCTGTGGCGCTGTCTGTGGCTGTGCTTTTGATAAAATCTTGCAACTGTCTGACCGCATCGGGGCCACCTTGTTGCAGAATGGTCTGTACCTGATTCAGCCGGTCGATGGCGTGCTGGTGGCGCAGCACGTTGTTGATCAGATCATTGTGCAGGCCGTTTTGCTGCAAGTTACCGAGGGCTTCCTGGTGACGGCCCTGGGCTGCCTGCAACTGGGTGCCGACTTCCTGCTGCAGCGCCTGGAGACGGGCTTCAAGGGCTTCACCGCGCAGAACACCTGTGACGGGTTCATCCAGCGAGGGCAAGGGCGGGGCTTCAGCCGCCTGGGTATCGGGAAAGCTGGCGCCCTGGGTGGGTGCAAAATCTGCGCTGGCGGGTGTGGGCTGTACCGCGAGCTGGTCTTCGGCTGGCAGTGCTGCCGTCAGGGGCGCTGCAGCACTGCCCGATCCGGCCGGTAAGGGGCGGGTTGCCGGGGGAAGAGCTGGCAAGGCCGGCAGCGGACCGGTGCCAGAAGGAATGCCTGAAACCATGTATCGTTCTCCAGGTAGTGAGATCATTTGAAAGACATGCTTTTATACTATACCCGCAAAACAGGCTGATATAACAAATCTTCAGCCTGCGAGATTTTGGGCTTTTGTGCTTTGCGCGGTCTGCGTCAGCGGAAAAAACAGTTTAAAGGTGCTGCCCTGTCCGGGCTGGCTTTCAGCTTCAATCCGGTCCCCGAGGATCTCCATCTGGGCTTTGACCATAAACAGGCCCAGACCCCGTGCTTCCGGGTGCTGATGAAATACCTGATACAGGCCAAAGAGTTTGTTGCCGTACTGCAGAAGATCGATGCCCAGGCCGTTATCTCTGATACTTAAAAGGACCTGATCCTGCTGTCGGTGGGCCTGGATCTGAATGTGCAGTGGGCGTTGCTTATCGGCGTACCGGAGGGCATTGTGGACCATTTTGGTGATGATAAAGTCAAAGTGGTTTTTAATCACTGAAACCAATAGGTTACCGGGTATATCTGTTGTTACTTTGATGTTCTGAAGTGCGGTTTTGTTTTTTTGGAGTAGGTCCTGAATACCTGCCTGTAAGTCTATATGCTGCCACTGCTGCTGATGAGCATGCAGCTGCATGATGTCGTTGAGATCGTGCAGCAGCTGGTCCAGTTTATAGGCCAGCTGACCAATCAGCTGCCAGGCCTGCTGGCGCTCTTCGGGGGCTTCAGGGTTCAGGTTTTCGATCACACTGCGCAGATTGGCCACCCGGGCCCGCAAATGGTGTGAAACGATATAAGTAAAGTCGCGCAGCCGCTCGTGCTGCTGGGCAGTGGTCTTCATCAGCTGTTGCAGCTGATGGTTGCGCTGCTGGGTTTCGGTAATGTCGCGTGCCAGCCAGACAATGGCCTGCTGGCCCTGAATCGGAGACTGCAGGGGCTGGGTGACCGCTTCAAAATGGCAGAGCCCTGCCGGGGTGGGCAGGCTGTAGCTCCAGCGCTGGCTCTGCTGGCTGCTCAGTGTGCGTTGCACCAGTGCCAGAAAAGGCTTATCGGCTTCTGCTCCAAAAATTTCTGTCAGCGTTCGCCCACGCACTTCTTCTGTGGGCAGATACATGCGGGTGGCATCAGGCGATAAAATGTCCAGAATGCGCCCCGATTGATCCACCACAAACAAAAAATCCGGCAGGGCGTTCAGAATCGCCTGCATGCGGTCTTTTTCGTGCACCAATTGTGCTTCGGTTGCGATAAAGGCCTGCTGATCTTTTAAAATCAGTCCCAGCAAAAGCGTTGCCGGGGTAAATGCCAGCAAAAAGGCTGCGCTGACGTCCTGCAGCATTTTGCGCGCCACGTCCGGGGGCAGATGTGAAAACAAAACCAGGCACCACAGATGCAGTGCCAGGCCAAAGCCCAGCAGTACGGGCCCGTTCAGGGGAAGTTTGCCACGCTGGTGCAGCCAGCGGTAGCCCAGGCCCATGATAATGGCGCTGAAAATAACCAGGATGCCAACCAGACTGCCGTCGCCACCGAGCCAGAGTCTGTAAATGCCAGCCATACTGCCTGCCACCAGGCTGACCTGCCAGCCACCAAAAAGTGCGGCCATGCTGAGGATCACGGAGCGGGCGTCGACAATCACGCCAGGCATCAGTAAAACAGGAATGTACACGCCCAAAATGGCCACACTGCCAAAAAGCAGACCCGAAGCAAGGATGCGCAGGCGCGGGCGTTGCTGCAGCTGACGCAAAACCAGGCCCTGTACAAAACAGAGCGCCAGCAGCAGGGACACGCTTTCAATCAGCTGCAGAACCATGCCAGATACCATCAAACCTTTTCAGACGCTGACTTCTAGGGTGTGCCGTCATTTAATCGAGATCCGAGTAGCGGCCAGGTAAATCATGGCCAAATAATGCTCGGCTTCTTTTT
>JACYMC010000059.1 GCA_015272195.1 Candidatus Sericytochromatia bacterium
GGGAAGCCGCCTGGCAAAGATGAAGACTTCAGGAAGGACAGCGACGCAGCAATTCAGGTGTTGCGGGGCTCATGCCCTTTTTTGACCTATTCGTAGTGGGTCCAGAGACGCAGCACTTTGACCACTTGCTCCGTCTCGAGAACCTGGTAGACCAGCCGATGCTGAATATTGATACGTCGGGAGTAAGCGCCAGCAAGGTCTCCCAGGAGTTTTTCATAGGGCGGTGGATTCTGATAAGGGTTTTGGCGCAATACATCCAGTAAGATCTGGGCTTTGGACTTTAACCCCGCAGACGCCAGCTTTTGCGCGTCTTTCTGAGCCTGTCGGGTATAGACCAGTTGCCAGCTCACCAGTCCAGTTCGGTCTGGCAGTTTTCAACCGGCTCAGACAAACCCTGCTGAATAGATTCCCGCATGCCCGGCACCGATAATAAATGCAGGGTTTCAGTTATGGCATGCCAGTCTTCTTCCGCAATCAGGACGGCATTGCCTTTTTTGCCGGTGATCACAATCGGCTGATGGGTTTCCGTGACCTCTTTGATCAAAGCGTACAGCCTGCTGCGGGCTTCGGTTGCGCTTAAAGTGCTCATGATCTTGACCTCTCTTTTAAAAGCGTACGCTTTTGCGTTCGTTTATGTCAAGCCCGAAGCCCTGAATGACCTGCGGTGTTATTGGCACAGGTATTGAATTTGGCAAAAATCAATCGGCCATCAGTACCCCAAAAATCCCGTTTGGGGCACTGATGTTTTTGGATAGCTGAATTGGGGTACATTCAGAAATAGTGTAATACTGAATATATGACAATCTGCTGTGATGAGGTGCTGTAGTGATGGGAAACATTCATGTCAGTTCACAGGTCTATGATGCGGTTCAGCGGGCACTGCAAAATAATCCCGCAGGCAGCCCGCAAGCTGAAATCAGCCCGGAAGAAATGCAGGCCATTGAGCAGGCGCTGATTGATGATGACGATCTAAGCGGAGAAGAAGGACGCCTTCTGGAAGCTTTGCGCCATCGGACACAATTTACTCTGAGTGATGGGCAGCGCAGCACGCCGATCAGTCCCTTGGCTGTTCGCTTTCCTGATGTCAGTCAGATGCGCACACGGGAACAGTTGCGTACAGCAGCGGCGGCACAGATTCAGCAGGCCACACCAATTCCGCCCACGCAGGGTTCAGACATCCATTTTTCTCCCCGTGAGTTGATTGAAAGCACACCCAATATTCTGGATCTGGCCATGCGTCAATTGGATACGGGCAACGGAGCAGAAGCCGCTGCGATGCTGGATGCTGCGGCCCGTAAAATGCGCCTGGGTCTGGCGCAGGAACAAGCGCCTGAACGCGGTGTTATTGAGACCCTAGCACACAACCTGGAAGCCCGCGCAAGAGCCTACCGCCAGGAAAACCCGGATGATGTCATGGCTGCTGCAGGCAGTTTAAATCTCTATGCACGCAATGCCCGGGTGATTGCTGAGGGTTTAAGCGAAAGCCAGCCTGAGTATGCACAGCTTTTACAGCAGGTGGGTCAGGACTCCCGGATTCAGGCTGAAATGCTTTATCAGTCAGCAGCTAACAGCAAATCGATGCTGGGGCAGGCTGTCAGCAGTATGTACCGCGACATTGCAGACGCCTCTCTGGCCAGAGATATTGCCAATACAGGCGATATCCATAATCTGCTGACCGGTTCGCGGGACACCCTGGAGCGCGATCGTGTACGTATGACAGATGCTTTTGACTATCTGGATCAGAAAATGCAAACCGAAGGCCTGACTTTTCATGAAGCCTGGCATCAGATGTTCAGAGATCATCGCATTGCCGATCGACAGCAGTTGCCCACTTTTCCTACCGCGCATGAAGCTGCGGTCTTTATTCGGGATCATGCTTCTACCCGTGGTTTGCTGGAGCCTATGGCTTCATTTTCGGAAGCGCTCTACAGACATGATGCTGAGCAGATAGATTTGGCCCGTGGTCGTATGGTGGAAGCCTTAAGAAGCAATGACCAGTGGGAACTGGCCCGACAGGTTCTGGATCAGTATCAGGCTGATGCAGCCAGTCCGGCAGGCCAGGCACAGGCAGAAGCCCTTGATGCCAATCAATCAGGGGCCTGGTGGCGTGCCAAAGCGGCCAGTTTTGTGCAGGAAGATCTGCCTGTTTTACTCTTGACCGGTGTGGTTTCAGGCGGTGTGGGAGCGGGGGCGCCTCTGGCTGCCGGGGCCGCTGGCTGGGGAGCCCGGGCGAGTCGCCTGGCTCAGGTCAGTGCAGAACTGGGCAGTTTTGTACCCACTGAGCGACTGCTGAATGATGTCATCAATGGCCGTCGGGCAGATTGGTCCGGTGGTGCACTGGCCAGGGATTATGCCCTGACCGTGGGTTCTTATGGTCTGTTCCGGGCCTTGGGTGCGGGCTGGCAGGCGCTGCGACGGCCCAGTCAGGTACAGCCCACACTGCGCCAGGATCCAGCCCGTGCGCCAGATGGTTCCCGGACAGCGGTGCGTCCAAATGAAAGCGCTGAAAATATTCAGGCTTTGACCCGTGAGTATGAGTCCGCCCAGATTTTGGCACGTCAGGGTTATCAGGTGACGCAAAACCCACGTGTACCCGGCGCTGGAGGCTCAGGTGTCAAAATGCCGGATTACCGTATCAATGGCCACTTATTTGACAATTATGCTCCCAATACTTCTAATGTCAGAAATATCTGGGGTAGAGTTCAGGAGAAAGTGCAAGACGAGCAGGCCCGTCGGATTGTCTTAAATCTGGATGACAGCAGGGTTTCAATGGAAGCCTTGCAGCGGCAGTTCCGTGACTGGCCCATTGAGAATCTGGAGCAGGTGCTGGTGATCCGCAATGGCCAGGTGACACAGCTGGCCTTACCGCGTCCTCAGGCTCAGTCACCCTGGTTTACGCCTGCTGGCTATCCCCATCAGGAGCAAGAGTGATGAGTATTGAATACAATTTCTATCTCAATGCTCCTTTGGGGCCAGCTCAGTTTTTTGCTGAGCTGGGACGGGCGATGGATTTGAAGATTCAGATAGAATTTACTACCAAGTGGGCCTTGCTGACCAGTGATTTAGCTGCTGTGGATGCAGCTGTTCGTCCAATAACATCGTTCAGAAAAGAATTTCTGCTGGAAGATTTTGATTTTTCAGCCACCCTGTCCCTTTGTCTGCGCCTGCATAAAGCCACCATTGAAGAGCAGGTACAATCACAACAGACAGTGATTAATATCCTGAAAGCGCTTTGTCTGCATTTTGACTGGGATCTGCTTTTGCTGCGCGATTCTGAAAAATGGTCTTTTAGACGGGTTCAGCAACAGGCCGAATACAACCCTGACGAAGCACTCTGGGGCATGCCTGAGCGGCTGGTGCAGGTTCAGGCTTTGCTGCAAAAAATTCGGGCTTGAAGGGGGGCACATATTCCGCCGGTAATGCCCGCCGAACTGGTACAGGGCGGCGGAGAACTGCCCCAGGAAGCAGACCCTGGACACATTTATCGGGGCCTCAAACAGATGGCCCTTGTCGATGGCTACTTGCTGCAGGCAAAAAATAATCTGAGGCCAGGTAAAGGTTTGGGTCTGTTTTTTAAAATAAATTTA
>JACYMC010000166.1 GCA_015272195.1 Candidatus Sericytochromatia bacterium
GAATATGGCCATTTTTGACAGTATTGGCCGATTGGCAACTTGGACAAAGGAACATAGGACACCTCTTGATTTTCCCAATCATAACCCATCATGACTTCCAAGGCACTACCTTTTTATCTACTGATCTGTTTGTGAGAAATGCGGGCTAAAGATGTATCGGGGCCTTAAACACAAAGATTGCCAGTAAAAAGATGGCCCCCGCCAGAATACGGTAATAGCCAAAGCCCTTTAAACCGTAGCGCGTGACAAAATCCAGAAAGGCTTTGACGGCCAGCCAGGCTGACACAAAAGCCACCAGCGAGCCCAGCCCCAGCCAGGTAAACTCCTGGGCTGTAAAACCATGGGCTGTTTTGTACAAATCATAGCCCGTGGCCGCCAGCATGGTGGGAATCGCCAGCAAAAACGAAAACTCCATGGCCTGCTTTTTGTCGCAGCCATTGAGCAGGGAGCCCAGAATGGTGGCGCCGGATCGCGATACACCGGGCACCATGGCCAGGCATTGAATCAGTCCGATCCAGGCCGCTTTTTTCAGGGGCATCTGGTCAAGATCCTCAAAGGCCGCGGGCCGGCTCTCGACCCAGCGATCGGCTAAAATCAGCAGTATCCCGCCCAGAATCAGGCTCACACTCACAATCACCGGGCTAAAAAGATATTTTTTGATCAGCGGGTACATGGCAAAGCCAATCACCGCCGTGGGAATAAAAGCCGCCAGCAGCCGGTAATAAATGGCCAGGCCCTGAATCAGACGGCGAAAGTAAATAAAGATCACCGCCAGGATTGCCCCGAGCTGAATGGCCACTTCAAAGCTTTTTAAAAAATCCGTGTTCTGCAGGCGCAGCAGCCAGGCGGTTAAAATCAGGTGGCCGGTCGAAGACACCGGCAAAAATTCTGTCAGGCCCTCGACCAGACCCAGAATCAAGACATCAATAAAAGTCATTGTGCGTTCCGTTTTCTACAGATTCAGGCCCTGACAGCATGCCTCAAAACACAGGCGCTGGCTATGACTGATGCACATCTGTTGTTTATTCTGCCGCTGGCGACAAGCCCAGACGGTGAAACAGGGCCCTGATAGCCGTGCTTCCCTGTGCGCCCGGACAATCGGTGTGCTTCTCAGGCTGCCCCGGAAAATTCAACTGTTTGCGCGCCTGGTGGGTCCAGGCCCCCTGTAGAGGTGCGCAGGGGCAGCGCAGGGCTTCAAGCAGTCGCGCCAGCGCCTGCATCTGGGCCACTGAAGGGGGCTGGCGTCTGAAGTTGCCGTTGAGGGCAATGCCCACGTTATACAGATTGTCGGCTTCGCTGTGGGAGCCGATATAGCCCAGTGGGCGGCCCTCGTAAATGGTCCCGTCGCGGGCAATCAAAAAGTGGTAGGCCACATCGGCCTTGGGATCCTGGCGCATATGCTGGTGGCGGCGCTGCAGCCACTGAATGCTGTAAGCACTGTGGGTGTGGTGCACGGTGATGCGCTGAATGGTCTCACAAAAGTTTTGCTGGCGATCATAGCTTTCCCAGAAGCGGCTGGCTGTCACCGGCGGCAGTGCCCCCCAGGTTTTGCGGCCCACAATCTCAGCCTGACCCGGGCCCAGGGCCAGGCGGTAATTGCCGCCGTCCGTCTCAAAAAAGCGGGCCGTATAGTCTGGCGCCAGGCTGCAGACCTTTGTCCCTGTAAAAACAGGCAAGGCCTGTGGCTGTGCCCCGCCCAGTAAGCATGCCAGCAGTCCAGCTGCTGCCAGAAGGGCAGCGGATTGAAAGAAGCTCATGCTTTAGGCTGCATCAGCTCTTTGCGGAAGGGGGTGTCGGCCACGGGAATTTTGGGGTTCTTTTCTTCAAAGAGTTTCAGCGACCAGGGGCTGGTAAACAGAATCACCAGCTGATCATAACGATCCAGGGCGGTGATGGCGCCTACTGGCAGCACGCTGCGGTCCAGCTGTCTGACGTCAATATCGGGGTGTACCCAGCGCAGCACGGACCAGTTGGTGGGCAGGCGCTCTGACTCGGCCTTGTATTCGGCCTCCAGCCGGTACTGCACCACATCAAACTGCAGCGGTCCCACCGCGCCGATAACGTAGTTGTTCTGGGAGTGGGTATGCAGACTGAAGCCCTGCACCACACCTTCCTGCAGCAGCTGATCCAGACCGTCGCGAAAGCGCTTGTAGTTGGAGGGGTTGGGGTTGTTGAGGTAGACAAAGTGCTCCGGGGCAAACTGGGGAATCCCATAGTAAATGATCTGGTTGTCCTGGGTCAGGGTATCACCAATGCCAAATTTATCGTTGCTGATCAGGCCAATAATATCGCCGGGGTAAGCGACCTCAACGTGCTCGCGGTCCTGACCAAAGAGGGTGTGCGCTGACGAGAGCTTGACCTTTTTGCCGCTTTTGGGATGGTAGACCTGAATGTTTTTTTCGTAGGTGCCGGTACAGACCCGCAAAAAGGCGATGCGGTCACGGTGGCGTGGGTCCATGTTGGCCTGAATTTTGAACACAAAGCCCGAAAAGGCCTCATGCTGCGGCGAGACCTTGCCCTGGGTACTGGGGTAGGCTCCCGGCGGCGGTGCGTATTTAAAAATTGCATCCAGCAGCAGGGCCACACCAAAGTTGTTCATGGCCGAGCCAAAAAAGACGGGCGTGGTTTCGCCCCGCAGCACGGCGGCGTGGTCAAAGTCTTCACCGGCGATGTCCAGCATTTCAATTTCTTCGGCCACCTGGGCATACACATCAGGGGCCAGGGTTTCGCGCACAAAGGCATCCTCAATATTGCCCACGGCCACGGGGGCTTTGTAAGCCCCGCCCACGGTGCGCTCAAACAGGTGCACCTGTTTGTCGAGGCGGTCAAACACGCCTTTAAATTCAGCCCCCGTGCCCAGGGGCCAGTTGATGGGGTAAGCGCCAATGCCCAACACCTTTTCGATTTCATCGAGCAGATCCAGGGGCTCCTGGGTGGGACGGTCCAGCTTGTTGATAAAGGTAAAAATCGGAATGCCTCGCTTGCGGCAGACATCAAAGAGTTTGAGGGTCTGGGCCTCAATGCCCTTGGCGGCGTCCAGCACCATGATCACCGAATCGACTGCCGTCAGAATGCGGTAGGTGTCTTCTGAGAAATCCTGGTGGCCGGGGGTGTCGAGCAGGTTCATGCAGTAGCCCTGATACTCAAACTGCAGCACGGTAGAAGTGACCGAAATACCACGCTGGCGCTCCATTTCCATCCAGTCAGAAGTAGCGGCCCGCTGGGTTTTGCGCGAGCGCACGGCGCCGGCTTCCTGAACGGCCCCGCCGTAAAGCAGAAACTTTTCGGTCAGGGTGGTTTTACCGGCGTCGGGGTGAGAGATAATGGCCACCGTGCGGCGGCGCTGGATTTCGTCTTCGCGTTTCACGTGTTATTTTTCCGTTTTTTTATGCATGATACCTGATTCCCGGCTTTACTGGGGCAGGTAGGGCCGCTGGACAGGGCTCTCCAAAAGTCGTGAAAGGGCATAAAATAAACCTCACCAAGTTAAAAACCTGGTATCCCTTCAGCCCCCTTCCCAAAACGCAAATCTCGGCTTAATCTAAAGACATGACAGAATCAGAACGCATTGCTTATCTGGAAGAAA
>JACYMC010000262.1 GCA_015272195.1 Candidatus Sericytochromatia bacterium
GTCTACTGTGCCCGCGGGGACATGGAAAACCGGATCAAAGAGCAGAAACACGACCTCGCTGCGGGACGAACGTCAGCGCATCTGTTTCGGGCCAACCAGCTTCGGCTCTGGTTTTCAGGGCTGGCGTATGTTCTGGTGCAAGCGATTCGCCGGCTCGGATTGACGGGCACAAAGCTCGCCAAAGCACAGGCCGGAACAATTCGGCTCAAGCTGTTGAAGGTAGCGGCGCGCGTCCTGCATGTCGGTGGGCACCTGATCTGTCAATTGGCGAGCGCGTGCCCCTTTCGTTCTCTGTGGGGACAGGTTCTGAAGCGATTGCGAATACCGTGAGCCTGAGCCCCTTCACCAAGATCTCAATCGCCTGAAACCAGGTTATCTTTGGCCTGTCGTCTTTCACCCAGCGAACGAACAAAGACAATGAATCAAGCGTGAAACGGCCTGTTCAGAGGCTACCGAGTTCAGTAAAAACTCCCGAAATATACCCTACACCCTATGTGAACGCACCTTTGTGAGAAATGCGGGTTAGAAGAAAGTCTAACAAACTTTAAAGCCTCGCTGTAGTACTAGAGCTTAATTTTGATGGCCCGGCCCGGCCTGATGTGCGCCAAAACTGGGCGGCCCGTCTGGAGCGCATGCCCCGGCTCCGGCAGAGCCTGGGATCAGCCTACCCAGCCATGTGCCAATCCCTGCTGGATTTTTTGAGCAGTCCAGCCCATGCGCGCCGCCAGAACGTCTGGTTTGCCGTGGGTGCCAAACCCGGGGCTTATCGACCAGCCCGTGCCTGCTGAGCAGGGCCTTGTCAGCTTGTGAAGCGGCATGGCTCTGCGGTATAGTGGAGTGCATGAAACGCCCCCTCAGCATCACTGAACTCACCCGTGCTGTTAAAACAGCCCTTGAAAGCAGCTTTCCGTATCCTGTCGAGGTCAGCGGCGAGGTCTCCAATTTTCGGCCCCATTATTCAGGCCACGCCTATTTTACCCTCAAAGATCCCTTCAGCCAGATCGACGCGGTAATGTGGAAGTCGCAGGTTCAACAGTTAAAAACCCCGCTGCAGAACGGCCAGCAGGTGATCGCCAGCGGCCAGATCACGGTCTACGAAAAAACCGGGCGCTACCAGCTCAAGGTGCTCAACCTGCGCACCGCCGGCCAGGGTGACCTGCAGGCCCGCTTTGAAGCCCTCAAGCACAAGCTCTGGGAAGAAGGCCTGTTTGACGAAAGCCACAAGCGCCCCCTGCCGCCCTACCCGCGCCGCATTGGCCTGATCACCTCGCCCACCGGGGCTGCGGTCCAGGACCTGATTGCCGTGGCCCGGCGCCGCAACCCGTCGGTAGAACTGATTCTGCGCCCGACGCAGGTGCAGGGCGCGGCCGCCACCCCCGATCTGGTACAGGCCCTGCAGGACCTGACGCGCTGGGGGCAGGTCGACGCGCTGATTATCGGGCGCGGGGGCGGCTCGCTGGAAGACCTCTGGGCCTTTAACGAAGAAGCTGTGGTGCGCGCCATCTTTGCCTGCCCGCTTCCCGTGGTGTCGGCTGTGGGCCACGAAGTCGACACCACCCTCAGCGATCTGGTGGCCGATTGCCGGGCCGCCACGCCCTCAGCAGCAGCTGAAATGCTGATTCCGCCGCGTCAGGAGCTGCAGGGGCAGCTGGCCTACTACCAGGAGCGCAGCGTGGACCTGATGCAGCAGCGCCTGCGCCGGCACCGCCAGCAGCTGACGGCCCTGCGCGATTACCACGCCCTGCAGCGGCCCCGCTGGCTGCTGGAGCAGAAGCGTGCCCAGCTGCAGCAGCTGGTGCAGCAGCAGCAACAGCAGTTTCGCTGGTATTTGCAGCAGCAGCGCAGCCAGCTGCTGCAGCGCCAGGATCAGCTGCAGGCCCTGCACCCGCTCAGGGTGCTGGAGCGGGGCTTTGTGTATATCGAACAGGGGCAGCAGCCCGTCAGCCGCCGGGCCCAGCTGCAGAGCGGCCCGGCCCGCCTGCACTTTGCCGACGGTCCCCAAAACGTGATTTTAAATCTGGAGTCCGAAGATGTCTAAAGCCAAAATCCCCGCCAGTAAAAGCTTTGAAGAGGCCCTGCGTGACCTCGACGCCCTGGTGCGCGAACTCGAAAGCGAAGCCCTGCCTTTGAGCGAGGCCCTGAACGCCTTTCAGCAGAGTCAGGCCCTGATTCAGCACTGCGAAAAAGCCCTGGCCAGCGCCGAAACCCAGCTGGTCAAGGTCTTGCAGCACAACCCTGCCACCGCTGAGTGGGAACTGCAGCCATTTGATACAGCAGACTGAGGATATGCTAGCATAAAGAAAAAGCGAGGTAAGACCCAATGGCTGAGAACTATATCGTTGAGCAGATCGAATTCAAAATGAAGACCCAGGCCATGCTGAATTTTGCCCCCATGATCTTTACCATGAAGCAGCCCCGCCGCCGGGATCTCAAGCTCGAAGAAAAGCCCTTCTGGTCCCCGGCAGCCCACGAACTGCTGGGCCCCAACTTTATTACTCTGCAGGATCAGGACGGCCTGCTGCGCCAGATCAAAATCAACCAGTTTCTCAAAGAGTATGCCCGCATTGAGGGGGCCCTGGAGCGCGACGGCCAGATGATCAAAGATACCTTTACCGTGCTGCAGGAAGGCCTCGCGCGCGTTTCGTTTACCGAAATCATGCGCATGGCCTACAACAAATACGCCATGCAGGCCAAAATGCGCAGCCGCTCGAGCCTCTGAGCCCCCTGATTCCGCGCAGACCCAAAACAGATTTAATCAGCGCTTTACAATTCAGCAACACTCTGGCATATGCGCTTTACAGGCCTGTGCCAGACTGGCTGTATCGCAAAACCAGGAGCCCGAGATGATTCGCGTGCACATGATTGACGACGACGAAGAGATGCATGAACTGCTGGCAGACTATTTTGCCGATGAAGCCATTGATTTCAGCGCCTCGGCCAGCCCCAGCGCGGGGCTGGCCTATGTTGAACGCCAGCCGGTGGATCTCGTGCTGCTAGCCCGCATTTCTCACAAAGGTGCGTTCACATAAGGTGTAGGGTATATTTCGGGAGTTTTTACTGAACTCGGTAGCCTCTGAACAGGCCGTTTCACGCTTGATTCATTGTCTTTGTTCGTTCGCTGGGTGAAAGACGACAGGCCAAAGATAACCTGGTTTCAGGCGATTGAGATCTTGGTGAAGGGGCTCAGGCTCACGGTATTCGCAATCGCTTCAGAACCTGTCCCCACAGAGAACGAAAGGGGCACGCGCTCGCCAATTGACAGATCAGGTGCCCACCGACATGCAGGACGCGCGCCGCTACCTTCAACAGCTTGAGCCGAATTGTTCCGGCCTGGGCTTTGGCAAGCTCTGTGCCCGTCAATCCGAGCCGGCGAATCGCTTGCACCAGAACATACGCCAGCCCTGAAAACCAGAGCCGAAGCTGGTTGGCCCGAAACAGATGCGCTGACGTTCGTCCCGCAGCGAGGTCGTGTTTCTGCTCTTTGATCCGGTTTTCCATGTCCCCGCGGGCACAGTAGACCTGCTCGTAAAGATCTCTGGGTGTTGTCTGCTCCAGTGTCAAAGAGGTTACTACAA
>JACYMC010000152.1 GCA_015272195.1 Candidatus Sericytochromatia bacterium
TCAGATCGCCTTCGCTGGAGAAAATGCCTTTGACAGTTTTGGTGATGCTGGTGCTGTTGACACTATGTGCAAACAGCATGGGCTGGTCTTGCTGGCCGTTACGGGTGCCAATTTCATGGCTGATATTCAGATTGCCACTGGTGATGGCCAGCTCGGTGCAAAAACCTGTGGCCCGGCTGTCGATCTGGATGGTTTTGATGTAGGTGCTACTGCTATTCTCCCGGCAGCCTATACGGGTGCGGCCAGTACTCGTGTAGGTTTCACAGGTGTAATTGGCTGGTTCATCCGGCGTGAATTTACAGTCCGAACTCAGTTCACCCGCTTTGTTCAGTACGTTGCTTTGCATTTCGTCCAAAACATCGGTGGGTGTCAATTCCGTTTCCGGGTTGTCAGGATCTTCAAACATACTGCTCAGACTGAATTCGCTTTCACGCAGTTTGGGTTCACCCGAAATGACCTGCATGGCTTTCTGGTAATCGGCGTTTTCAGGATCTTTACACCAGTCATCTTCACAGTTATCGTAGGTCAGACCAGCGCAGCCACTCTCAATCAGGGTGTGTGATGAGTTGATGCTGTCAGCAAAACCGGCATTGATGCCATTGGTTGTCAAAGCGGACCCCCCTGTGGCCGGGTCAGAAATCAGGGGCAGGGTCACGGTTTTGACCACGCTGGCAGCAGGATCGCCAGCTCCCCGGCTCAGCAAGCCTTCGGCCCGGACAAAGCAGTACAGTGCGTTGTCGCTCAGCTGGGCGGTATAGCGGTAACTGGCTTCGTTGTTGCTGAGATCGACAGGACCAATGTCGGCATCACATTCGGCTGCGTTGATAATATCATCGACGGCTTTATTAATGGCGTAATCAGCCGCCCACTGGGCCTGTAAATAACGCAGGTTACTCGTATTGGTCTGGTTGCTCTGTTTGATCATGGCTGCGGCAGCATAACCCAGAGATCCCGTAAAAAAGAGTACGACCATAACATTGACCAGAATCGCACCCGATTGGTTACCGGGTTTGTTTCGAAAGGGCTTAATCATAATAATACTCCAGTTCTAAAGGCGGTACTTGAGATTGGTTGCGCAACCGCTCTGTGCTGTAACCCATATTGAGAGATACTTTTAATACATTGGGGGTGTCCAGATTCAGCTTAAAGCTTCTGACCGGTGATATGGCGGCGATTTCGGTCAGTGAATTCGGGCAGTCGGTCAGGGGCGTCGAAGAAATATACAGCCAGGGGGCGTTTTGATCTTCTGCATTTTGTTGCACAAAAATGCGCAGCCGCTGAGGCAGGGGCTGGATAAAATCTCCCGGTTGCAGGGCGGCTTCTTCATAAAGGGTGATGTTGCTGTTCAGGCCATCGGCAAAGCTGATGACCCGATTGGCCTTGAAATTGGGGGTCTGATTGCCTGTATCAATGCACTGGTTGCTGGCCGTGCTGGCCAGGCCGTCAATGACAGCATAGGCAATGGTACTTTTGTCAAAGTCCAGCGGGTTTGTGGGTACATGCGTGGTTTCGGCTTTGCGTTCTTCCATTCGCAGATAAACGTCTCCCGGTTGCCAGTAGTCTTTGTTGCGCAGAATCGTATAACAGCCTGAAGTCGCATCAGTTGCTGCGCCCGATTGCAGCCGGCAGGAAAGCAGATTGACTTTGGTGTTGTCGGTTGTATCAGTGCTGTCAACGACCGCATAGCCTTCAAGATTGCCCAGAAAGCTGAAGCTGTCAAAGTCAGGGTTGCTGACCTCAGTCCCATCGCTTTTAACCAGTACATTTGTTTGCACATGGTGAACACTGGATTGCTGTGGCGGAAACTCACCTTGAGGTACCGCGTCAGCCACTGAAAAAACCCCTTTGCCCCAGCGCTCCATGTAAAAATCGAGCTGCTCACGGGCCAGGGCAGCATCAACCATGCGATCTGAACGATCTTTGACCCGTACAAACATCTGATTGGACTGATTCATTAACTGCAGGGTGGCTGCCAGCACGCCCATGGCGATCAGCATCGCAATCGAAAGTTCAATCATTGTAAAGCCGGTTTGAAAGCGTTTCTGCATGTTACTCTCCAAAATCACAGACATAGACTTCTCCGCTGAAGCGCTCGGCATCTTTGTTGTGAAGGCGGCGTACAACACTGACTTCAACTTCTGTACATGCGCTCAGCGGGGGCGGATCGTCTGAGTCAGGATCGGGTGTGGGAATCGCGGGCGGATAAGTGCCGCTCAACACCTCAAGATCGACAATGGTGCTACCGCTGCCCTGAGAGCAGTTCTGTGAGGTTTTAATTTCTACCAGAGGGCGTTTGTGATAGAGCTGCTTCTGGACACGCCCCACCCGTTCTGCCACACATTGGTGGTACTCCTGGGTGCTGACATTGCGTGCAAAACGCTGCTGCATCTGCAGAGTAAAGGCAATGATCATGGCCAGTAAGGCAATGCTGATAAGGGTTTCAATCAGAGTAAAAGCTTTCTGTGTCTTAATCTGAGGTTTCATGCCGGGCAGTTTCCGTTGCCTTCGCGGCGCTGCAAAAGGCCATAAGGCTGCAGACGAAACATGTGGAATCCGGTGCGGTTGGTGAGGCAGGCACTGGCAGCGTCATTTTCACCTGTATAAACAAATTTACCTCGTGGATCATAATAGCCTGTCAGGTCATTGCTGTTGAGGTCCATGTTTTCGCTGATGGGCAGGCGAAAGGTTTTGAACACGGTACCGTTGTTGCAGGTGTCGCTTGTGTTGCTGGAGCCCAGCAGGCGCATTTCAAGGTGTATTTCGTTGCCCACCGTGCGCTGGCAAAAACCGATATTCTGGCTTTTTTCCATACCAACCATGCGCGCGTGCTTCAGAAAGTACTCCATTTCAGCCGCGTAACGCTTCAGGACACTGTCGCGCATATAGCTGCCGCTCAGCGGCAGAATCATGGCCATCATCAGGCCCATAATGGCCATTGACACGCCCACTTCCAGCAAGGTAAAACCACGCTGGTGGGTGTTTAAAGTCGTGGCTGTTCCCAGGGTAGATTGTTTGCTCATGATGCGATCATAACAATCTGCTGCCTGAAAGTCAATAACAAAATTTATTTTTGTTAAGTAAATTCGTTAATACTTTTGCGTTACAGGCTTAAAGCCTCTGTATAAAGATGTTTTAGGTATGAGGTTCTTTCGGGCGAGATTGTTTTAAACGCCGGATTTTTTGCCCTTACCTGGTGGGCTTTCTGATGGCGTTGACTGCGGTTTTTTTGCGTCGTTTGGCTCGCCGTTTTCTGTCCCTGAAAGGGTTTGTTCAACTGACAGTGCTTCTTCTGGCGTGACTGTATCAGATGAAACGCTTTGTGTAGATGCTGTAGGTGTTTCACTTTGGCTGTTCCCGGTGGCCTCTGTCGCAGGTGGAGTTTCACCGGTTTCTTCTGTTGGCGTTATCGTAGGGGTATTGTTTTGCCCGAGGCCAGAATTGCTGTTGTTCTGTCCGTTACCGGTATTGGTATTGCTAGTTCTAACGCTTTCTGTTGGTAAAGTCATTTTGCCCGCGACCATCCTCCCAAAGATGCAGCAATCATCATGTTTTCAAGCCAATTTGT
>JACYMC010000099.1 GCA_015272195.1 Candidatus Sericytochromatia bacterium
TTAACTTGGTGAGGTTTATTTTATGCCCTTTCACGACTTTTGGAGAGCCCTGAGAGCACACACAAAAGATTAGGCGATTAAGAATCTGAACAGTATAATGAGTCTAATCTGCAAAATCCAAATTCATCCTCTCAACAGGTATTCTCTATGAAGCGCTCTCTGCTGACTTTGCTGGCGGCAGCCCTGCTGATTTCAGCGCCACAGCACCCCCTACTGGCCGACACCGATCTGAGCCCGCGTATTCTGGCACTGGACTCCCGGGCCCAGAATCAGACTGCGGACCTGCGTGATCTCTATAATCAGGTCAACGCACGCTGGCTGGAACTGCGTTTAGACCCCCATGTGGACGCAGACGCCCTGCGCAAAAGCCTGGATCAGGTCTCTGAAAAGCTGAATCAGCTCGAACGCGAGCAGGATTTTGAAAAACAAGGCAAGGATACCGAAACCAAAACCCCTGAGGAATTGCGCAAACAAGCTTATTTTGAACTGATTGACGCCCAGATCCGCATGATGCCCTCGCGCAGCGTGGAGCTGCGTGGCGCTTACATTGACTCCGCCATACTGCCCACCAACCCTGAAGGCATGCGCCAGTACCTACGTAAACTCAAGCAGTCCGGTTTTAATGCGGTCTATCCGGAAGTCTTTAAGCGCGGTTATGCCCTCTTTCCCAATCCAATTGTCGAAATGGATCCCGCGCTGCAGGCCCAGAAAACCGACCTGCTCAAAATGATCACCGACGCCGCCCGTGCCGAAGGTATGGAAGTTCACCCCTGGTTCTGGATCTTTCGGGTACTCTCACCCACCGTCAGCCGACAAAATGAGCTGATCCGCCGCTTGCCGGCCCTGCGTGCCCGTCCGCTCGACGGCGAAGCGTACCGCAGCAGCAACCCGGAAATCGAAGATGAGTCCAGCTCGTTCTTCAGTCCGGCAGCCCACGAATGGCGAGAACTTCTAGGCGCTCTGGCCCAGTATGTGAGCGATAAATATCCCGTGAATGGCATTTTGCTCGACTATATTCGTTATGGCAACAACCAGGTCGAAGACGAGCTGAGCCTGACACGCTTTCAGCTCGACTACTTTCGTAAGGTGGGGGCTTTTCCGAGCGCACGCATTCACCCCACCTCCGATCTGCAAAAAGAATGGCATCTCTGGCGTGAAGAACAGGTCCACAGCATGGTGCGCGACCTGCGCCGCCGTTTTGCCGGCCGTCCCAATGAACCCATTCTGGGGGCGGCGGTTTTTCGCAATGAGATTCACGCCCGCAACACCAAAATGCAGCACTGGCGGCACTGGAGCAATAACCACTGGCTGGGCTATGCCTCGCCCATGATGTATACCGACGAAGCCCGTGATCTGGACCTCTGGATGGACTGGGAAACCGATCAGGGGCAGCGCCAGGATTTGCTCTACCCGATTATCGGTGCTCACCGCATGGGAGGGAACAGCCTGGAACTGCTGCAGCAAATCAGCATTTTGCAGCAGCGTAACGCCAGCGGGGTTTCGATTTTTGCGGTGCGCAGCCTGCAGGACCAGATGCTGCAGGCGCTGGCCAAAGGGCCTTTTCGCCGTCCGGCCCGTGTTCCGCACGCCCATGTGCCCCAGGCCCTCAAACAACAGTATGAGGATATCGCCACCTGGCTCAAAGGGGTGGCTTCACGCGGCCAAAAAACCCAGGCCATCAGCCGCAACAACCGCGAAAACCTGATGCAGCTGGCCCTGCGCTTCGAAAGCGCCGCCACCCAGCTCGCCGACGTGGCGCCGCGCAATCCACGCCTGCCGGGCAGTGCCGTCCTGGGTACCGCCAAAAACCTGCTGAGTGAAACCCAGGACAAAACGCGCAACCTGCCGGGACGTCTGCGCGATCGCCTGATACAGCAGGTGCTTGACGCCCATAAGCTGGCGGCGGTCTATGATCAGCATATTGATACCGCCGGCGATGGCTATGTGGCCTCCAGCGATCCCCCCAGCGTGGTGCTCAAAGCAGCCCGTCCCTTACCGGAAACCCGTATTCCCGTCGCCAGAAGTGCACCCCGCATTGACGCACGCGTGGATGATCCGGTCTGGGTCAGCACAGAACCGCTGCCTCGCCTGTACTGGAGCAGCGGGGCGGCCCTGATGGAGGCTCAGACCGATATCCGTCTGAGCTATGATCGCGACAATCTGTATATTGCCTATGTGAATCACGAAAACCGCACCGATCGCATGAAAATTTCGCGCGTACCCGGCGAAAAACTGCTGAATGAAGACGACGCTGTACACTTCTTTTTGAGTGCAGGCAGTGATTTAAAAAACTATTATTATTTTGTGGTCAATCCCGATAACGTCCGCTATCAAAGGGCTTCCTTTGACAACAGCTGGAGCCGCCCCTGGCAGAGCGCCACCCGCCAGTTTGCCAACGGCTGGATCACAGAAGTGGCCATCCCCTTTCAGTCTCTGGGCGTGCGCGTGCCTGGCAGCCAGCCCTGGCGCGGCAATTTTTGCCGCCGCCGTCCGCAGGAGCGCAGTGATTTTAACTGCTGGTCCGTGACCTTTGGAGGCGTTCATCGCATTGATCGCCTGGGTGTGCTTAACTTTGAGCCTCTGCCGGCACCACCTCCCGAGGCCTCAGAAAACCCGCCGACCAACTGACGTCAAACCCGCAGCGCGGACAGCGCTGCGGTGTTATACTGAACGCACGACAATTACGCATACTGAGGTATTTAAAAGATGAAACCCTTAGGCAAACGCAACGCCGGTGCCGGCGCTGGTAAAATGGGCGGCATGCTCGAACAGGCCCAGAAAATGCAGCAGTCATTGATGGAAATCCAGGAAAAACTGGGCGAAGAACTGGTCGAAGGCAATGCCGGCAATGGCGCCGTTAAAGTGGTCATGACCGGCAAGCACGAAGTCAAAGACATCAAAGTGGATCCAGCGGCCGTTGACCCGGACGATCTGGAAATGCTCGAAGACATGCTGGTGGCCGCCGTCAACAACGCCATTGAAGCCGCCAACCAGCACGCCGCAGAACGTATGAACGCCGTCACCGGTGGCATGCAGATCCCCGGCCTGGACGGTCTGTTCTAGGTTTATGTCTTATTTAACGCCCCCACTGGGTCGCCTGGTGGGTGCCTTTCAAAAACTGCCAGGCATTGGGCCCAAAAATGCCCAACGTCTGGCCTTTCATATTGTCAGGCAGCCCCGCCAGGTCGCTGAGGACCTGGCCGAAGCCCTGCTCAACGCCAAAGACACCATTCGCTTTTGCTCGATCTGCAGCAACCTCAGTGCCAGTGACCCTTGCGAAATCTGCCAGCACAGCGAGCGGGATCAGGGACTGATCTGTGTGGTCGCCGACGCCCGGGACGTGCTGGCCCTGGAACGCACCCATGAGTACAGGGGCACTTACCACGTGCTGCAGGGCCTGATCTCACCCATGGACGGCATCGGCCCTGAGCAGTTAAAGGTCCGTGAACTGTTGCAGCGCCTGCAGCAGATGCAGACCGACGGCGTGGCGCTGCGTGAAGTGATCTTTGCCCTCAGCCCCACCGTCGAAGGTGATGCCACCACCCTCTACCTGACCCGCATGCTGCGCAGCCTCGACATTCCCATGTCGCGGATTGCCTTTGGTCTGCCCATGGGCGGGGATCTGGAATACGCTGATGAGGTCACCCTGGCCCGCGCCCTCGAAGGGCGCCGCAGCATCTAAAGGAAGCACCATGGAAAACCTGAGTGAACGTTTTTTTCAGCGCATTCTGCTGATCAACTTCGGTGGCATTGGCGACGAGATTTTATTCTTTCCTGTGATTGAAGCCTTGCGTTACCAGTACCCCAACGCCCGCATCGCTGTCGTGGTGGAGCCGCGCTGCCGCAACCTGATGGAGCACAACTACCTGATTGATCAGGTCTACAGCTTTGATATCAAGCACAACAAAGCCCCCGGTGACCTGCTGGAACTGATGACCACCCTGCGGGCTGAAGCCCCTGAACTGATTATTTCCAGCGGCAGCTCCTCACTGGTTGCTCCCCTGCTGTTTCTGAGCGGTGCCCCTTACCGCGTGGGCTATGATTCTGGCAAGCTGCGCTTTTTACTGACCCATCGGGCCCCTTTGAACAACAATCAGTACGCTGCCGAGATGTATTACGATCTGCTGCGCCCGATGGGATTCCCATCGCGGGCTGTGGTGCCGCGCATGCCCCTGCCCAGCGTGGTCAAAAATTGGGCCGAGCGCTGGCTGCGTCGCCAGCAGCTGCCCAGAGAAGCCTATGTCCTGATTCATCCGGGCGTGAGCCTGATGAGCAAAGAAAAAAAGCTGATCAAAAGCTGGCCCCGCGAACGCTGGGCCGAACTGATTGAGCGCCTGCTGGCCGCAGGCCGGCACGTGGTGCTGGCTGGCGGCCCTGACGATGCCGAAGAAATCAGCGATTTGCAGCAGCGGATTCAGCATCCGCGCATGGTGTCAGCCTATGGCGAAACCCGCGATCTTTACCAGCTGGGGGCCCTGATGCAGACGGCCGCCGTCTCGGTCTGTGTCGATTCAGCACCCATGCATCTGGGTGTGGCCCTGGACGCGCGCCTGGTCGCTATTTTTGGACCAACAGACGAAAACAAGCTGGTGCCGGCCGGTCAGACGGATCGCATCCAGGTCGTCCAGCATCCGGTCAGTTGCCGCCCCTGCCTGTGGGCCACCCGCCAGACCACCTGCGATACCCTCGACTGCCTGAACGGCATCCGCACTGAAGCGGTCTATGAAGCCATTCAGCAGCTGGCGCCCCTGCACAAACCCTCTCCGCCAGCGCCGCTGGGCTCAGCATGTTAAATTCAGATCAAATTTTTGCTAAATTCGACGTCAGTTTAAGCGTAAAAGACCGATAATAAGAGCAGAATGAAGACGACGAAAGGAATCAATGCACATGGGACAATTTACAATCCGGGTCAGCCCAGATGTGATTCAGGAGCGCGTGACGGCAGCCCAGACACGCGATATTGACCGCCTGGCTCAACAGTTTCAGCTCGACAAAACCCAGATTCAGGGAGATGGGGTTGATCTGAACGAAGCCGCCCATCTGCCCTTTGATACCTTTATGCAACTCTCAGGTGGTGACGCCAAAATCACCAAAGGTGACCTGCTCAAGTTTGCCGGTACCGAAACCGCCAAAGACATCGTGCTGGAGTATGCCCATCAGGTGGCCGACTCACTGCCGGCCAAAGTGATGGACTCCGCTTCTGACTCTGCCGCCGCACTGGAGTTTAAGGTCACCGTGCGTGGCAGCGACATCATGGTCCGCGCTGAGCGACAGCCCCTGACCAATGAGGCCCAGCCGCCCAATGACCCCACAGCAGCGGGTGTATTCAGCATTATTGGTGGCCGTGATGCCAATAATGACGGCCAGATCACCGTCGCTGGCGAACTCTCTGCCAGTGCCTTTGTCAACACTGTGGGTGACGCCATCAAAATCGCCGGCAGCGATATGCAGATTTCGCCCACCGAAGCCCTCAAAGCCGTCTTTGAACGGGCCGGCAAAGTGCCTCTGCCGCACGTTGAAATCGATTACAGCAAATAAGCGGATACGCTTTTACAGGCCCCCTGAAAATTCAGGGGGCCTGGCTGTTTTTTGAGTCAGACCTGCAAAAAACGTCGCAGAGCCGCTTCAACCGCTTCAGGCTGATCGGCGTGCAACCAGTGCCCGGCATCGGGAATCCACTGCGCCCGCGCCCGGGGGAAATGGGGCTGAAGCGCGGACAAATCCTCCGGGCGGAGGTAATCGGAGTTGCCACCCCCTAAAAACAGGGTTGGCCCCGCAAAGCAGTGACCCTGTAAATCCAGCGCCGCGGTAATCGCTGGCAAGCCCTTTTGCAGCACGGGCAGATTAAACTGCCAGGCCCAGCCTTGCTGTGGGTCACGCCTAAGGTTTGACAGCAAAAACTGACGCACAGCCGCTTCAGGAATTGCCGCAGCCAGCAGTTCACTGGCCTCAGACCGTGCGTTGATCTGCTGCAGATCCAGCTGACTCAGCGCAGACAGCAAGCGCTGATGATAAGCCGCATCATAAGCCCTGTGGCTGATATCTGCCACCACCAGCTGCGACAACCGCTCAGCACCATGATGCAGCGCATATTGCATGGCTGCCTTGCCGCCCATCGAATGGCCCAGCAGGGCAAAGCTTTGCAGCTCAAGCGCCTCAGCCAGTTCGGCAATATCAGCGGCCATGCTGGGGTAGTCCCAGGTTTCAGCGTGAAAGGAGCTGCCATGATTGCGTAAATCGGGCAAAATAACCCAATGGTCAGCCGCCAGGGAACGGCCCATGGCGAGCCAGTTGCGCCCATAACCATAAAGCCCGTGTAAAAGCACCAGGGCCGGCGCTTCGGGCTCACCCAGGATCTGGTAGGCAATCATGGCTGCTGAGTCTCAAAGTAGGTTTTCTGCCCTCTGAAATAACTGTAGAGGCGCGTGCCGTCAGCCACCACCAGATAACGGTAATAGTCAGGGGCTTTGGGCCAGAAATCAAGCAAAGCTTTGTGCCCCAGATCAGGCACGTTGATCTCAAAATAGCCCTGTTCAGGCACCCAGGCCAGCCAGTAATCACCCGCTTTATCATAGCCCAGGGTGTTCCAGAAAACCTTTTTGACCTCTTCCTGCTGCCAGCGGGACATGGGGTAGCGCTGACGCCGCTCTGTCTCAATGCCCAGAAAACCCAGACGGGAGCGCTCATATTCAGTCAGCAGGGTCAAGCGGTTGCAGGCATTATACGCCAGCGAAACCACCCGGCCATCAGCAGCATAGACCGTATAGGGCAGCATGCTGCCCTGCTGGCGACTGATCTGCTGGCGCTGCTGTGGGCTCAACAAACTTAAAAAAGGCTGGTAAGCGCCATAGTCCAGCAGGAGCAGGCTCAAAACATGGCGTTTCTGACGAGCGTTCAGGTCTTCAAAATCTTCGCTCAGATAAATGGCCTGACCTTCCATGCGCTCAAAAGGGTAAACACCCTCCCAGGCGGTACTCTGCAGTTTCTGCAGGTACTTCTGCATAACCGGCGCCAGTGCCTCACCCGGCAGAAAGCGTTCGTCGCAAGCCTGGGCGGCCAGCTGTACCGCACCCCAACAAAGCATTCCAGCCACAAGTGAGTGGGCTTTCATGGGCTTCAGATGGCCTGCAGCCTGCTGGTAATGGGTTTGGGGTAGCGCAGGTAAATGATTTCGGTAGCGGTTTCTTCAATGGCCTTGTGAGACACATCCACCACCGGGCACCCCAGTTTGTCCATCAGCTGCCGGGCATAGTCCAGCTCACGCTGCACCTGATCAGCATTGGCATAAGGAGAGTTATCCGGCAAACCCAGACTGTGCAGACGGGCTGAGCGAATATCCAGCAAGACCTCAGGCCGTACAATCAGGCCGACGACCTTGTCTTTATTTTCAAACAGCTCTTTGGGCGGTTTGAGGTTATACACAATCGGATTATTGGTGACTTTTTTGCCGTAGTTCTGCGCCAGATACATGCAGGTCGGGGTTTTGGAGGTGCGTGAAACCCCCACCAGAATAATATCCGCCAGGGCCATGCCTTTGGGATCTTTGCCGTCATCAAAGCGAATCGCAAACTCCACGGCATCAATGCGGCTGTAGTACTCTTCATCCATATGATGCAAAATGCCATCTTCGCGGCGCGGTGGGGTGGTGCCCAGTTGCTGGGCTATGGTCTGGACCAGCGGGTCCAGCAGATTCACCACCGGCACATCCAGGGCAGCAGCCTTTTCGATCAGCACATCCTGCAGCGAAGGCACCGAGAGGGTGTAAGCAATCATGCAGGGCCGGGTCTGGGCCAGCACGGTCACAATTTTATCGATCTGCTCTGCCCGCGAAATGCGGGGCAGGGGGATGTGTCGGATATCCTGCACATCCCGAAACTGGCGAATGGCTGCTTTAGAGAGCGTCTCAGCCGTCTGCCCCGTGGAGTCTGACATGGAGTAAACGGTCATCATCTGGTCACTCATGCGCTGTGCTCCTGGCGAAACCAATTGACCGCCGGCTTGCGGTTGGCAGCCGCTTCGTCCACGCGGCGGATTTCAGCCTCATGAGGCGCCTGATTGACAAAATCAGGACTTTCCTGAATTTCGGTGGCAATCTGCGTCATGGCGGCAATAAAGCGGTCGAGGGTCTCGCGGGTTTCGGTTTCGGTGGGCTCAATCATCATGGCTTCCGGCACAATCAGGGGGAAGTAAACCGTCGGGGGATGAAAGCCAAAATCGATCAGTCGCTTGCCAATCGACAGGGCATTGACGCCGTGCTCTTTTTTGGTCTGCTGGGCCGAGAGCACAAATTCGTGCATACAGGGTGCATCATCATGGGGCAGCTCAAAATACTGCTTAAGCTGGGCACGCAGGTAGTTGGCGTTGAGTACTGCATCCTGACTGGCCTGCTTGAGGCCCTCAGCGCCCATGGCCCGAATGTAGGTGTAAGCCCGCACCAGCACGCCAAAGTTTCCGTAGAAGCTGCGTACCCGCCCCACAGACAGGGGACGCTCTTCGTCCAGGCCAAAGCGGTCTTCGCCCAGCTGGATGATCACGGGCCGGGGCAAAAAAGGCTCCAGCAAGTCGCACACCAGCACGGGTCCGGCACCGGGTCCGCCACCGCCGTGGGGCGTTGAGAAGGTCTTGTGCAAATTGAGGTGCACCACGTCAAAGCCCATATCACCGGGGCGGGCCTGGCCCATAATGGCGTTGAGATTGGCCCCATCATAATAGAGCAGGCCGCCGGCGGCGTGCACGCGCTCGGAGATCTCCAGAATCTGCTCTTCAAAAATGCCCAGGGTATTGGGGTTGGTCATCATCAGGGCAGCCGTGTGCTCGCCATGCGCGGCCAGCAGTTCTTTGAGGTGCTCAAGGTCAACCTGGCCGCGGGCGTCTGAACGCAGGGTCACCACTTCATAACCACACATGCGGGCTGAAGAAGGGTTGGTTCCGTGGGCGGAGTCAGGTACGAGCACTTTGGTGCGGTGGGTCTGACCGTGATGGGCGTGATAGGCTTTGATCATCATCATACCCGTCAGCTCACCATGGGCGCCAGCGGCGGGCTGCAGGCTGCAGCCGGGCAGGCCCACAATCTCACTCAGGGCGCTTTTGAGCCCCCAGAGCAAGGCCAGCGCACCCTGGGTCTGGCTGAAAGGCTGGTAAGGGTGCAGCTCCGCAAAGCCCGGCAAGGCCGCGGCTTTTTCGTTGACCTTGGGATTGTACTTCATGGTACAGGAACCCAGCGGGTAAAAATTAACGTCAATCGCCATGTTTTTATGCGAAAGATTGATAAAATGGCGCATCACTTCCAGTTCATTCAACTCAGGGAGTTCTGCCGGCGCTTTGCGCAGCAGATGGGCTGGAATCTCAGCAGTCGGATCACTGAAAGGCACGCCGGGTGTCGGCAAAGAAACACCCCGGTGACCGGAAACGGATTTTTCAAAGAGCGTGGCAGCGTTGGACATACAAAAACCTGTCTTTTGGAATCGTTTTAATGCCCTCACCATAACATGGTATCCAGCCCTTTTCAAAGACGGATCAGGGCTTGAAGGCTCCGCTTTCTCATGCGCCTCAAACATTATTTAAAGTTTAAGATAACGGAAACTTTTGTCTAAATCAGGTAAGATTTGTTCCAGTTTGCAGATAATCATTTCAAGAGCAGCGGCTCTTTAAATATCACTCAAGCGTAGAGGTACAAAATCATGGGTTCATTTGCAATCAACGTCAGACCAGAACTGGTACAGCAGCGGGTTCAGCAGGCCCAGACCAACGATATCAACCGCCTGTCACAGCAGTTTCAGCTCAACAAAAATGAAATCCACGGCGACGGGGTGGATATGCAGGAAGCCCCCCATCTGCCCCTCGACACCTTTATGCAGCTCTCTGGCGGCGATGCCAATATCAGCAAAGCTGACCTGCTCAAATTTGCCGGCACCCCCACCGATCGCGATATCGTCAACGAGTACGCCCACGCTGTGGCCAGCTCACTGCCTGCCCAGGTCATGAACACCAACCCGCCCAACGGCGATTTTAACCACACCTTCCTGTTTAAAGTCAGCCAGCAGGGCGACACCATCCGCCTGCGGGCGGAGCGCAATGTCAGTAACCTGAACCCTGAGCCCCGCACCGCCGCTACTGCTGACGCTGTTTTCAGCGTCATCAACGGCAAAGACCTCGACGCTGACGGCCAGATTGCCGTGGCCGGCGAACTCTCCTCCGGCGCTTTTGTGCAGACCGCCGGTGACGCCGTTCGTCTGGCCGGCAGTGATATGAAAGTGTCCCCCACTGAAGCCCTGCAAGCCATTCTGGGCAAAGCGGGCCAGGTGCCCCTGGATCACCTGCAGATTCAGTACAACAACTGATTTTAAGTTTTTCTTTCAGGCCAGAACATCTGTTCTGGCCTGATTTGTTTTTAAGCGGGAGGCCAACCAAGTGCGCAACACGATCATTCTCAATCTCAGACAACGGCTCGCATCGTATAACGATGTAATCAAGATCCTTGATGACAGCAGCCTGAACGCCAGGCTGGCTGTAGCCAAAAACAAATCTGCCGCAGAACATCTCTGGTGCCTGATTGGTGCCCGTGAAAGCTACGCCAGAGCTTTACTGGCCGGTGAGTGGCAAGGCTTCAATTGCTCCCTGAAAGTCTTTGATCATGAAAATTTTGCAGCAGCGCTGAAACAATCATCTGAGCAGTTGCTGACCGCCATTGAACAGATCAATGACTGGCAGCCTGAACATGATGCCCTGCTGGCAGCCATCGCAGAACATGAGGTGATGCATGAAGGCCAACTGATCCGTCATCTCTACGGTCTGGGCCTCGATCCGCCCCACTCCTGGCGTTGGGCTTAAGCCCGGCCAGCACCGCTTACCGCGCGGCGGTAGAGCGGCCAGCCTACCCGTTCAATATGGGCCTTCAGTTCCGGGCTCTGCAGGCGGTGCGCACAGCAAAGATCCAGAGTATAAGGCAAGAGCAGATCATCCAGCTCATTTTCGAGCTGCAATTGCGCTGCATAAGACAGTTCAGGAGCCTGCAGGCAGAGATCAATATCTGAACCTGAACGGTAATTGCCTTTGGCACGGGAACCATAAAGCACGACCTGCTCTACAGCTGGCCAGCGTTCAAAAACAGCGCACAGTGATGCCAACACTGTTTCAGAGAGGCCCGTATCAGGTATTGACATCAGCAGCCCTTTGCGCCAGACTCTGCTCCAGCGCCAGAAACAGAGCGTGATACGTATCGATAATGGCGCTGAGAATCAAGTCAGCCGTGGCTTCATCATAAATATGCACCGTCTGGTTGCGACTGCGCAGCATCTGCATCCAAAGTTCACCTGATGGAATCATCTCGGCTTTATAAGCCGCTCGAAAGGCATCGCGAGAGCCACTGATGCCCGTGGTGCCCTGCCAGACAAAATAATCCTTGAGACTGTTCCAGGCCAGCTCAAAGGTAAACTCAAAGGCCTTGATCAGCCCCTGACGCTCCAGCTTCGAAAGCGGGCGTTGTTTTGAAAGCATCACTGCTTCAGAGAGCTGCGCCAACGCCTGGCGATAATGCTGAAAACGCTGAAGCCAGCGAATATCCTGTTTCATGTCCTTATTTTATCATGGCTGCTCAGCTGAAATCCATCCAGTTCCAGGCGCTGTCCCAGCTGCCTTCGTGCTGTACGGCCTCCAGCAGGCTGGCATAAAAGCGGTGGCTGCTGAGGGTGGCGCTGTCGCCAAAGATCACCACCTGTTTGCGCGCGCGGGTCAGGGCCACGTTCATGCGGCGCAGATCGCTTAAAAAGCCAAGCTCACCGCTGTCGTTGCTGCGCACCATGCTGATGCAGATGATCTCGCGCTCCTGGCCCTGAAAGCTGTCGACCGTATTGATCTCCAGCGTGACGCCGTCGGGTAACACAAGCTTCAGCTCTTGCTGCAGCCATTTGACCTGCTCACGATAAGGGGCAATCACCCCAATGCGCAAAGGCCCCGGCGGAAAATCAGGCTGCGCCAGCTGCTGGGTGAGCCAGCGGCCCAGCAGGCGGCCTTCTTCGGGATTACTGAAGCTGCGGCTGTCAGGATTGAGCTGCTCTTCGTAGCCACAGCCGGCGGTGTCAATCCAGAGGCGCGGCAGATTCACCGGACTGTCGGCAGGGGCGTGCGGGTTCAGGCACTGCGCGGCCACGCTGGCGTCGGGCTGCAGCTGCCCGTCATAGAACCACTGGCTTGAAAAGGCCATGATCTGGGAATGGGCGCGGTACTGGGTTTTGAGCAGGGTGGCCACCTGAGGCTGGTGAGCAATGGCCTGCTCAAACAGGGTATTGGCCAGCAGGCGGGCCTCAGGGTTCTGAATGGTCGGCGGCAGCTGGCAGTGATCGCCGGCCATGACCACCTTTTGTGCTTTGAGTATCGGAATCCAGCAGGCCGCTTCGAGGGCCTGGGCCGCTTCGTCAATAAAGACGGTTTCAAAACGGCGGCCCCGCATCAGGCTCTGGGTGGCCCCCACAAAGGTACAGGCCAGCACCTGGGCGCTGTCGAGCAAAGTATCGCTCATCTGCTGCTCCAGCTGCTGGATCTCACTGCGCAGGCTGCGGGCCTCGGCATACAGAGCCTGACGCTCGGCCCGCTCAGCCGGACCAAAGCTGCGCCGAAAGCGGCGAGCCTGTTTCTGGGCCTGGAGCATCTGGCTGCGCATCTGTTTGAGCACCCCGGCACTGGGATGGGCCGCCAGACGGTTATCGAGGGTCAGGGGCCAGACATCCTCGTGCATGCGGGCCGGGTGGCCCAGCCGGATCACGTTCAGGCCCTCTGCGCTGAGCTGGCGGGCCAGCAGATCCACGGCGGTATTGCTCGGCGCGCAGACCAGCACCTGTTTTTCACGCTGCAGCACTGCGGCAATACAGGCCACCAGGGTGGTGGTCTTGCCCGTGCCCGGCGGGCCGTGAATCAGGGCCAGATCTTCAGCCTGCAAGACCTGATCCAGGGCCGCCTGCTGGGAAGGGTTAAAACCCGGTCTGTCGGGCACCGTGGGCGCAGGCAAAAAGCGCGCCGGCGCCAGCCCCAGCAGAACCTGGCGCAGCTGGCGAGTGCGGTTTTCCTGGGGGTCTTTGAGAATCTGTACCGCCCGCAGCATTTCGCGAAAGGTGGTTTCATCAAAGGCCATTTCCAGGCCGAGCTTGCCGTCTTCGAGCCATTCCGGGGCCTCCGGGCTGTTGAGAAAGATCTGAATCTGATCACTCTGAATCTTACGCACCACAGCAGCCACAGGCTCCTGGGGCTGGTACAGCGAAAACAGACTCACGCTCTGACCGCTCTGAAAGGCCTCTGCATTGGCTTTGGGGCCAAAACCCAGGGTCAGCACCGGGCGGCCGCCAAGGCCAAAATCCTGCTGTCTGAGCTCCAGGGGGTAAAGGGCGCTGCCTTCAGCGCAACGCTGGGGCAGCGGGATGTCGCGCAAATGGTTGCGAAACTGTTCCTGGGCGTAGTGTTGTTCCTGAGTTAAGGCCGCTTCAAGGGCCAGAAAGTGTTCGGTTTCAGACATCAGAGGCTTTCTACCTGCACGCAACAGGGTTTCAGGTGCTAAGATACCGTTATATTCTAATATTTTAAAGCGTTCTGCGATCCAAGATAACACAGAAAGTGAGCCTGACCGATGGAAGAGCAAGCCCGGATTCTGGTGATTGAAGACGACCGGCCGATTCTGAATTTTTTAAAAACCTCCCTCGCCAACAAGGGTTATCAGGTCACCGCCGTGATGGAAGGTGAAAAAGGCCTGGCCGAAGCCGCCCAAAACGTGCCCGATCTGGTGATCACCGATCTGGGCCTGCCCGATATGGACGGTCTTGAAGTGGTGTCGCGCCTGCGCGAGTGGACCGAGCTGCCGATCATTATTCTCTCGGCCCGCGAAAAAGAACGCGACAAGGTTGAAGCCCTTGACAAAGGTGCCAATGACTACCTGACCAAACCCTTTGGTCTCAACGAACTGCTGGCCCGCATGAGGGTCTCGCTGCGCCATGCCAGCCGCCTCAAAGGGCAGGCCGAAGAAAAAACGGTTTACCAGATTGGGGCACTCAATATTGATCTGGCCAGCCGCCGGATTTTTAAGGGCGATGAAGAAATTCATCTGACGGCGATTGAATACAAGTTGCTCTCCACCATGGTGCGCCATGCGGGCAAGGTGCTGACCCAGCGCTATCTGCTGAACGAGGTCTGGGGCTCTGAGTGTGTGGAGCATCCCCAGTATCTGCGGGTGTATATGGCCAGCCTGCGGCGCAAGATCGAGGTCAATACCGCCCAGCCGGAATACATTATTACGGAGCAGGGCATTGGCTACCGCTTTGCCGAGGACAACGAGATCAGCGCCGACTGAATTGTGAAAAAGCGCACAGTTTAAGGGTTTGAGACATCTGACACAGACGATCTGCGCACAGACGCCGGCCTTGAGGGTCCGCTATGCTGCAAAAAAATGGACGCCTTACCGTCAGAACAAGGAAATACCCTTTTACCATGCAGCATGCAGCGCTTTCTGTCAAACCTTTTTTAAAATGGGCCGGTGGCAAACGCCAGTTGTTACCCACCCTGACCGAGTACGCCCCCAAACAGTTTCAGCATTATTATGAGCCCTTTGTGGGGGCCGGTGCGCTTTTTCTGGCTTTGCAGCCGCGCCAGGCCGTGATCAACGATCTCAACGCCGAGCTGGTCAACGCCTACCGCGTGATTCAGAAGCAGCCTGAGGAGCTGCTGCGCCAGCTGCAGGCCCACAGCAACGATCCGGACTATTTTTACCAGATTCGGGCCCTGGATCGCGAAGCCCATCTGTATGAGCAGCTCGATCCCGTGCAGCGGGCCTCGCGCACCATTTACCTCAACAAAACCTGCTATAACGGCCTCTACCGCGTCAACCGCAAGGGGCAGTTCAACGCACCTTTTGGCCGTTACCGCAAGCCCCTGATCGCCGATGAAACCGGCATTCGCAACCTGCACCGCTTTCTGAACCAGCGCCCGGTGCGCATTCTCAACACCGACTTTGAGCAGGCCGTGCAGAATGCCCGCGCCGGTGACTTTGTCTATTTTGATCCGCCCTATGATCCGCTCTCGCCTTCGGCCTCGTTTACGGCCTATCAGCAGGAAGGCTTTGGCCGCCCTGAGCAGCGCCGCCTGGCACGGGTGGTACAGGATCTCACACGGCGCGGCTGCCGGGTGATGCTGAGCAACTCCTCAACAGACTTTATTCGCTCACTCTACAAGGGCTACACCCAGATTCCCGTCAGCGCCAGCCGGCGCATCAACGCCGTGGCCGCCAACCGGGGCCTGATTGAAGAATTACTGGTGCTGAATTACCACCCCGAAACGGGCAAGCTGCTGACGTTTTAGTTCAACGCCAAATCCAGCTCATGATCGAGCTGGAGGGATTTGAGCACCAGGCCTTCGGGGCGTACGCCGATGGTCAGGCCGGCTTCCTGAATATTGTACTGGCCCACAGCGCCGGAGATCACCACTTCGGGCTGGCGGCCCCAGCGGGTGATTTTGAGTTCCTGTCCACTGTGACTGTAGGTGACGTTGTTAAAGGAGTTGCCCCGGTCAATCACCACCTGGTTGCCATAGCGGCGAATCACGCTGTTTTTATTGGAATCAGCGGAGTGGCGCAGCTCAATGCGATCGGCGCTGTAACGGATGCTGAGATCGTTGTGGTTGCCCCAGCGATCCACGTCAATCTGGTTGCCGCGCTGGGTGATCACCGTATCCTGATCCACGCCCCAGCGGTCAATTTCAATGCGCTGGGCGCTCTGGTTGATGCGTACATCGCGGTCAACACCGGGCCGGTCAATCAGAATCTGTGAGGGGCTGGCGTCCACGCTGACCTGGCTGTTGGCGTCCCAGTCATGGCGGATGTCGGTGCGCTGACCGTTCTGGGTGATGGTAAAGTCACCCGCGTTGCCCTGGCGCTGAATGCGGGTCTGATTGCCACTGCGGCTGACCAGCACGTCGCGGTTGAGGCTGGGAATGCGCACCTGAACCTGCTGGTTCTGACGGGTAATGGTGGCATCATCGCTCCAGCCATAGCGGTCCACTTCCACGCGCTGGGCGTTGTGGTGCAGGATTTTATCGTTTTCAATGCCCGGACGATCCACATCAATGCGCTGCCCACTGGAGCGGATCACGGCCTCGGTCTGAAAGCCCCGGCGAATGGTCATCTCGTTATAAAAAGGCAGGGTCAGGCCTTCGGTCAAAACGGCCGGCACTTCGTTCATCAGATGAATGGCAGGAATACCGGTGCTCATGGCCGCCAGATTGGCCAGGTCCAGCTTGTCGCGGTGCAGCTGGGGGGTCACGCCGGTCATCATCTCGCTTTCCACCGGGGCCAGCGGGCGGGGCGGGGCCAGCAGGTTCTCCACCAGGCGGTGCCATTGGACTTGCATTAAAAAGCTCCTTTAAGTTCGGCTCTAACTTAAATTATAGAAAACCACAGCTTAAACTTTTCTTAAATATATAGAAAGCTTAACCTGTTTTCACCCCAGCTGTCCAGAGGATGCAGCGCCCAGAGCTCTGGCCGGGCCAGCGACTGCTGGTATAATGCCAGCATGAGTATCGCACGTGCCCACAGCAATATCGCCCTGATCAAATACTGGGGCAAACGCCATGAAGTCCTGAAGCTGCCCACCAATGGCAGTCTCTCACTGACCCTTGACGCCCTCTACACCGACACCCGCGTCAGCTACCGTGCCGATCTGACACAAGATCAGCTCGTACTGAATGGTGCACCCGCGCCCGAGGCCATGCGCCTGCGGGTCAGCCGCTTTTTAGACCTGCTGCGCCAGACCCATGGCTACAGCGCATACGCAGAAGTGGTCTCTGCCAACAGCTTTCCCACCGGCGCCGGGCTGGCCAGCTCGGCCTCAGCATTTGCCGCTCTGACCCTGGCCGCCACGGCTGCCGCCGGTCTGCAGCTCAGCCCGCGTCAGCTTTCACAGCTGGCCCGCCAGGGTTCTGGCTCGGCCTGCCGCTCGATTTTTGGCGGCTTTGCCGAGTGGCTGCCGGGCACAGCTGACGCGGATGCCAGCTCGTATGCCGAAGGGCTGAAGACCGAATTGCCCGTCTGGATGGCCGTGCTGGTGCTGAACCAGGGCCACAAGGCAACAGGATCAGGTGATGGCATGGCACGCACGGTGGCCACTTCACCGCTCTACAGCGTCTGGCCGGCCACGGCCAGCGCCGATTTGCAGGCCCTCAAAGCGGCACTGGCCGCTGGCGATCTGGCAGCTGTGGGTGAACTGATGGAGCACAACGCCCTGGCCATGCACGCCACGGCCCTGGCCGCCCGCCCCCCCGTGATTTACTGGCAGCCAGAAACCCTGGCCCTGATACAACACGTGCAGCAGCTGCGCTCAGCGGGCCATGCCTGCTGGTTCACCATTGATGCAGGGCCCAATATCAAGGTGCTGCTGCCAGCCGGAGCCGAGGCCACCCTGCAGGCCCTGCGCAGCCATCCGGCCGTGCAGCAGGTTTTTTGCTGCAGCACCGGGCCGGCTGCACACCTTAATCCGGCTGAGCCCCTGGTATGAGCTGGCAACTGCGCGTACCGGGCAAACTGATGCTGGCCGGCGAATACGCCATTCTTACGCCGGGCTCCCTGGCCCTGATGCTGGGCGTACAACGCTATCTGTATATCGACTGCAGCCCGGCAGACAGCTTTCAGCTGCATTCGGAGCTGCACGCAGAAGCCTGGCCGCTGCCCACCGACGGCAGCTGGCAGCAGGCCCCCGAAGCCCTGCGCTTTGCCGCTGCTGCCGCCCAGACCGCCCTGGCTTATCTCAGCGCCCTGCCCGAAAGCCCCGCGCTGGCGCCACTCACTCTCAGCCTGCGCTCCGAACTGGCCCACAAAGGTCTGAAGCTGGGACTCGGCAGCAGTGCCGCCGTCTGTGTGGGTGTGGTCTCAGCCCTGCTGACCGGCGCGGGTCTGCCGCTGGCAGAGAGTGCCGAAACCCGCTTTAAACTGGCCTACCTGGCCCACAGTGCCGTACAGGGCAACGGCAGCGGGGCAGATATCGCGGCCTGCGTGTATGGCAGCGTGCTGGCCTATACCCGGCCCGATCCAGACAGGCTGCCCGGCGGCAATCTGCTGAGCTGTGTGCAGCAGCCCTGGCCTTTACTCGGGCTCGAAAAAATTGCCTGGCCCGCCGAGCTGCAGCTCTCTTTTGGCTGGACTGGCCAGCCCGCCCACAGCGGCAACTGGATAAAATGGTTTGAAGCCTGGCAGCGCGAGAGCGAGCGGCCGGCCCATGACTTCAGCGACCCCTTCGCCAGCCCTTTGAGTCGCTTCAGTGCGCCCCAGTTTTTATTTGACGCCAATGCCAACGCCCTGGCTCTGCGCCAGGCCCTGCTGGATCAATCCAGCGAGTCTCTGGTGGCCGGCATTGCCCGCAGCCGCCGCCAGCTGCAGTGGCTGAATGCCGCCCTGCCCGAGCCCCCTGAAACCGAAGCCCTGGCACAACTGGCCGATATCGCCGAAGCCCTGGGCGGTGCGGGCAAGTTGTCAGGGGCCGGCGGCGGCGACTGTGGACTGGCCTGGGTGACGCCGGCAGAGGCCCAGACGCTGGCGCAGCGCTGGCATGAAGCAGGCATTGTGCCGCTGGATCTGGCACTGGATCTGCAGGGTGCGGTGCTGATCTGAGGCCAGCGGCTTATTTTTTGGCCACCAGAAACCAGCGCACCGCGCCGGCACTGGCGGCGGGCAATATCAGCAGCTGCAGCAGGGGCACCCAGAGCATCAGCATCAGGGGCAGGGTAAACAGCAGCCAGCCTAAAGCGTTCTGACGCAGAAAGCGCAGTTTGTCGGCAAAGGTATAGCCCTTGCGCATCCAGAGCAAATCCAGAAAGTCCAGTGAGAGCAGCAGCGCCAGTGAAAACAATACAAGCAATGGGCCCAGCACGGGGATCCAGAACAAAAGCAGCGGCAAGAGCAACAGCAGCTTGAGCCCCAGTAAGCGCAGCATTTCGCGCAGCAAAGTGGGCAGGTGAAACGGCGCAGCGTCACGGGTTTCGCCCAGCTGACGGGCCTCCACTTTGGCCACCAGCGGATCCATAAAGGGCATGGTGATCAGGGCTGCCACGGGCAAAAATAGCACCAGGATCAGCACCAGCACGCTGAAGGTGCTGAAGCTGGCCACCAGAATCTGCAGCAAAGGCAAAGCCTCGCCACTGCTGGCGACTTGCTCCAGCCAGGCGTTAAACCAGGCATAAAAAAGCTGAAAGCTGAACACCAGAGCCAGAATCAAAAGCACCGCAGTTAAAAACAAGGGCAGCAGGCTGAGGCCGATCAGACCCGGACGGGTCCAAACGGTCCAGGCTCCCCAGAACACGTCCAGAAGCCGCAAACGGCCTTTGGCCGCCGGGTAGGCCTCACAGGCTGAGGTGCAAAACGCCAGCCCGTCAGAGGGGGCTTCAGCCTCCAGCTTCTGGCCACAGGTGGCGCAGCGCATGCCTCAGCGCAGGACCTGTTTGAGCACCTGCTCCAGACTTTGCACGGGCACAAACTTGATTTCGCTGCGAATATCCGCCGGAATCTCTTCGAGATCGGCCACGTTGTCCTGGGGCACCAGCACGGTGCGAATGCCTTCGTTATAAGCGGCCAAAGCCTTTTCTTTGAGGCCACCGATCGGCAGCACCTTGCCCAGCAGAGTGACTTCGCCGGTCATGGCCACATCGGCACGGGCCGGGCGATCGGTCAGCACCGAAGCCAGGGCCGAGGAGATCGCAATCCCGGCAGAAGGACCGTCTTTGGGAATCGCGCCTTCGGGCACGTGAATGTGAATATCCACTTCCTGAAAGCGCTCCGGGGCTATCTTGAGGGCTTTGGCCCGCTGCTGAATGCAGGAGAGGGCCAGCTGCATGGATTCTTTCATGACCTCACCGAGGCTGCCGGTGGTGCGCAGCTTGCCCTTGCCGGGTGAGAGCGCGACTTCAACAGGCAGCACCGAACCGCCGGTGGAAGTCCAGGCCAGGCCGTTGACCAGGCCTACTGTGTCTTTGCTGTGCACTTCCCCGTTCTTATAACGGGGCGGGCCAAGAATGGCGCTGAGCTGCTTGAGCGAACTGATCTGCTTTTTGACCTTTTCGCCCTCGACCTTTTTGCGGGCATACCAGCGAAAGCACTGGCCGATCAAACGATCCAGCTCGCGCACGCCCGCTTCGCGGGTATAGCGGCGCAGCAGATGCATAAGCGCTGGCTGGGTCAGGCTGAGGCCTTCATCTTTGAGACCGTTTTGTTCGGCCTGGCGGGGAATCAGGTGGCGGCGGGCAATCTGCAGTTTTTCGGCTTCGGTGTAGCCGCTCAGGCGCAGCACCTGCATACGGTCAAGCAAAGGCCCAGGTATGGTGTGGGTCACGTTGGCAGCACAGATAAAAAAGACTTTTGACAGATCAAAGGGCACTTCCAGGTAGTGATCGCGGAAGGCGTTGTTCTGCTCAGGGTCCAGCACCTCCAGCAGGGCTGAGGCTGGATCACCGCTGAAGCGGCGGGTGAGCTTGTCGAGTTCGTCCAGCAGAATCACGGTATGGGTTGTACCCGCCCGCTGCAGGGCCTGAATCAGGCGACCCGGCAAAGCCCCGATATAAGTGCGGCGATGACCACGGATTTCCGCGTCGTCGCCTACACCACCCAGAGCAATGCGTTCAAATTTACGGCCCGTGGCTTCGGCCACGGCCCGGGCCAGTGAGGTTTTACCCACGCCCGGCGGGCCGCTCAGACAGAGCACGGCTTTGGGCGGAGCCTGTGTCAGGTTCTGCACGGCCAGGTATTCGAGGATGCGGTCTTTGACCTTGTCGAGGCCAAAATGCTCCTGATCCAGACGTTCAGAGGCTTTTTTAAGATTCACTGCTTCTGGCTCTTCTTCATGCCAGGGCAGTTCCAGCAGGGTGTCGAGATAGGTACGGATCACACCGCTTTCAGCCGACATCTGGGGCATTTTTTCGAGGCGTGCCAGCTCTTTGCGGGCCTGTTTCTGGACTTCGGGCTGCGTCAGGGCAGCGATTTTTTCGCGGTAGGTATCGGCTTCTGCGCCCGACTCTTCGCCCAACTCCTCGCGGATAGCACGGATCTTTTCGCGCAGAAAGTATTCTTTCTGGTGCTGATCAATGGTTTCTTTGAGCTTGCTGTTGATCTGGTTTTCAATGGCCTGCAGCTCCAGAGATTTATTGAGCAGGCGGCCAACGGCTTCCAGGCGCTGCAGCGGTTTTAGGGTCTCCAGAATGCGCTGTTTGTCTTCAACAGGCACACTCAGAAAGGCCGCAATCATATCAGCAAGCGCGCCCGGTTCTTCGAGATTGGGCACATGGTCCACCATTTCAGACAGGCCCTGGCTGGCCTGCTGAATAAATATTTCAAACTGGCGCGTCATCAGCTGCACCAGCACTTCCTGCTCCGGGCTCAGGCTTTGCTCGGGCTCTTCAATTGGCACAAAACGCCCCTGCAAAAAGGGCTCGTCATTCAGCCAGCGGGTGCGCCGGATGCGCTGGCGACACTCCACCATAATACGGGTGCTGCCGTCAGGCATGCGCAGGGCCTGCAGAATCTGGGCATGCACGCCAATTTTAGGCAAGTGAGCCTGCTCAGGGTAAGCGTGGGTTGGATCCACCTGGGCCAGCAGGGCCAGCTGGCCATTATTGGCCTGGGCTTCATCCAGGGCCTTGAGCGAATTGGGCCGGGCAATAAAGAGCGGCAGAATCATACGCGGAAAGACCACCATGTCTTTGAGCGGAATCACCGGCAAAACCATCGATTGACTGCGGCTTTTGGCTTTGCTGCTCTCCGTTTCAACCGGCTTGGCTGCCGCTTTTTTGCCGCGTTTTTTGGCGGCTGGCGCGCCCTTTGCGGGCTGATCCATATTAATGGTCATCAGGCAATTTCGTTCTTAGGCAGTTGCTTCTGCTTGTTTTCAGACAACCAGGTAAAGAGATTGGCTTCGCCGTCTTTTTCCATCCACTCGCGGGTGATCACACATTCTTTGAGGTCACTGTGAGAGGGAGCTTCGTACATCACGTCCAGCATAATGCCTTCAACGATGGCCCGCAGGGCACGGGCACCGGTTTTGCGCTTCTGGGCCTCTTCCACGATCATATCCATGGCTTCATCCGTAAAGCTCAGATCTACGCCATCCATCTGCATCAGCTTTTTAAACTGCTTGATAATCGCGTTCTTGGGCTCCGAGAGGATTTTGCGCAGGGTGGCCTTGTCGAGCGGATTTAACGTGGCCGTAATCGGGATACGACCAATAAACTCGGGAATCATGCCATACTTGAGCAGATCTTCCGGCAGCATTTTTTCATAGAGTTCGGCGATATGGGCTTCGTCGTTCTTTTTGGACATAATATCTGCCCCAAAGCCCATGTTCTTTTCGCCCACGCGAGCACCAATCACTTGCTCCAGGCCCACAAACGCGCCGCCCAGAATAAACAGAATGTTGCTGGTATCGATCTGGATAAACTCCTGATAAGGATGCTTGCGTCCGCCCTGAGGCGGCACGTTGGCCACCGTGCCCTCCATCATTTTGAGCAGGGCCTGCTGCACACCTTCGCCCGAGACATCGCGGGTAATGGAGGTGTTTTCAGATTTGCGGGCCACTTTATCCACTTCGTCGATATAGATAATGCCGCGCTCGGCTTTTTTGACGTCAAAATCAGAGGCCTGCAGCAGACGCAGCAGAATGTTTTCGACGTCTTCGCCCACATAGCCGGCTTCAGTCAGACTGGTGGCGTCGGCGATGGCAAAGGGCACGTTCAGCACGCGGGCCAGGGTCTGGGCCAGCAGGGTTTTGCCGGAGCCTGTCGGGCCCACCAGCAGAATATTGGATTTCTGAATCTCGATCTCATCGGCATTGCCCAGATTGCTGGCCAGCCGCTTGTAGTGGTTATAAACGGCGACAGAGAGCACTTTTTTGGCTTTGTCCTGGCCAATAATGTACTGATCCAGCACCTTGCGAATGGCTTTGGGTTTAGGAATATCTTTGAGTTCAAGCGCTGCGCTGCCTTCGGCCTGGGCAGCTTCTTCGGGATCGTAGAGTTCTTCTTCGAGAATCTCATTGCAGAGATCCACACATTCGTTACAAATGTAGACGCCTGGGGCCGCAATCAGCTTGCGGACCTGATCCTGTGTCTTTCCGCAGAAAGAGCACTTGGGTTGGTTGTTTTTATACTTTGCCATGCTTGCCCACTCTCAGGGTTAATCTTTTTTGTCGCTGTCCTGGGCGCGCTCTTTTTCCATTTCTTGCGCAGCCTGCACAGACTGGGACTGGATGACCTGATCGACCAGGCCATATTCTTTGGCGGCGTCTGCTGTCATATAGAAATCACGATCGGTGTCTTTTTCAATGCGCTCAATGTCCTGCTTGCTGTGATGGGCCAGCAAAAAGTTGAGGCGTTTGCGAATGCGCAGAATTTCCTGGGCATGAATCTCAATATCAGTAGCCTGGCCCTGGGCACCGCCCAGGGGCTGGTGCAGCATCACCCGTGAATTGGGCAGCGCCATGCGCTTGCCTTCGGCACCACCGGCCAGCAGCACAGCGGCGATACTGGCGGCCTGACCCACGCAGATGGTGACGACAGGGGCTTTGATGTGCTGCATGGTGTCGTAAATCGCAAGACCAGAGGTCACGGATCCACCCGGGCTGTTAATGTAAAGCGAAATCTCCTTGTCAGGATCTTCGGCTTCCAGGAACAAGAGCTGGGCCACAATCAAATTGGCGATCTGATCGTTGATCGGTGTACCCAGAAACACAATCCGGGATTTCAGCAGACGGGAGAAAATATCATAGGCCCGCTCGCCGTGACCTGTTTGCTCAACCACGGTGGGAACGTACTGCATTTTTTCGCGGAGCATGTTTTCTCTGAGCATGATGTGCCTCTTAATCAGGTTAGTCGTAGGTTTGATTGCTGCCAGAACACAGAACAATGCGCTGTTGGGATGCCGCTGATAATCGTGTGTCTGCACTTTGAATCAAGTATACATGAGTAAAATCTGAACTGACAACCAAGTGCCGCACCAGTGCTGGCTTCCGGCTTGATTTTGATTTTTTTTCAGGTTAAAATACAAAAGGAACGCAAGTTTAACTGCTTTTTAACTACAACTTAATTTAATCAAAAGACAAACTTAAGGAGACCTCCCCCTTCATGAAACGCACACATGTAACCCGCTCTCTCACAGGTATGGTTCTGGGCGCCCTGGCCCTCAGCGCTTGCCAGACCCCCATGACCCAGCTGCCCGCTCCCGGCATGATGCCGCGTAATCCTGTGCAGGTCGGCCAGATGAATGCCGGTGCTGCCAGCACCATTGAAAGCCGTTTGCTGGTGGGTTACCAGGGTGCGCTTTCCCAGCAGAAAATTCAGCAACTCGAGCAGCAGACCGGCGGCCGTTTTGTGCGTGATATTCCCCAGATTGGCGTTGCCGTCTTCGAGGGTGTACAGATGCGCGGTGACATGAGCGTTCTGACCCGCGATCCCCAGATCACCTTTGCGGGTCCCGACCAGTCTCCTCGCCGTATTGTGGGTGAACCCCAGGTCGTCAACACCCCACCCGCCAGCCGTTCCGGCGACCCCATGCTGGATCAGCAGTGGGCCCTGAAAGCCATCAACGTCCAGCAGGCCTGGAGTGCAGCGACCGGCAAAGGCGTCAAAGTGGCCGTGGTTGACACCGGCGTGGATCTGGCCCACCCCGATCTGCAGAACAACATCATCGACGGCTATAACGCTGAGCAGCCCGGCACGCCCCCCCAGGACGGCCACTATCACGGCACCCACGTGGCCGGCATTATTGCTGCCGAAGCCAATAACGGCCAGGGCATCGCCGGTATTGCGCCCAACGCCAAAATCATGCCTGTCCGCGCCATCAGCCGTGGCAGCGTACCCGAAGTGGCCGCCGGCATTATCTGGGCTGCTGACAACGGTGCCCGCGCCATCAACCTGAGCCTGGGCTGGGATTTCCCCTCTGCTTCTGTGGAAGAAACCATCAAACGCGCCGTGAAATACGCTCTCGACAAAAACGTGGTGATTCTGGCCGCGCTGTCCAACTCCGCTCAGTACAACCCCCGCTCTGTGCCCGATAACCTGGCCAACAAACCTGGTTTTGAAGGTGTGGTCGGCGTCGGTAACGTGGACGTTCAGAATCGCCGCCAGGGTGCTTATGGTGACTGGAAGTCAGTGTCTTCTCCCGGCACCCAGATTATGTCTACCCTGCCCAACAACCGCTACGGCAACCTGACCGGTACCTCCATGGCCACGCCCGCTGTGGCTGGTCTGGTAGCCCTGATGCTGGAGCGCAACCCCAACATGAGCAATGTGGAAGTCAAGCAGCGCCTGATGGGCACCGCCGTTGACCTGGGGGATCCCGGTTACGATCCCCAGTTTGGTGCAGGCCTGATCAGCGCCCCTGCAGCTCTCGGCCTGAGCGCTCAGATTTTCTAAACAGCTGTAAGCAAAAGCCCCCGGTTTTCACCGGGGGCTTTTTTATTACCGGATTTTAGTAAGAAAGCTGGCGCTGATGGGCCCACTGCTGACCGTTGGCGGCCACATGCCGAAGCTCTTCCCAGTCATAGAACAAGAGGGTATACAGTTCACAGGCCAGGGCCCGGGGCGATTGATGATCCACCAGAAAACCACAGCGTTCTGAACGGGAGCTGCTCAATGAGATGGGCGCCGTACTGTGTGCACTGAGGGCGAGCAAGCCCAGGCGCATGGCGCTTTGCATCCAGGGGTCATGCGGTTCAAGGCGCAAATAGCTGTGCGGTTCCTGGCAGAGAAGATAGGTCTGAATCGCAGCCATTAAAGCCCCTGGCTGTATCGACTGGGGAGAACGCAGACAAAGATGTTCCAGCGCGGCCGGAGAAGCCTGTAGCAGCTCATGGACCGCTGGCTGCGTCAAGACCTCAGGCTCTGCCAGCAAAAGCAGATTATAGAGGTGGTATAAGCCCGAACGACACCAGGCTTCAAGCAAAAAGGCCGCACTGTCAGCCTGAACATAAGCCACCAGAATCGGTAAAGCATAGTGATTCCGGTCAAAATCAGCCAGACCAGGCTGCTCAGAAAACAGGCTGGCCAATAGGTTTAAGCCCTCCGCTTCAGCCAGATGCAGGGGTGAAATCGGCGCGGACAAAAGCGAAAAGGCATCCAAACCGGAAGGCGTCTGGTAAGCCCTGGAAGCAGCAGCGGAAAGGCTGAACATAAAAAACACACTTCATTGTGTTGATGGTTCAGACCATCATAAACAAGGCGTGATAAAAAACTGTTAATTCTGATCACGGAAGCATAAAAAGCCTGTTAAAAGCTTTAGCTGAATTTATCAAACAGCAGACCCCGAAAAGCGCGGATGTTTTCCTGCATTTCAATGATTTTTCGGGGCGGCACCTCGCGCAGGGTTTCACCGGTTTCGCGGTCAAACAGCTGCACATACAAACGGTTCAGCGACTCAATACGCTGAACGCTCAGGCCAATCGAAAGGGGCTTCAGCAGGGTGTCCAGTTCCTGGGTGGCTTCTTTAAAAGCCTGCTTTTCGTCTTCTGTCAATTCGGTTTCGCCATCGTTCTGGCTTTCCTGGACCGCCTGAACAGCCTGCACAGAATAGCGACTGTCAGTGGCTGCAGAACTGTCGGAACCTGTCAGCGGCTGCTGCAGCAGTTGCTGACGCAAGAGATCTTCGCCAGGACTAAAGGGTCGACTGACTTCCATGGTTGTATCCTCCGTGAATAAACTCTCTGATGTCTGCCCGGCGATCCATGCCAGCTTTTATAAAGACATATCAAGAGATGGTTTCATTTTAGCATTAATTTTGCCGCTTAATCAACAGTTCCACAGATTTTGACGCCTCCGAACAAGCAGGTCTCACGGTATTCTGACGATAATCAGCTCATGGTTTACCGCAGCGACATTTTACACCAAACTTATTTTGGGCAGACCTATCAGCAGCGCCTGCCTGATCCCGCCTTGCGCTATGCTCAAAGCAGGATCTGACAGAGGAAACACAGCATGAACGTCAAAACAGAAGCTGAACGCCAGCAATTACAAGCCATTGGACGCATTGTGGCCGATGTGCTGCAGCGCATGGGAGCCAGCCTGCAGCCCGGTATGACAACCGCCGAACTCGATCAGCTGGGCCAGCAGTGGCTCAGCGAAGCTGGCGCCCGCTCAGCTCCGAAGCTGGCCTATAACTTTCCCGGTGCCACCTGTATCAGCGTCAATGAAGCCGTGGCCCACGGTATTCCCGGCGCACTGAAACTCCAGCCCGGCGATCTGGTCAATATCGATGTATCCGCCGAAAAAAACGGCTTTTTTGCTGATACCGGGGCTTCCTTTTGTGTGACACCTGTGAGCCCGGCACGCCAGCGTCTCTGCCAGGCCGGTCAGGAAATCCTGGCTGCAGCGATTCAGGTGGCCCGTGCTGGCCTGCCCCTCAACGGCATTGGCAAAGTGATCCAGGCCGAAGCCCGTGCCCGCGGCTACTCCGTGATCCGCAACCTCGGCAGCCACGGTGTCGGAAGGGCCCTGCACGAAGACCCTGAGTTTATTGCGCCCTATGATAACCGCAAAGACCGGCGCAAACTCAGGGCCGGTACGGTGATCACCATTGAACCCTTTATTTCAACCGGGGCCGAAAGCGTCTACGAGGCCAAAGACGGCTGGACCCTCTGCACGGCCAAACGCTTTGATACGGTGCAGTATGAACACAGCTTGATCATCACCGAAACAGAGCCGCTGATTCTGACACAGCTGAGCCCGCCTGGGATACTCAGCCCCCCAGGCAGCTCCGCGACTTCAACCGATTAACACCGAATCCATCGAGAGCGAACCCATCACACAGGCTGTATTGAACCAGTGCTGGGGTTCATCGGCCTCACTGTCCCCCAGCACATAAAGCAGAGGCAAAAAGTGATCCGGGCTGGGAATCGCCAGCTGGGCGGCTGTGCCCAGTTCCTCAAAGCGGGCCAGACGCTGATCCTGGCGCTCCCGGATCAGGGTCTGGCTCTGGGCCTGAAAGGCCTCGGCCCAGTCGTGCCCACCGGCAAGGCCCCACTGAATCAGGCGCAGATTGTGCACAATATTGCCACTGCCCAGAATCAGCACGCCCTGCTCACGCAGCGCCTGCAGTTGCGGGCTCATCTTCAGGTGCTCGGGGCCGCTGAGCCGGGTATCCAGACTCAGCTGGTAAACCGGAATATCTGCTGCCGGGTACATCACCCGCAGCACCGACCAGGTGCCATGATCCAGGCCCAGCGGCGGGCTAAAGGCACGGGCCGTTTCAGCCGCCAGTTCCAGCGCACCGGGTGCCGGGTACTGCACGTCAAACAGGGCCTGCGGAAAGCCATAAAAGTCGTGAATGGTACGAGGCCAGGCCTGGGCCGTGACCCGTTGATCCGACAGGTACCAATGGGCCGAGACGGCCAGAATGGCACGCGGACGCGGTATTTCAGCCGCAATCTGCCGCCAGCTCTGCGTAAAAGCATTGTCTTCGAGGGCGTTCATCGGGCTACCGTGCCCCACAAAGAGCACGGGAAGGCGGGTCGTGGCGGTGTTGGAAGCCGTCATGCGCTGAGCAACTCCGTCTGGCGGCTGAGCGGGGTGGCCTCAGTCACAGAGGCAGCTGAGACAAACAGGCCCTGCAGGCTGTAGCGGCCAGGGTCGTTGAGACCGAGCGCCAGCGCCACACTGGCCAGCACCAGGGTGTACTCATTGCCGCCCTGGGTGATATCAAAACCGCTGTGGGCCGTGAAGCCCGCCACCAGCATGGTGATGGTCAGGGGCACTGCGGCCAGTGGCGTGGCCAAACCCAGCAGCAGGGCCAGACCGCCAAAAAACTCAGCCGACGCCGCCAGCCAGGCGTTCATGACGGGCAAAGGCACGCCCAGCTGGCCCAGATAGCCGGCAAAGCCGGCAATGCCGTGTCCGCCAAAAGCACCAAAGAGCTTCTGGCTGCCATGAAAGACAAAGACCGCGCCCACGCTCAGCCGCAGCAAGAGCAGTCCAAGATCCTGGCGCCGGGCCGTGGGGGTCATCACCAGATTTAAAATGGATTTCAACATCTTTAAAGAGCCTCCTGGGCTATTTATTTGAAAGCTGAACTTGTGTTTCAGCGGGATTGTTTTTATTATGGGGGCAGCCCGATTGTTTCACAAAGAGACAAAAATGCACTTTACTGTTGCAAAAATAGAACAATGGATCTGAACCTGCTCAAAAGCTTTCTGGCCGTTGCCGAGCACGGCAGTTTTACCCAGGCCGCCCAGCGGCTGAAACAGCCCAAATCCAGGGTCAGCCGCGCCACCCAGCGATTGGAAAGCGAGCTGGGCCTGCAGTTGCTGCAGCGCACCACGCGCCAGACCCGCCTGACCGAAGCCGGCCTGAATCTGTTTCAGCAGAACCAGCCCCTGCTGCGGCGGCTTGAGCACAACCTGCAACAAGCCGCTGAGGCCCACTGTGCCCTCTCGGGTACGCTACACCTGACGGCCCCCGAAGACTTTCCCCAGGCCGTGCTTTTGCACTTGATGCAGCGCTTTCGGACCCAGTATCCAGAGATTCGCTTTGCCCTGCATCTGGGCAATACCTATCTTGACCTGATTGGCCAGCAGCTGGATCTGGCCTTTCGCATCGGCCAGCTGGAAGACACCAGTCTGATGCAGCGCGTCCTGGGGCAAGTCAGACTGATTCTGGTGGCGGCTCCGGCCTATCTGGATCAGGCCGGCGGCCCGCCATCCGATCTGGCGGCCTTAAAAAACTTTGCTCTGCTGCGCTTTATCAACGACAACCCCTATACGGCCAGCAGCGTGCTGCCCGAAGCACTGTTGCCTCTCAGCGGCAGTGCTTTTGCCTGCAACCAGTTTTCGCTCTTGTATCAGCTGGCGCTCAGTGGACAGGGCATTGCCACCCTGCCCGACTTTTATGCCCGTGAAGCCCTGGCCAGCGGCCAGCTGGTGCGGGTGCTGCCGCAATGGGCCGGTGCCCCCCGCAATATACACCTGCTTTATCCGCCGACCCTCAGCCTGCCCCTGCGCACCCGCCGCCTGATCGACTTTGTAGCAGAAGCCAGTCCGGCCCTGCTCCATTCCGCATCAAGCTGAAGCAGGCCCCGTTGATACAGGGACCTGCTGTCACCGTCAGCTGGTGAGCGCACGCCGGGCTTGCTGGCTAGCCCGCATTTCTCACAAAGGTGCGTTCACATAAGGTGTAGGGTATATTTCGGG
>JACYMC010000081.1 GCA_015272195.1 Candidatus Sericytochromatia bacterium
TGAATCTTAAGCATTATTTTGGGGGCTTCCTTTCGAGGGATGCCCCATTTTAGCTTAAATCCAACACGGACAATACTTACAGGCTATTTAGGGCTCTCAAACCCTCTCCCTGACTTGTCAAGTCAAAGCTTTGGATACCAAAAGCCCGACAAACTCATGTTGCAGCAGCAAGCGGGCAAAATGCCAGAACTCGGTGGCCGGGTACTCAGGGTATGCTTGCTGCACCGCTTGCCAGAGGCTTTGCCAGCTGATAGGGGCTGGCTGACGTTTTAAATGCTGCCAGGCAAAGGTGCAGGCTGTGTCAAGTCTCAGCTGCTGCCCCCGGCCATTGTCAAGCCAGTGGCTCTCCTCCCTGTGCTGCAGCTGAATAAAATGGGGTACGCAGACGGCCTGATCGGGCTGTAAAGTCGGCAAATCAGGCACGGACAGGGCTTCAGGCAATACATAGAGTGCAAAATGCTGCGCGGGGCGCAGCTGATCGGCCAGGGCCCAGCGCGCTTCGGGTGAGAGGCGCTGCAGGTAATCCGGCAGGCCTGGCAGGTACTGTGCTGGCTGCCAGCTGCTTTCGTCCAGCCAGCGCGCGGGGGCAAAGCCTGCCTGGCGCAGTAGCGTAAACCATTCGGGCTGCGACCAGCGGTGCTCACAGCGCTGCAGATAGGTGTCCACCAGAAAGGCGTCGCTGTAGGCCACTTCAGGTCCCAGCAGCTCACCAACGGTCTGGCAGGCCTGCTGGTAGTGCTGCTGAAAGGGGTGGCCTTCGGGCAGATCCCGTAGCAGGCTGCGACACAGCATCAGACCTTCGCGCCAGTCTGTGGGATCACGCCACAGCAGCTGCAGGACCTGCTGAATCTGGGCAATCATCTGGCGACTGGCCCCGGCATAGACCATCAGATAGGCCACACCCTGATCGCTCAGGCTGCGCCGCAAATGCCTTAAGCCCCGCAGCGGATCTGGCAGATGGTGAATGACCCCTGAGCAGTGCAGATAGTCAAAATGGCCCAGATCCGGAAGGGCCTGTAAATCGGCCTGCAGCAGCGCAATCTGGCCGCTGTGCTGTGGATGCTGCCAGTGCTTGCCGTGCTGTAGCCAGCCCGCTGCTGCCAGGCGTTGTCCGGCGATCTGCAAGGCGTTCTGGCTTATATCAAGGGCCACAATCTGTGCATCCGGGTTGGCTTCACTGAGTTTGAGGGTCGAAAAGCCGGTGCCGCAGCCGGCGTCCAGAATACGCAGGGGATTCAGTGGCCATTGCCGCCGGGTATACCAGCAGGCAAAGCGGGCGTCCGCCGGCGGAGGGGCAACATGAGCCAGCGCGCCGATCTGGAGCGGTGGAAAGGGAAAGTTTTCGTACTGATCCTTCAGGGCTGCCGTCTGCATTCAGCTGCTGGGGGTCAGTTTTTTCGACATCATGATTTCATGGTGCATATACTCTTCGTACAGGGCCAGCACCCGGTCGCGCTTGCCCTTTCCGATTTCGGTCAGCGGGCAGGAGGTAATGGTGTTTTTGACCAGGCCCACCATAATGTCGCTTTTGCCCGCCAGCAGGTTGCGCACGGCGTGAATGCCAAGTTTGCTGGCCAGCAGACGGTCAAAGGAGGTGGGGGCTCCGCCGCGCTGGATGTGCCCGAGGTTGGTAAAGCGCATGCTGACCCGCTCCATGCCGCGTTCCTGCAGGTAGGCTGTCAGCATGTCTTTCAGAGCAGCATCACTGTGGCGATTAAAGCCTTCGGCTTTGATCACAATGGCGTGCTTTTTGGAGCGCTGAAAGGCTTTGTGTACCAGGTTACCAAAGGCATCAGGGCTGAATTCATCCTGTAACTCAGGAATCAGGGCCGTAATCGCGCCACAGGAAATGGCCGAGTTCAGCGCTAAGTAGCCGCAGTCGCGCCCCATGACCTCAATCACAAAGATGCGCCCATGAGAAGCGGCGGTATCGCGGATTTTATCGACATTGTACACAATGGTGTTCAGGGCTGTATCGACACCAATGGCCATATCGGTGCCTGAGAGGTCGTTGTCAATCGATGCGGGCACGCCCACCACCGGCAGGCCAAAGGCTGTATGCAGGTCATGGGCGCCGCTCAGGGAACCATTGCCACCAATCACAATCAGGGCTTCAATTTCGCTTTCTTGCAGGTTACGATAGGCTTTGGTCATATAAGGCTTTTCCTGAAACTGGGGGTAGCGTGCTGTGCCCAGAATGGTTCCCCCAAGCTGCAGGGTGCCGGCAATATCGTGGTTGCGCAGCGGCAGAATATTGCCTTCGGCCAGGCCTTTGTAGCCCTCATAAGCAGCATAGACCTGAATATCGTTAAAGCTGGCTTCGCGCAGAACACCCCGAATGGCGGCGTTCATGCCGGGAGCATCTCCCCCGCTGGTTATCACCATGATTTTTTTCATACAGGTTTTTCCTTTCGCAAGAGCGGATGGGTGTGTAAGTTTTGGATCAGGGTCTGCAGGGCTTCTGCTGAATCGGTTTCAGGTGGTGCAGGCATCTGCTCACGCAAAGGGTGGGCCTCCTGATGCAACAAGGTCAGCAGGGTGGCGCTGACGCTGTTGCTCAGCCCATCCAGATTATAGCCGCCCTCCAGCACAAAGCCAACCGGCAGGTTTCCGAGTTGCTCTGCCCCCTGCATGATCTGCTCAGTCAGGCGGGCAAAGCCTGTGGCTGTCATGCCCATCTGGGTCAGTGTGTCTGCGTGGTGAGCGTCATAACCTGCCGCTACCAGCAGCAGCTGGGGCTGAAAGCGTTTTAAGGCGGGCAAAACCACTTGCTGCCAGGTCAGCTCAAAGGCCTTGAGCCCTGAGCCCGTCGGCAGTGGCACGTTCAGACTGTAGCCTGCACCGGCCCCTTCGCCCTGATCCTGCCAGGCACCGGTGCCGGGCCAATTGGGGTCCTGGTGCCAGGAGACCGTGAGCACGCGGGGATCCTGATAAAAAATATGTTCGGTACCGTTGCCATGATGGGCATCCCAGTCCAGGATGGCAATGCGCTGCAAGCCCAGCTGTTCGAGGGCATACAGTGCTGCCAGGGCAATATTGTTAAAAAAACAGAAGCCCATCAGATAGCCCGGCATGGCGTGGTGTCCGGGGGGGCGCACCAGCGAAAAGGCCTGCTGACAACGGCCAGAAGTCAGGGCTTCGGCCATCTCAACAGCCGCCCCGGCTGCAGCCAGCACAGCGGGATAGGTGCCCTTTGAAACAACTGTGTCTTCATCAATGCGTCGGCCGGTGCCGGCCTGATCGCAAAAACGCTGCAGGCTTTGCATATATGCCGGCTGGTGAATGCGCTGCACCAGTTCCAGCGGTACGGGTTGGGGGGCCTGCACGCGCAAATGATTCAGAATCTGGTGATGCTCAAGGGCTTGCCAGATCACCTGCAGCCGTTCAGGCGATTCGGGATGACCTGCGGTCAGATGGGCCAGGCAGGCCTCAGGATAAAACAGCCAGGGTTCAGGCATCGTGGGTTTTTTCGTCGGTTTTACTGGTCTGCAGCCGCTGCCGGATTTCGGCAATTTCAGCATCAGAAGGCAGCGGCGCCAGCTGGATCTCAGGCTGGGGCTGGCCGGGCAGCATATCCAGTGCCTGCGGGCTGGCCAGGTTCTGGCCGGGTGTGGCCAGCCGTTGCTCGCCAAACAAAGCTTCAGGTGACTTAAAGCCTTCGCGGGCAATCTGCTGACGGGTCTGGGCATCCTGACTGGCGCGGATGGTGACGCCCTGAAAGAGTTGCCTGGGATCGACCATGGGCACCCGCTGGGCTGCCAATGCCTCAGGGGGCAGCAACTCAGGGGCGTTTTGCGGGCGCTTTGCCAGGCGTCGCATCAGATCAGACAAGGTGCGCGGAACGGGCCGGTATCGAGTCACAAGATGCTCTTTCTATCTTACTGCTTGAGTATCATTATAGCGGAGATAGCGGGCAATCGTCACTTGACCTTTGAACGGGTGTCTGGAAGCGCCCGAAAAGGCCCTGTGTCTGTGTTAAGCTGAGAGTATATCTGAAACCGAGGAGCATGTCATGGCCAAATCCATCCGACTCGAAAAAGTCAGCGCTGAAATTCAGCGCGTTCTGAGTCAAATCCTGCAATTTGGGGTCCGGGATTTGCGTGTACAGGATCACTTTGGCTCCATTACCCGCGTGGAGCTGACCGGCGATATGAAGCACGCCAAAATTTTTATTTCGGTGTTTGGTTCTGAAGCCGAGCAAAAAGATTTTATGGAAGGTCTGGCTTCCGCCCGGGGTTTTATTCGTTCTGAAATGGCGGCACAGCTGCGTCTGCGCGCGGTGCCAGAGTTGCATTTTAAGCTCGATAAATCCTTTGAAGAGGGCGCGCGCGTTCTGTCTATTCTGGATGAGCTCAAGGCCCGGGGCGATCTCGACGCGTGATGCTGGCCCGCTGGCTGCCGATTGATAAACCGGCAGGCTATACCTCTCATGATGTCGTGGCTGTGGCCCGCAAGCGCCTGGGTTTGCGCAAAATCGGTCATACGGGTACCCTTGACCCCGACGCCACAGGTGTACTGGTGCTGGCGCTGGGCAAGGCCACCCGGCTGATTCAGTATCTGCCAGGTGGCAAAGCCTATCGTGCCCACATTCGCCTGGGTTTGACCACCGATACCTGGGATCTTTCGGGCCAGGTGCTGAATACCTCACCCGTTCCCGCGCTGACGGCAGACCAGATCAGAGAAGCACTGGTCGTTTTTGAAGGCCCCCAGCAGCAACTGCCGCCGATGGTTTCGGCTGTCTCGTATCAGGGCCAGCGCCTTTACAAGCTGGCCCGGCAGGGCATTGATGTGCCTGAGCGTCCGCTGCGCCAGGTTGAAATTGAGCATATTCAGCTGCAGACCTGGCAAACGCCCGATCTGGTACTGGATGTCAGCTGCTCTGCAGGGACGTATATTCGCTCGCTGGCCCATGATCTGGGGCAGCGCCTGGGCTGTGGCGCCGCCCTGGCCAGCCTGGTGCGCACCCGTGCCAACGGGGTACCACTGGAGATCTGTCTGTCACTTGATTCTCTTGAGCCCCTGAGCGCTGTGCCTGAACCGGGTCTGCTTGCCGAAGCGCTGTTAGCGCACATTCCTGTGCTGTCGCTGACGGCTGAAGTGGCACAGCAGCTGGTTTATGGCCAGAGCCCCCTCTGGGAAGCGGCTGACAGCGAACTCTTGCGCTTGCACACCCCTGCGGGGCAGTTTCTGGGCCTGGGCCAGATTGTGCAGGGGCAGTTGCGCAGCCGTCTGATTATGGATCCTGCTTTGCTGGAATGATGTTTTGTAGGCGTTGCAGCAGGGCTTGCTGCACTTCAGGATCCTGCATCAAGTTGTTGAATTTATCCTGATTATCAGGCAAAAGAAGTTCTTCATAGCCTTGCAATAAAATCATTAAATTAACCAGTATGGGCAGTGTTTTTGAAAACAAAGCCCAATTTTTAATGAGCATAAAATACAGTTCAGCTTCATCTTCAACAGCAAAAAAATGAAGTTGTAAAAGCAACTGAGTCCAGATCTCCAGATAGTCTGCACGTTCTGTTTTAATATCTGGCGTTGTTTCTAGTTCGTGCTGGAGGTTTAAAAGTATTTTAGATACTTCTTCGACCTCTGACAAAGATATTTTGTCGCTTTCTCTGGGATCAAAGGCTTCCACGGGTAAAAATTCTTCCCATTCTTCATACATTTCCTCCAGTTCAGGCGGGTAGTTTGACTCTAGTAGGGCCTCATGTTCCTGAAGTGTGTTTAAAGCAAACTGAGATAAAATGTGGGACAACAGCACAGGTTGTCTGGACCAGCTTTCAATAGCTGTTTTGTCGAAACTGGGTTCTATCAGGTGCACTTGTTGCAACCAGAGATTAATAACAGCCACGAAAATACTTTCAAAAGCATATTTTTCGTTTTTGAGAAAAAAATGCAAGACCTGTCTCAGGCTATTCAGGGCGGTTTGCGCATGGTACAAGCGAACCATATACTGAAAGTTTTCTGATGCCATAAAATCTTTGTATTTTTTGAGTTCATCTTCACTGAGCGGTTTGGTTAAAAAATGCAGAATCTCATCTTTTTGCTCTGTACTCATGCCAATACTCCTTAAAGAGGATTTCATTTGTTTTATTATAGCTGATTTGGACCTTGCGCTCGCCAAGCGCCAGGAGAAGTGATCGCTCAAAGGCTGTACTATTCGTCAGTAATTGATAGTTGGCCGCAAAGTGGTCCTGAAAAGATACTAAAAAAGATTCCAATGACCAGATCTTTTTTGTAATCTGCCACAGAGAACATGCTGACTGTTCAGAGATGTCAATCTGTATTTGATTCAGATTAAAGCCAACACCACAGATGTAATACTGGGGCTCAAGACCTTGTATTTGGCTGTCAACCAGCATGCCAGCGAGTTTGTGCTTCTGCCAGAGAATATCATTGGGGGCTTTGAGTTGAAAGGTCAGGCCACTGTTTTTTTCCAGGGTTTGCAAACAGGCCCACCACAGGGCCCAGGGCAGCTCTGGCAGAAGGCTGGCAGGTTTTAATAAAAAAGAGAAATACAGGCCGCCTGCTGCAGAGTGCCAGGTGCGTGTCTGCCGACCCTGTCCAGCTGACTGCTGCCGGGCATAAATACAGGTACCCTCCGGCAATTCGGCGGCGTGCTGTTTGAGCCAGCTCTGGGTAGAAGGCAGGTCAACAAAACGCCGGGTTTGCCATTTCACAGACGACCGCTGGCCAGGCCAATGCGGTTGGCTGCTTCCTGTACCATGCGTTCAAATTGTTCAATCGCCATGCGCAGCACGTCGTAGTGCTCAATCACAGGATCAATATCCAGGCCCTGATCGGCCAGAACATCCAGTTCATCGGCCATGGCATCACAGTTTTCGAACAGGGCTTCAACATTTTCGCGCAGAATTTCCAGATCATCAAAATTGTCGCAGGCCTGGGCTTCTTCAATCTGTTCGTTGACAATGGCCACTTCATCGTAAATTTTCTGACTGAAAGCCAAAAACTGGTTTGAGGCCAGTGCCCGTTCAAACTGGCGCAGCCCTGAAGCCACCGGCTCCAGCTGCTCCTGCAGTTCGGTAATATTCTGTCCGGCTTCTTCGAGCAGCTTGATTTGTTCACTGATCTGCGCAAAGCCTTGCTCAAAACTCTGCTGGTTGCGTTTGAGCAGCTCCACCTCTTTGGGGTTGGCCATGGTCTGGGCCTGGCGCAGATGGTTAATCATGGCGCGGCGCTGATTCAGCAGGGTGCTCATCAGTTCCTGACGCAATTCATCGTAATCGATTTCAGGCGCTTTGTCTTCTTCTTCCCCTACCAGCAGGCTCATCTGGCGCTCTTCGATAGATTTACCAAACTGATTGAGGCCTTTTTCGAGCGCAGGCAGGTTCTTTTTGAGGTGCTCGGTTTTGACGCCAATTTCATCGAGGGTTTTGATCTGGGCCTGAATCATGCCGTAATTGTCCTGCAGGGCATCCAGGTTCTGAAACAGCATCTCCACACCGTCCAGATCTGCTTTGGGCAGAACCCGCAACTGCTCAACGACGTTCTGGACTTCTTGTTTGATGGTTTGATCCAGCTCTTTGGCGGCCTGCATTTTGCCCTGGTTGATGGCTGTAGAGAGCTTGCCAATTTTGGCGTCCATGGTTTTGACTTCGTCCAGGAACTCATTAAAAACGGATGACAAGGCCACCAGTTCTTTTTCGAGTAACTCCACTTCATAACGCACCCGGTTGAGTAAGGTTTCGCCATAGTGGACCACATGCAAACGCAGTTCTGTTGTGTAGTCATCGTCATTCAGCAGTGTTTCCTGCTGATACAGACGCAGTTCAAATTCATCCATGGGCACAGGTGGCGTTTTAGATAACGCCACCTTATTTTCTGGAGTTTGTTTGGCGGTTGTTTCAGTTATGGTGGAGGGAGGCTTTCGGCTTATGCGGCGACGCTCAGGTGAACTCTGGGATGTGCTCATGTCTGAGAACCTGGCGGCATTTTCGGAGAAGCATTCAGAGTTCGTGGTGTTTCTGGACGCATATAAAACACAAAGCCTTTAAGTTTATCGAGCTTCTCAATGGTGTCGGTGGGTTTTACAGGTTGATCCAGCATTTTGCGCATGCGCTGCATTTGATCATCAATCACATCGTAATGCTCTTGCATATAGTCGCGCAAAATTTCAATGGCTTCTGTTGATCGCACCAGTCCATCTACAACAGCATAATAATCCCCTGATACCAGGTCATAATAATCATAGAGACTATCAATGACCTGTTCACGAAATTGGCAGCGTGAACGCAATGCTGCCAGTTGCTTACTGATGTTACCTCTTTCCTCACTCAGTGCTTGCAGTGTTTGCAGCGCCTGTTTAAGGCGAGTTGAATTATACATTCCTTAATAACCTGCTTCAGTCATGCGTTGTTTTGTCATCAGAATGTTATGCTCTGTATCAGAGCATTAACCTGCTGTGAATTGTTCCCTGTAACGATCAGAAGCCTGAGCAACGGCACTTGTTGTAGGTGTATGGAACGCATTCCAGGCCTGATGAATGGCCTGGATTTCGCCTGGATTGAAACCATTTTCTCTCAGTTGCGCTTCAGATGGAAGGGCCGTAGGAAGCGGTTCATCGTCGCTCAGCTTGAGTGCTTGCCGCAGACGTGTCTCGTTGTTCTGAACCGTTTCATCACTTTGCCAGTAATTGGGATCTGCTCCGGCAAAGTTGCTTGAATAAGGTTTTGATGCGTTCATTGTCCGGTCAAGGGTCTGATTAAACTGCAGGGTACCGTAATCATCGGGTCTGCCAACAGCAATATCGGCATCATTACCATGCCAGCCACCTTCACCGTAAATGGTGTCGTAGGCTAAAATTTTATTGGGGTCAGCTTGCTGTAGACGCATGGCCACTTCACCAAATAATTTATCAATCAGGGCTTTTAACTCTTCAGCGGTTTTGGCCATCGACTGGCCCAGGCCAACCAGAAAGTCACCCAGGTTTTCAGACAGCATGGTCATCAACTTTTCAGTTGTTGTTTGCTCTTCGCCGCTCATCTCCATGGTTTGAGCTACATTATCTGTTTGCCCAAGTGTGATGGCGTCTTCAGCCTGCTCAGGTGTGAGTCCGTGATTGGCAATCAGATCTTGTCTGAGAGCAGCTGCAATCACCTGTGGCTGGTGTCCCTGGGCTTCCATTTGTTGGATAAAGCTGTCTGCTTGAGCGCGTAAAGCAGGCTCAGACAGATTATTGCTTACTGTCGGGGATGTAAAGTTATCTGCAATGGTGCTCTGATCGTCGTCAATACCGCGATCATAAATTTCAGACTGTCCCCGGATTTGACTCTGATGGGGGTTTAAGCCTTCCACTTCATAGTTCACGCCCAGTTGATCGTTATAGTTGATCTGAGCCTGACCGGGTCCTGGTGTGAAAGAGGTGGTGCTTGTCCGCTCGGTTGCACCGCTCGTTGTACTGGTGACTGTAGCGGGTACAGGCTGCATGTTAAACAGGCCGTTTTCATCCAGAATACTTTCACCGAAATCATCCAGTTTGTTATTCAGCGCTTCGAGGCTGCCGTAGAGATTGCTGCTCCACTGGGCTTCTGAAGTGACGTTTAAGCTGGCACGCGCAGAACCCAGTCGATCAATGGTTTCCAGAATCTGAGCACTTTCTTCGATTGAAAAACCCGCACTGCTAAGATCTTCAGCTGTCACGGCGCTGAGTTGATGCGCCGCTACGGATGTTTCTGAGCCATTTGCAGTCGGCGATTGTAATCCTGCGACTCCGCGACTGCTCAACATCGTCAGCAAACGATCGTTGGCTTGATCCACAAATCCTGATAAGGTCTCTACTTTGTTTCTGAGTGCAACGGCTTCAGTTCCGTCAATTTTGGCATCCCGAAACGCGAGACTGAGTGTGCTTCTGAAGTCATCCAGAGCACCGTTCAGGCTGGATACAAAACTGGCTTCAGGGGATGTTGTGCCATCTGGCGGGTTGGTTGCACCATCAATGCGAGATGACATGACAAATTTGCGAAGCGTTTCGTAGGCTTCATTTTGTTCAGTGCTGATTAAACCACCGTGCCCGGATTCTTCCAGGGCCTTTAGATCAGCATCTATCTGAGCCACAAAGGCTTCTGCAGCGCCCTGATGATAAGGCTTCTCAGGACGGTTTTGGATCAAATCGCTTAATACGGCGATATTGAATTCAACGTTGTCTGCGAGACTCTGAGGATTCTGAAGCAGCGTGGCTGAGTTGGCTACGTTTTCTACTGCGGCTTTTAAGCCTGGCTCCAGGGTGTCAGAGCTTTGCCAGTCTGCGAGTGTGACCCTTTCAGCCACTACACCCTCAGGGGGTGTGCCAGCATGAATCTGAGAGACACCTTCAGCATTGGTCGTTTTATAAAAGCCTTCGATCACAATGCTATCCAGAGGCTGCCCAGCACTTTGTAAATCCTGAATCTGGCTTTCTACCTGCGCAATACCTTCGCTGTAATTGGAAATAGAAACTTCTGGGTTTGCCAGACGTCCGATATTGTTTTGAATGGCTTGCGTGGTATCTGATATAAACGCTTCACCAGGTTGGCTGGCAACCGTTTGAATTTGTGGGCTAAGCACAGACCAATCAGCCAAAGTAATGTTTTCAGGCGTGACACCCTCAGGCGGTACCCCCTGATGAATCTGGGCATTGCCCTCTGCGTCCACAGTTTTATAAAAACCAGCCGGGTTGATCGTCACGCTTTCTAAGTCTACCCCCATGGATTCCAGGCGAGAAACCTGGGCGTTAATCATGGTGATGCCTTCTTCAGCATTGGAGGTACCCGGTTGCAGTCGGCTGATATTATTTTGAATGGCTTGCTGGGTATCTGCGATATATTTAGTCTGGTTAATGCCCTGACCTGGTTGGCCACCCGTTGCAATAACCAGTTGTCCGTCAGCCCCGCCGTTTAGGGCCTGAATACGGGTGAGTTCTGACTGCAGCTGATCTTTCAGGTTGCCTTCGGGCAAACCGTCAATCACACTTTGCAGATTGCTGGTGGCTGCTTGCACATTGCTGACGCTATAGCCATCGGTTTGACTGCGGTCTCGTGGAACGCGGTTGTGGAGGTTCTCGGGAAGGCCTTCATTATCGAATACAGCATTGTGCAGTGTTTGTAAGGCAGTGCGCTCGGGGCTGCCTGGTTCAAGTGTGGAGATATCTAAAGGCGCTTGCTCAAAAGCTTCAGTGCCCACGACCATGCTTAAACGAGAAAAGCCTGTATCTCCAATTCTGGAGAGAGATGTGACTTCACCACTCGGGTGCAGAATATCAACGTATTCGCCGTTTTGCTGAAGTTGACTGAGATAACCATCTGCACTTTCAACCACCAGAGCCTGGCTGGTATCCATGCGTGCCAGTTCTTTTTGCTCTGGGGTTAACTCAGGTGTCAGTGAAAGAATCAGTTCATCGTCATCAGAGGTTAAGGCCCAGTTACTCTGACGATGCGCATTATGGTCGACCAGGTTTGCTTCAAGCGTATGCGCGTAGGCTGCAACCATTTCATGGGTGGAGACGAGGCTGCCCTGGCGTGTAAAGTTTTCAGGATTACCTAAAACTCTTGCAAGAGCAGTGCGTGTCTGGGGATCATCCTTGAGCTGAATATTTCCATCTGGAGAAATATTGAAAAAGGCCTGTGCTCTATCTCCAGTGACGCCGTTTGCGCCCAATATATTGAGGGCGTAAAAGTTTTCCATGGTAGCCTGCTGCGCCAGCTCACCCTCACCTCCACCGGGTAGCGGCTGGTTCAGAACCGTTTGATAGGCTGCTGCATATGAATGTTGCAGAAAGTTCTGGATCTGGGTTGTGCCGCCGCGACTGCGCTCTGGAGAGTTGCCGTTGATCGTTTCTGTGACTTCATTCAGCGGCTCTCCGAGTGTGCGGGTTCGGTTCTGAAGGGTATAAAGGCCAAAGAGATGTGGTTCTCCGTTTTCCTGAAACAGTGAGGGGCTGTTTTCGGGAGTCACTCCCAGTTGCTGGGCCAAATTATCAAACTCACTACGCAGAGGGCTGCCTTGTGGCAGAGCTGTGGAGCGGGTTTGATCAACCTGATGATGGTAAGTGTGATCACCTCGGTAATGGGTGTCGTTTTCTCTTGCTTGTGTGGGCACTCTGGTGTCAATTCCGGCCAGGGCGTAGTTATTGACAGCAGAGGTAATTAAGCCATTGCCTACGCCGCGTGTTCCGTCACTGCTAATAAACTGGGCTTGCCCTGATGGACGATGCCAGGAACTGATGGCTTCAAATCGGTTATATTGACCTGTATCCGGGCTGGTAAAGGCTACAGTTACGGAGTTTTGTAAAACCGTTCCAAAAGAAACATTGCCACCTTCGGGCTGTGCTGCGGCCCATTTTTGATTGAAGTTTTCGATGCCAGCCTGACGCCAGTTCTGATTGCTGCCCTGCATGGTGTTCTGAGCAACATTTCTGGTGTGATCTCCCGATTCGACCCCCGCCCAGCCGGTATTGGTAAAGTTCATGTTGATGGTTTTTTGTGTGGCGGGCAGGGGCTCAGGCTCTGGGTCCGAAAATGTTTGTGGGGTATCGACACGCTCAACGTCTTCAAATTCTTCGTTTCGTGCTTCGGTTAAGCGCTCTGAAGGTCTCGGCTGTGGTGGCGGTGTATAAGGTGGAACTTCGACAGGCCGGGTCTGCTCAGGCAACGGTTCAGCCACTGGACTGGGCAGAACGCGCAAGGTTTCGTTGCGTACACGGGTATAGCCAAAGCCTGCTTCAGCGTTGGGATCTTTGATCATTTCCAGAAACAGCGGATCAATTTGAATGGCACCGACAGAGCGTGAGGGACCCACCAGTGCTGCAGCCAGTTTTGTGCTCAGTGTTAAAAAGCCTTCATTGGACTCCATTGTTGTGAAGGTGCGCTGAACATCCAGATATCCCTGTTCATAGAGCTTTTTCATATCCTGCGGGGTGAGCAGGGCATCCATGCCTTCGGGTAAAGGCTGGCCTGCCCGGATGCGAAGGGTGCCACTTTTCTGGGAGCTGGCGGGGGCATTGGTTCCAGTGGGGATACGGGCTCCAAAGGTGGTGAACTGGTTATTGCTAGCGCCGACTTGCATGAGGGCCTCCTAAAAATACGCAAACTTCTTTGATTTTATATACCCGTTTAACCGGGTTCTTAAACAGCGATTTTATTTTACGATATGGCTATTCAGACTGAACGATGAGATGTCCAGGCATCTCATCGTTCAGCTTTAGGGCTTATCCCCCTACAAAGGGTGCATCCAGCGGAAGCTGGCTTTCATCCAGCCTGGCTTTGAGCTGTTCAACAAAGCGCTGCATTTCCTGTACGGGATTGCCAAAAGGACTTTGGAGCTGAACAAGCACTTCTGCCAACTCCTCCACCATTTCAAGCTGCTGTGCTTGCTGAATCAGTAAACCAGGGTTCATGCCAATCAGTACGGCCACATTGGCAAAATTGGCGTCACCTGAAATTTGATCCAGTAGGTTGGACTGAGCATCCTGCTGGCTTTCGAGTGGGCCTTCAGAGCCCGCTTCAGTTTCTTCTTCTGGTGAAGCCTGTTGTGGACCGGGCACTTGCAGGCCGGGTATTTCAACGACTGGTTGATTTGTGCCTGAAGTTTCTGTACTAACACCGCTGTCGTCGCCAAAGTTAGTCAGTGAACCAAACGTAACACCGATTTCACGCGCATAAGCCATGGCTGCACCCAGCTGTTCCTTGGCGGCAGCCAACTGGATATTGGCCTCCTGGAGTTCTTCCAGCGCTTTTTTAAGTGCCTGAATACCGGGTAGAGCAGCTTCCAGAGCGATGCCCAGTGTTTTTGTGGTATTGCTCAGTCCTTCCATAAAGCTGTCCCGGCGATGCTCGCCAGGCGTTCCAACGGGCGTTTGCTGGCTGTGTACAGCGCGGTTTAACCCCAGTCTGGCATTGGTGTTGCTAATGCCTGAAGCGTCTACATTGGTGGTTGTATTGCCTCTGCCATCTGTGGTGATATTAAAGTTGGCCTTCTCGCCGTTAAAACTGACCTCCCCGGAAACAGCGGCTACACGGCCATCAAAGCCAGTGGTGACAGAGATGGAGCCCAGTTTATCACTAAGCTCTTGTGCCGTGAGCGCTTTGCCGTCTGTGCCAAACAAGTCTTCCAGTTTGACCGAACCGCGCATCATCCCATTGGCGGCCAGAGACTGATCGAGTAAGCGCTGTAATTGGGCTTTTTGATCCGCGTTGACGTTGTTAAAGTTAAATCCAGTCTCGTTAACAATGGCGGCAAAGTCCTTCCGGCGTTGCTGGGTGTTTTTATCTCCACCCAATGCGGCCAGAGATTCTTGATCACCTAGCAGAGCTTTGAGCTGTGTGCCGGCAAAACCGGCGCCGGCTCGACCTGCAATGCCTTCGCTTGCGATCAGATCAGCTGCATAGATATCCCGATTCCGCTGCTGGCCTTCAGTCAGCAGATCCTGGGCCATAATATTGCCCTGGTCGTCTCTGATGGCATTGATGCCAAAACCAGCACCTTGACCGCCAAAAGCACGCTGAAATTGCAGCAGGGCTGCGGTTTCGCTCAGGTTTTGATCTCCGCTCTTATCGCGCATCATCTGGACCAGGGCGTCGCGCTGCTGAGTCATGGTGTCCAGCTTTTGCAGCAACACACGATCCTGAGCGCTGAACTGGTTTCTATCGGCACCATTTTTAATTTGCTGATCTATGTCAATGAGCCTGTCAAGGTCCATCAAATCGTCGAGGTTGACATAAGTGCGTCCCTGATCGTCAAACCCAATTTGCAAATTAAAGTCAACTTCATTGCCAGCGTTATTGAGCGTGAACGCCAATCGGCCCTGTTGCGTGAATTTATCATTCATGGGATTGGTATCGCTGCTGTTCAGCTCCTGGGTGCGGCGATTGGTAATGCCGGTTAAGGCGATGTCTGATACCGTGACATTGTTTCCGCTCAGGTTGTTAAGCACCCGTTCTGCGGTACCTTCGCCTTCGAGGCCATTGGTACGCAAATTACTTAAAAAGCGTTCGGCACCCCGGCGGGTTTTGTCGTCAGCGGGTGCACCATTGGCACCTCTGAGATTGCTGATGGCATAGCTACCGGTACTGGGATTGACGTTTAAATCAAAACTGTTGTTGTTATTTAAACGCACATTGGCACCTATCACATTGCCATTCGCATCAAAATTGACGTTCATGTTTTGTGTACGGGGTGAGGATTTTCTTCTGACCCAATCGCTGGCGCCGGTTGCGCGATCCAGCTCACTTAATCCTGCAGTACCAATACCTGCCAGAATCCGTCGGCCCGTCTGGCTCCGTGCTGCTTCGCTGATACCCAGAGTAAAGATACCAGCCAGAACACGTTCTGCGTAGACGCCGCCACGCATGTTTTCGTAACTGTTGCCGCGCTCACTCATACTTCCATCGATAGAATTTCGCAGGTTTTCAATTTGATCCTGGTTTTTATTGAACTTTTCGATGTTCTCAGCGACTTTATTTGGATCTGCACCTGCAGCAGCGAAGAAAGCCTCCAGTGTTGGATTGGATACAGTTGCATTGGGCTGGCGGTTGGCTTCTCGATCATCTGCCAGATTGTTGACTACGGTGGTGTTGCCATTGTTGTCAATGTTGGTTTGGGTCAGGTTGCCGTTTTTATCGATACGGAACGTTTCATTGCTGCCATCAAAGGAGATGTTGGCACCGCCCTTGCTGTCAAATTGCACGCGCATTTTGCTGAGGTCAGCACCTGCTGCGCCCATGGTGGCTCGGAGGTTTTGCAGGGTGGCCTGTGCAGGACCTGACAAACCGCCGCGCTGACCACCCTGCACAATCTGCTGGGTGGTTCCTGATGTCGCTTGCTTTGCTGTTTCATTCAACTGGCTGACCAGTTGTTGCACCTGCGCATCACTGACAGGGCCTCGCTGGCGGCTTTCGAGCAGAGCCCGGGCAAACTCCTGGGTTGAAACAGCCTGACCGTTCAGGGTCATCTGAGCCAGAGAACCATCTGAAGCCAGTTGAACGCTGCCAATACCCTGGCGGAAGCGGCCATCCATATTGCTGACACCAAACTGTGTGCGCAGCATGGATCCTATGGCGTCGCCTGCGGCATTGCTGCGTGCCGGACTCAGGGCATCACCCAGTGTACCGGTGATTTCACCCTGGCTGGAAATCTGAGCATTGCCCAGACTGGCTTCACCGTCATTAAACTGAGCAAAACGACCGAGAGATACATCAAATGACACGTTACCATTTTGATCCTGGGTTTGCGATACACTGACGTCGCGCTCAACGGCTTTCCTGATTTGACGATCGCGAATGTTTAGGTCAAATATCCCAGTTCCCTGATTATTTGCATCTCTTCGCTCTCCGCCGCTGAGGATCTTATCGATTTCATCCTGACTGAAACCCAGGGCCTCAAGCTCTGTAGTCAGTTCATCTTTGAGGGTATTGAACTGTGTCTCTGTTAATCCACTTGTTTGCCTGCCACTGGTGAGCTGATTGACAGCTGCAACAGCATTGTCCGCCACACGGCCAATATCATCTGATGCGGCACGTTGCAGCTGTTTGGGGGTGTTTTTGGCTGCATTGCGGCCCAGCATATTATTAAATACACCGCCCGCATCCCGAAACGATTGTGCAGATGTGCGGGCTGCTTCCTGCCAGAAGCCGGCAAACAAACCAACGCCGATGGGGCTGTTACTTGTGGGTTGTGCTGTTTGTGTACTCAGATCAGTCCCCAGAATGTCTGCTGCTATTTGATCTGCGCTGGGTCTTTGCATGTTGCCGGTGTTATTGGTGCTGGTGCCAGAGCTATTGCTGACGGGCGGCACAAAAGAGTTGTTGGTGCCCATACGCCCCAGGCGAAGCATCTCCTGCCCTGCACTGCGCCCCCGCTCACCGCCCTCGGCCATTGAGCGCAGGGTATCACCATTGCCAATCACTGCATTACCAGCTGTGATAGAAAAGCCATTGGTGTTTAAGGCATCAGTATTTCCAGCACTATCAAAGTTAAGCCGAACGCCATTGGCTGCATTCTGACTCGCCACGGTGCCGACAAAGGCCTGAAAAGCGGTGTTGGTTTGCAGCTGTTGGTTACTCGCAGTTGCGCTGGCGGATCTTAAGTTGACATTTGCGCTTGTAGGTACGCTTTCGTTTTCTGAATTGAGGGTGTAGTTGAAAGAGAGTGCGCGTTTTGCCTGTGCTTCGGTGAAACCGAATTCTTGTGTTAAACGCTCAATCCCCTGACTTAGCAGAGCTTCTGCGTCTGAAACATTGCCTGCCATGAGCTGGCCGTTGATCTGATCTACAAGCACACCCAGGCTGCCTGGGGCGTTGCTGTTCAGATCGTCTGTTACCCGTTGTACAGTATCAGCTCTGAACTCACCTGAGTTGCTGTTGGCAAAAGCGGTCAGCGCACTTGCACCGATACTGGCACCATTATTTAAAAACAGGGCGCCTTCGTTATCAAGCTGTGCATTGTTAAGGTTGAGGCCCTGAGCAGCCATTTGCGCAACAGCAATCTGCTGTGTGCTCATAACACCCAGGCGCGCCAGGTCTTCCGGCGAGGCGTTGCCCTTGGCAATGTTTTTGATGCCCTGAAGATAATTTTGTTCTGCTTCTTCGTTGGCTTTGACCAATTCATTGCCATTGATCGCAACTTCAAAGCCGCTCGTCAGATTTCCTTCGCTGTCTCGGCTGCGCTGTATGGAGGCAATTTTACCGGGATCCAGCCCTAATCCAGCCAGATCATTATTGATCGCCGCCTGCACCTGTTCTGCCTGAGCACGTGTCAGGTTACGCAGGTCACCAACCCGGCCCAGACCTTCTACTTCAATATTATTGACTCTTGCCAGCAGTTCGTCTCGACCGATTCTCTGACCAGACAGAGCTTCCACATTAAAGGCGTCAGGGTTATCATTGGTCAATTGAACTCTTAAATTGGAGTTATTGGCATTTTCAAAGTTTAGATTGGTGTTTGTGCCGGCCTGAGCAAGTGTCAGGCCTGCCTGAACGGCATTGTTGAGGCGCGCAGCGTCAAGGTTATTTGTGTTACTGGATGAAAGGGCCTGGATAGCTTCTGCCGAGATCTCTAAAGTCCCTGCGGTGGCGTTATTGTCACCACTCAGGGCTCGCAGAGCCTCGGTACTGTTCGCTGCAATGGTCAGGCCACCGTTGCCGTTTTGTGTGACGTTAAATCCACTGGCCAGTTCAATCGAGCCGTCAGCACCGATTTTGGCGCCTTGCAGACTGAGCTGGTCTGAAGCCCCTGAAAGACTGCTCAGGGTGCTCAGGGTTTCAAGTTGTGCCAGCGTGACACCTTGCAGAGAGCCGTTGCCGAGTGCGCGCTGGGCCTGGTTCAAACTGCTGTTTAGGCTGTCTACAGAACGCGTTTGCTCAGTACCATTCAAACCACTGATCTGAAGTTCATTGCCAGAAAAACCAATGCTGGCGCCACTGATATCCATGGTGTTGGCGATATTCACCAGCTGATCCATTTGGCCTGCACTCAACGCCTGACCATCTGCGGTTTGGAACGTCAGCTCTCCACCTGTGATACTGGCTTCAATACCCAGCCCAGCCAGGGGGCCATTTAAAGCCTGCAATTGCTGCAGGTCTTTATTGCTCAGGTTAATTTCTTCGCCATTAGCGGTGCTGACCGTCAGGCCGCCCTGGTTATTGGCTGTGACGTTTGCGACGCTGTCACCATTGGCCAGTGCCGGGGCGATCAGGGCTGCAACCCCTGCTGTTGCGCGTGCTTCATTGGTGTTGGCGGCGTTGGGGTCGATAGAAGCACCGGGCCCACTGACTGCCAGAGCGGTTACATTGGTGTTTGTTGTATTATCACCCTGACTAAGGCTCAGGTTGCCGTTACTGCTCAATGTGGCCGATTGACCGGCTGCGATGTTTAAGCTGCCGTTATTGCTCGCGCTGACCACATTCTGCAGGGTTTGTAAGGCTGCCTGTCGAGCGGCTGGATCACCGGATGAGAGGTCTTTGACCATTTGCTCATCAAGCTGAATCTCCTGGCCATTGACATTAATGCTGCCATTCTCCAGATTCAGGCCGGCGAGGCTGTTGCCACCCTGGCTTTGAATCACCTGACCAGCAATGGCGTTACGGGTGGCCCCAATGATTTCGTTCTGTCTGGTTTCGATGTCGGCCAGACTGATACTGGGATCTGCCTGCCGCAGGCTTTGAGCGATGTTTTCTTTTAATGCGCCTTCATCAGCTTCTGTTAAGCTGCCTGAGGCGATGATGTCACTCACCTGACCTTGCAGGGCTGAGTCGCTTTCGCCACTGAGACCCTGTGCCGTTTCGTCATTTCTGCTGCCACCGGTGCTCAGACCCGCAATGATTCCACCTGCGGCAATGACGCCCGGTATACCCCCGAAAGCAGCAGTTGCGGCAACACCCGCGACAACCCCGGCTGTCTGTAGTGTGGCTTTTGCGACGGCTGCAACTGGCTGAACTACCGCTGCAACCAATTTGCCTGCCCCATTCAGCTCTTTTCGCTGATCGCCATCCTGGTAAGAGCCTGTGGTCAGTAGTTCTCCCAGTTTAGAGGCATTATCTGTAATTTCAGAGAAAACACCCCCGTCTACCTGAATGCCCGCAGCTTTTTTGAGTTGCTCAATAATGTCTTTGATGATGCCCATGACATCACCGACAACCTTATCGGCCTGATCGCCTTTTTCTCCAAAAACCGAGCCAAAGCCAATAGGCCCTTTACCACCCTCCTGGTTAGGGTTAAGGCCAATGCGATTCATGACCGTGCCGACGGCGCGCTGGATTTTTTCAATGCCCTGTTCTACAGTGGCTCCGACTTTTTCTGCGCCGGCTGTGACATTGGCGCGCTTCTCTTCATCGACATCGGCTACCCTGCCGCCTATCCCATTTCCGATTGCCCTGCTGGCGTTTTCGTTGGTTCCCTGGGTATTGGGGTTATTATTGCCAGTGGTGGTGTTGTTCTCAGCATTGGTTACGGCTGTTGGGCCGTTGCCGCCACCGGTGGGCGTTCCCCTTTGATTGGTGACATCGGTAGTTCCTGAGGACTGATTGTTCGTGTTGGTGACCGTGCCGTCTGTCGGATTGAGGTTATTTGTGGCAGGGGCTGTTGAAGTATTGGGGTTGGCCGGGTTTTCTCCACGGGCAATGGCGCGTTCAGTTCGCTCTACAGCCCGTGTGTCTCTGGCAGCCTGGCGTGCGCCAGCTTCTTCGGGTGTCATTTCGCCATTTTCAACGGCTTTGGCATCGCTTTTGGCTTCTTTCGCATCAGCCTTGGCTTCTTTTTTATCAGCCTTGGCTTCGGTTGCATTTGCTTCACGCTGGACTGCGCGAGCATCGCGAGCATCTGCACGCTCACCGCGGGCTGCAGCGCGATCATTTCTTGCTGCTTGTCGTGCCTGGGCTTGTTCTGGTGTCATCTGTCCTTTTTCAACGGCACGAGCGTCTTTTCGCGCTTCTTTTTTGTCTGCTTTTTCTTCTTTTTTATCTGCCTCTGCTTCCAGACGGTCCTCTTGTTCTTCAGGGCTTTCTTCTTTGGCCAGCGCTTTTTCGGTCAGGGCGGCGCCAATAGAAGCCAAAGCCTGAACGCCAGCCACAATAGCCTGCAACTGAGCTACCTTTGCTTGTTTTTGCGCCAGATTTTTGGCGGTCTGTGCGGCACCTACCTCGAGTTCGGCTTTGCGCTTGGAACGAATCTGGCTGTTTTTATCAACTTTATCTTTGATGTCTTTGTTGTCGTCATTGACCTGACGCTGGGTCTGCTGAATAGCGCTGGCTACGTTACGGGCCTTGGTGGCAGCCTCGCGGGCCACGGTATACATTTTGACATTCATGATAATGGGTCCTTCCCTATCTGAATTAACCTACGGAATAAAGTTATCTTATACTGGCACTCAGGCATCATTGCCAGCAGCCAGTAAGCCTTCAAGCTTGTTGACCTTTTCCCAGGCGGCCGCAGCTTGTTTTTTTGCCTGCTCAGCTTCTTTCAGTTTGGCCTGGTATTCTTCTTCGTATTGTTTGGATACTTCAGCCAGCTTGATAAACTGAGGTAAAGTGGTTCCAAGGGGTTTGAGCAGAATTTTTTGAAAGCCTTCCCCTAACGCGCCTCTGCCAAAGGCATTTGCCTGGCGCAGGGACTGGTTGGTTTTTCCAACGGTTTCAGAATCAATCATCAATCCACGCTGGATTTCTGGAGAGCGCATCATACGCATAATACCGCTGGCGGACTGATTGTAAAACGAAAAGTCATTTAACCCGCGCTGTACCAAGCCTGCGGCAACACGTTCTCCAGCATCGCTTCCCAGCATGGTGCCGGCATCGCTGCGGCGAGAGCCCTGAGCGAAAAATCCGCCGTCACTGAAAAGGGCATTGCGCAGATCGTTGCTGAGTTCAACTTTGCCATCTTTTTGCTGAAAATGTTCTGCCTTAAACATGGGTGGAGGGCCCGGTTCGATCATGTTTGCCAAAGCCGCATTGTTGGCATTACCGGCCTCGCTGCCGATAGCATTTTGAATCTGCATGGCCATATCAGTGGCGCTGAGCGTGGTAAATCCAGTGATTTCACCTGTGGTGGTGTTAACTCCTGTGACGCTGAACGTTCCCCGATCTGGGTCAAAAGCAGCGATAGCGCCATGCTCACTGTTGCCGGTCTGTGACGCAATACGAAAACCCACAGCATATCCGGCGCTGCCATCTTCACGCGGTCCAATATGCTCTGATGCCATACCGATCTGATCTGCATCAGGCGCCTGATCTTTGTCTTTGTTGGCCATATCGATCATGCCGTCGATCATGCCGCCCAGCATGCCACCGGCACCCACAATCATCTGGGCCAGCATGGCGCTTTCTTTGCGCTTTTTGGCCAGGTTGGCCAGGGCCTCGAGTTTTTCTTTTTTAATCGTGGCACTTTTGGCCTGGTATTCAGCCTCAATTTTTTGGCGAACCAGCTGGTCTTTGCTCTGGGCATTGCGGTTGCCGACATCGCGTACTTTCTGGCCTGTGTCTTTGATGTTCTGGCCCTGGTTCTGGTGAAACTGCAGGGCGGCATCGGCTGCGCGCATGGCGTAATCAAAAGACATAAAGCTCATGAAAGGTATCCTCCGTTGTATGGTGGGCGATTTGGTCAGACCAACCCACGTCGATTATCTGATATATACCCGTTGGGGCTGTGTTTCTAAACAAGAAATTAATCAATAATTAGCAGAGCAGCAAAAAAGTCTGTTTTGTTGAGTGAGTCTTATATTCGGCTTAATCTCAAGGCAAACAAAATGCGGCTCAGACCTCAAAACAAAGGCACTGCTTCCCAGGCCGGAATAAATTCCAGCTGGACTTCAGGGTGTGCTTTCTGTTTCTGAATTAAAAACTGCATGGCCGCATCCAGATCCTCGGCAAAGCGGGGCAGGGGCACCAGGGGCTGATTCAGCGGCAGGGTAAAATCATCCCAGTGTACGGGAATGATTTTGCTGGCGCCGGTTTCGGCAATCACCTCCTGATAATACTGTTCGCGCTCGGCCAGGCTCATTTTGGGAATGCCCGGTGTGCACAGAAACACGGTGTCAATCTGTCGGCCTTTGAGACTGCCGGGCTTCAGCGCACCGCTGTGCAGCATGCTGGTGCCCTGGGGATGCTCAATAATAATGGTATAGGTTTCGCCTTCGCGGTAGTCAAAAATCGAGGCGGGCTGGGTCAGGGGCTGATCGATATCACCCATCATGCCTGTCGAAACAATCAGGCCCGGCAGCTCGGTGTGCTGCCCTTCAATCATGGTGATGCGAAAGTCGCCAAAGGCGTAGGGCTGGCCTTTGCTGACCACCGTATACTGCTGCTCGGGCAGGCCGGCCCCGCGCATAATCCAGGCAGTGGATTCTGACCCCAGGACCTGTGCACCGGTCAGGCGGGCAATTTCGGCGCTGTCCATGGCATGGTCATGGTGTGAGTGGTAAACCGGAATAGCGTCAATCCGATCGACATTCAGGCGTGCCAGGGCGTCACGGATAAAGGCTTTGTCGCTGTGTACCTGACCAAAAGCCAGCTGCCAGAGATTGCCCGGTCGTGTAAAAAAACCGTCAATCAGAATGCGGGTGCTGCCATCATCCAGCAGCAGCGTGCTGGTGCCCAGATAGGTCACTTTAACACCGGCGGGCTGCTCAGCTTCTGCTGCTGCAGGGGCATAAAAATATTCGCGGTAGTTGTTCAGGTCCGGCCGCTCCAAAGCGGCGCAGGCATTCAGCGTCAGGGCTGCAAAAAAAAGAGTGAGGGCTTTGCGCATCGGGGTTTCCTGAATGTTAATGATTTGAAGGCATTATACCAAAAGCGCCTGCGGGCTCGCAGACCCATAGGAGGCCCGATCGACCTCTGTTATGATGAAGAATAAACAAAACAGAATGGTGAGCCCTATGGTGCAAAAGTATCTCGACCTCCTGGCCTGGCTGAAACAGGCCGGTTATTCTCTGTCTGCCGCAGCAGCGCAGCTGGCCGCAGACCGCTTTCAGTTTGAACCCCGCATGATTTCAACCGATACCCGCAGCCTGCAGCCCGGTGCCCTGTATGTGCCTTTGCGCGGGGAGCGCTTTGACGGGCATGATTATCTGCTGCAGGCTTTTGAGACCGGCGCGGCACTGGCGCTGTGTGAACAGAGCGTGTTTGAGGCGACCGAAGCCCTGCAGCAGCTGCCGCTGATTCTGGTTGATCATACGCTGGCAGCCTATCAGGATCTGGCCCGCAGCTGGCATCGCCAGCTCGGCACGCCGGTGATTGGCATTACGGGCAGTTCGGGCAAAACCTCAACCAAAGAGATTTTGTATCAGGTGCTCTCGCCCTTTTTTGTGGTGCACCGTACCGAGGCCAATCTCAACAATGAAATTGGTGTGCCGCACACCTTGCTGGCCCTGCAGCCAGAACACCAGTTGTGTATTGTTGAAATGGGCATGCGTGGCCTGGGCCAGATTACCACGCTCTGCAGCATTGCTGAGCCTGTGTATGGCATTATCACCAATATTGGTCCGGTGCACCTGAGCGAGCTGGGCTCTCAGGAGGCCATTGCCCAGGCCAAATGGGAGCTGGCCCGCTACCTCGAAGCCCATCAGGGCCTGCTGGTCATCAATACCGACAACACCTGGCTGCAGCGTCTGGGGGCAGAGTACCCTGGCCGTTTATTGCGCTGTGGTCAGGCTGAAGAAGCCGATTTGCAACTGCAGGCCTTCCGTCTGGCTGACCAGGGGCAGCAGCTGTTTTACTGTTTTGAAGGGCAGGATTATCAGGCCAGTCTGGATCTTGAAGGGCTGCATCAGGCCCTGAACCTGCTCTGTTGCCTGGGCGTTCTGAGTGCTTTGCAGCCTTTGCCGGCCAGTCTGGATATTGCCGTGCCCCGTTTGTCGGGCCGTCAGGAAGAAATCCGGCTCAAGCCAGAGCTGACCCTGATCAACGACAGTTACAACGCCAACCCGGATTCCATGCGTGCTGCCCTGCAGGTTTTGGCCGCCCGCCCGGGCCAGCGGGTGGCGATTCTGGGCAAAATGGCAGAGCTTGGACCGGATGCAGAACGTTTTCATATCGCGCTGGGCGCGTATTGCCGCGATCTGGGGCTGGATCAGCTGGTGGTGATTGGCACAGAAGCGGCCGGTATTGCCACTGGTTTTGGCGCGGATGCGGTCTGGTTTTACCCTGACAACGCCGCTGCGATCGCTGACCTGCCCAATCGGCTGGATCCACTGAACGGTCAGATTCTGGTGAAAGCCTCCCGCAGTGCCAGGCTGGAGGAAATTGTGCATGCGCTTCGCGATCGCTTTGCCGCCCCGGTGGCGTGAGCTTTTACCCCGCAACCTGCGTCAGCATCTGCTGCTGACCCTGCTGGTGAGTGGTGTGCTCAGCCTCTCGCTGGGTATGCTGGGCCCAGCCCAGTGGCTGGAGGCCCGCCTGTTTGATATGCGGGGTTATTTTGCCAGCCAGGAGCGTGAGCTGGTGCCGGGCCTGCATTTGCTGGCCCTGCAGCCAGAACAGCAGCCGGCGCTGCTCAAGACCCTGGAGGCCATACCTCCAGACGCGCTGGACGTGCTCGGCTTCGATGCCCCAGGGCTGAGTCAGCCCCAGACCCTTAATGCGCTGCGGGCGATCAGCCAGCGCAAAGGCTGGCAGCTGGTCGTCGGCGCCAGCCCGCTGCTGGATAAACAGGGGCGGCTGACGGGCCTGCGAAAGCCTGTGCAGTCAGAGCATCTGGGCCTGTCTTATTACCCGGTGGATCTCGATGGCCGCCTGCGCCGCCTGCCCTTGCAGTGGCGTTACCGGGAGGCATTACAGCGTCGGGTTCAGCAGATAGACAGCTTTGCGCTGGCGGTGTATCGCGCCAGTGCTATTAACAGAACGCAGTCTTTGCCCCTGACCCAGTATTTTAATTATCCTGCCCCCCAGCATGTGCAGCCCGTACTCAAGCTGTCACAGCTGCAAGCGACGTTTTCGGCCGCTGAAACAGCTTCAGCTGTTCCGACTGTTTTGCTGGTGGTCGAATCAGATCTGGCCCAGGCAGGCAAAACCCCTTTTGATGTCGCGCCTACCCGTCTGAGCATGCATGCCTATGCCGTATCAAGCTTATTGCAGCAACAGCATTACACCCGTCCGGCCCTGGTGAACGCATTGCTGCCTCTGTGGCTGTCGCTGGCGGGTCTGCTGACTTTATGGCTGACCCTGCGCTGGGGGCGTCTGATGTCCGGGCTGGCCGTGCTGACGCTCTGGCTGAGTGCGCTGAGCCTGAACATGCTCTGCTTTCGCTATTTGCATGTCTGGCTGGATCTGCTGAGCCCCTCGCTCTGTCTGCTGGCCAGCGCCGGCTCTGTGATGGTGCTGTTTGAGCGCACCGAAGGCCAGGCCCGGCAGCGGCTTTACAGCACCTTCCGGCGTCATTTGCCCGATCAGAAGGTGCGGGCCCTGATGGACAAAGCCGGGGAGTCCCTGGCTCAGAATGAGCGCCGGGTGGTGACCGTGATGTTTACGGATATCCAGGGCTTTTCGCAGATGAGCGAAAAACTGCCTTCGGATCAGATCATTCGCATTCTGAATGAGTATCTGACCGCCATGACCGAAATCATTTTTGCCAACCAGGGTTCGCTCGACAAGTATATGGGTGATGGCATCATGGCGGTCTATGGTAATATAGGGAGCAATAATCCCAAGCAAGACGCCTACTACGCCGTTAAAACAGCCCTTGAGATGCAGGACCGCATGGCAGAACTTCAGAAAAAATGGATGAACGAAGGTCTTCGTCCAATCCAGATCCGCATTGGCATCAATACCGGAGAAGCCCTGGTGGGCCATGTCGGCCACCCCGACCGCAAAGAAGTCACGGTGATTGGTGACACGGTCAATACCACCTCGCGCATTGAAAAACTCAACAAGCCCTATCGTACCCATATTCTGATCAGCCACAGCACCTATGAATATGTTAAAGAGTATGCCCGCGTGCAGCCCCTTGGCGAAGAACAGCTCAAGGGCAAAACCAGCAGCGTGATGGTTTATGAAGTCCGGGGCTGGAAAGCGCAGCCCGTCGCTTGAAACGCATTCTGCTCTCGGGCTATTACGGTTTTCACAATGCCGGCGATGAAGCCATTCTGACGGCTTTTTCGCAGCTTTTTGCGCCTTATGGGATTGAGCTGAACGTGCTGGCCGCCAGCCCCGATCATCAGCTGCCGGGTGCGCAGTTTAACGCTGTGCCCCGTCTGGATTTACCTGAAATTACGCGCCAGCTGCGGCAGAGTGATCTGTTTATCAGCGGGGGTGGCGGGCTGTTTCAGGATGTGACGGGCCTGGGCTCCGTGCCTTATTATGGTGGGCTGCTCTGGCTGGCCCAGCGCCTGGGCTGCCCCACCATGATTTTTGGGCAGGGCATTGGCCCGCTGCGCTATGGGCCCAACCGCTGGCTGGTCAAACAGTTTTTTAAAAAAGCCCGCGCCATTGCCGTGCGTGATCCCGAGTCCTGTGACTTTCTGCGCGATCTGGGTCTGCCGGCCCACCAGATTTTTGAAACGGCTGATCCGGTGCTGACCATGAGCCCGATTCACTACACTGAAGCCCAGCAGTTGCTGCGCGAGGCCGGTGCTGATCTGAACCGGCCCCTGATTGGCGTTTCGGTGCGCCCCTGGCCCACCTGGTTTGAAAAGCAGCTCAAGGCGTTTACAGCGGTGCTGGCCCAGTTTGCGGCCCGCCTCGGCGCGCAGATTGTGCTGATCCCCTTTCAACCGGAGCAGGACACCTGGCTTTGCCATGAAGTGGTCTATTCGCTGACCTGCCGCCCGGCCGCTTACACGCCCACGGTGCTGACCCTGGAGCAGCATTACAGTCCGGTTGCCATGCAGGGCCTGATCGGCCAGCTGGATCTGATGGTGGGCATGCGTCTGCACGCCCTGATTATGGCGGCTTCTCAGGGGGTGCCGGCGGTGGGGCTGGTTTACGATCCCAAAGTGCGGCAGTTTTCTGAGAGCGTGGGTTACCGCTACATGGGTTCGATCAGCAGCCTGAGCCGCGACGATCTGTTTTACGCCTACCTGTCTGAAACCTGGGAGCGGCGCGATAAGATCCGCGAACAACTGCATCAGCGTCTGCCGCTTTTGCAGAAACGTGTATACGATGCCCGGCAGATTGCATTAAACTTATTGGGAATTCAAGAGAGAAACCCATGAAAACAGAATTCAAAAACTGGCCCCAGGCCCATTTACTCGGTATCCCTGTTGACTGCCTGACCCGACAGATGCTGCTGGATTATCTGCTCGACCAGCGCGGGCGCGCCGGCAGCTGCCATCTGGTGACCATGAATGCCGAAATGGCTTATGCCGCCAGTCAGGAACCCGAAATCATGGCGCTGCTGCAGCAGGCCGACCTGATCATTCCTGACGGTATTGGTGTGGTCTGGGCCCTGGCGCAGCAAGGCGTCCGGGTACAGCGACTGCCCGGTGTGGAGCTGGTCGAGGCCCTGTTTCAGCTGTCCCCGCAAAAAAACTTGCGCCTGGCGATTCTGGGCAGCAGCCCTCAGACCCTGGCCGCCTTTGAGTCCCAGATACCTGAACGCTTTGGCGATGTAGAACTGGTTTACAGCCGCAACGGGTATTTTCAGCCTGCTGAAGAAGCGGAGATTGTGGCGGCGATTTGTGAGGCCCGGCCTGATATCCTGTTTGTGGCCCTGGGCGTGCCCCGCCAGGAGGCCTGGATTGCCCGGCACCGTGAGGTTTTGAGTGTGCCCGTACTGATGGGGGTGGGCGGCTCATTTGACGTGCTCTCCGGCCAGCTGCAGCGGGCACCGGCCTGGATGCGCCGCCTGCATCTGGAGTGGTTTTTCAGGCTGCTGCAGCAGCCCTCGCGCTGGCGTCGGATGCTGGCTCTGCCCCGTTTTGTGATAAAGGTATTGCGCACATGATTCGTTTTGAAAATGTCTCCAAAGTCTATCCCAGTGGGGTACAGGCTCTCAAACACATCAACCTCGAAATCCAGCCCGGCAGCTTCACCTTTCTGGTGGGCCCTACGGGTTCGGGCAAGTCCACCCTGATCAAGCTGCTCTTTCGCGAAGAGCTGGCCACTGAGGGCAATCTCTGGGTGTTTGACAAAAACATTGAGCTTTTGTCACCTTCTGAAGTGCCCCGTCTGCGGCAGCAAACCGGGGTCGTGTTTCAGGACTTTAAACTTCTGCCCCAGAAGACCGTTTGGGAAAACGTGGCTTTTGTACTGGATATACTGGGGATTCCCAAAGCTGAGCAAAAAAAACGGGTGCAGGGTGTGCTGGAACTGACCGGTATTTTACACGCCAAAGACTTTTATCCGCGTCAGCTTTCAGGGGGGGAGCAGCAGCGGGTCTCTGTGGCCCGGGCGATTGTCAACAAGCCACCTTTGCTACTGGCTGATGAGCCCACCGGCAATCTGGACCCTGACACCACCTGGGGCATTATGAAACTATTGGCCAAGATTTGCAAAACCGGCACGACAGTATTGGTCTCAACCCATAATCACAGCGTGGTAGAGCGCATGAAGCACCGCACCGTTAAACTGGACACAGGCAGCATTGTGGCAGATTCTGGACAGGGGGTGCGGACCCTTGGCAAGTGAAACCCATTTGCCCCGCCAGATGCTGTATACACTGCAGCAAAGCAGCCAGAATATTCTGCGCAGCCCTTTAATGAGTCTGATTGTGGTCTCGACCATGCTGATTGCCCTCAGCACCCTGGGCTTTTTACTGCTGGTGATGTCAGATCTGAACCATATGTCAGACGAGATGGCCACCCAGCTTAAGATTGTGGTGTTTCTGGATGACCAGCAGGACATCGACAAAATCGCCGGGGATATTGAGGCGATCAGTGGTGTCAAACAGCCGCTGGTCAAGGTTGACCGGGAGCAAGCCCTGGAGATGATGACCCAGGATCTGCCCGATCTGAAAGAGATTCTGGAGACCGATAATCCCTTTCCGGCCAGCATTGAAGTGGCCGTGACCTCGATTGAGCTGATGGATGACGTCGGTGAAAGCATTCGGGGCCTGGTCGGGGTGGAGGATGTTCAGTTTAACCAGGAGCTGTCGTATCAGCTGGAAAAGGTACAGAACAGCGTACAGCTGGTGGGTGCTATCCTGGCGGCCGTGCTGATTCTGGCCACCCTGGCGATTGTGGTCAATACCATTCAGCTGGCGGTGCACTACCGGCATACCGAAATTGAAATCATGCGCCTGGTGGGGGCACCGCACTGGTTTATCCGGCTGCCCTTTATTCTTGAAGGCCTGATCTTTGGGCTGGTCAGCAGCGTACTGGCCGCCGTGCTGCTGTTGTTCTGGCGTGTGGTGCCCTACGCCCAGCTGCGCCAGTGGCTCGGCTTTTTACCCCTCTCAGACAGTTTGATGCCGATTCTGTGGATCAGTGGCCTGCTGCTGGTGGCGGGGCTGGGCGTGGGTTCGCTCGGCAGCCTGCTGGCCGTGCGCCGTTATCTGCGGCTGGAAGTCTAATCTGCATTTCTGATACAGGCAACATTAGCCGTGCGCGAGGCCATTGCCAGTAGGGTGAGAGACTGGCCCAGGCAGTTTT
>JACYMC010000179.1 GCA_015272195.1 Candidatus Sericytochromatia bacterium
TGATAACTTTAATCTACAGAAAGGAGCCAGTTTTTATCTACTGATCTGTTTGTGAGAAATGCGGGTTAGGCCTGCTGATGGCGCAGCGCGGCAAAGTGCTGCAGCTGCAGGCAGAGCAAAGCTTTTATGCCGTTCCCTTCCCCAGCTGTGACGCCCGCCAGGCCGAAAAAAACTGGGCTGGCGGCCACAGGTTGACTGGCAGCAGGGCCTGTCAGCCACCCTTCACTGGCTAGCTGCACAAAGCAGCGCCACGGCAACAGATCCTATTTAAACGCCAGATAACCGGCAAAACAATAGGCCCGGTAAATCAGCTCCACGCTCTGAAAACCGCAGCGCTGAAGCAATTGCTGATTGCCCTCAAGCGACAGCGGCATGGAAATCCCCCGCAATGACACCGCTTTATTGAGAATGGCCGACGCACTCAGACCCTGGGCAGCTTTAAAGTCACTGTAAAGCTGGGTCAGCATATCCTGCAGCTGGGGGCTCTGGGCCAGGGTTTTTTCGTAGAGAATCAGTGCCCCGCCGGGCGTCAGGATCTCATAGAGCCGCCGCAGCAATCGCTCGCGCTGGGGCAACGGAATAAACTGCAGGGTGTAATACGAAATCACCAGCTGGGCCGGGGCAAAAGGATAATCTACGGCATTGGCCTGCAGGGCCTCAAAGCGCGGATCAGCAACACGGCGGCGGGCCTGCTGTACCATCTCAGCTTCCACATCGAGGCCAATATAGCCCACGGGCCGATCGGGCAGCCGGGCCAGCACGGCTTCGGCCAGCGCCCCGGTTGAAACCCCGATTTCATAACAGCGCGACTGGCTGTGCAGAAAAAAACGGGCCAGGGTGGCAATATACTCGCGCTGCTCCTGACAGTTGGGAATCGACAGCTGTATGTGCTGGTCAAAGGTCCCAATCGCATCTGCAAAGCTCCAGCTTTCCTGCTGCAGCTGAATCTGGTTTCCGACATCCATAAACGATTACCTCAGTTGTATTATACGCCCGGTAAGGGTCAAGTGACAGCCAGGGCCATTCAGGCTAAAATGGCTGTAACACCTGACAAAAAAAGAGGTCTTGTTATGCATTGGTTACTGGCCAGCTTACTGGCCGGGCTGCTGGGCCCCTCAGAACAGCAGGCGGCAGCCTGGGCCAGAATTTACGCCCCCATTATCATTCACGACAGTCAGGAGCCGGCACCTTTGACCTCTGTGCAGGCCCTGCTGGCCATCGGTCCCACCCTGCAAGGGCGCTGCGCAGACGGCCAGGTTCAGCGTCAGCAGGTCAATAGCCCTGAGGCTTTGCTGCAGGCCAGCCAGGCCCTGGCGACCGCCAACTGTCTGCAGGATCAGGCCCTGCACTTTGGCAAAGCTATTCCGGCAGCCGAAGCCGTGGCCTATTACCACCTGCGCAGTGAAGCCCGCTTTGTTACTCTGCAGTACTGGTTGTTTTATACCTGGAACGAAACCGGCCATCTCGGGGGCGGCCCCCTGGTGGCCAGCTGTGCCAATCATGAGGGCGACTGGGAGCATATCAGCCTACGCCTGAACCGCAGCCAGCTGGAAGCGGCCCAGAGCCCCGCTGACTACCGTGCGGCGATTGACGATATCTATCTGGCTGGCCATGCCCGTGGCAACCACCGCAGCTGGAAGTACCGCCGGCCCAATGACCCGCTGCTGCGCTTTGAAGGCCCCCGGCTGACGGTGTTTCCGTCACGGGGCAACCATGCCAGCTATCCAGCCCCCGGCCGCTGGCCGCTGATGACTCTGGCCGGGCTGGCTCTGGCCGATGTCAGCGACGGCAAAGGCCTGCGTCTGGATTTGAGCGAAGGTCAGCTGCTGCCGGTGACCCAGATGCCCTGGTTTGGCTTTGCCGGGCGCTGGGGGGCTGTACAGAACGATCATTGCAACGCTCTCGAAAGCCTGACCGAAGCCGCCAATGACGGGGTTTTTGGTCCCGGCCACGCCCACAAAGAAGCCATTTTGTATGACGGTGACTGGTCAGACCACTTCAGGCCGAGCTTTACGGCAGGTCAGCCCTGATGCTGTGCTGCAAGTCTGCTGAAGGCCAGCTGGTGCTGCCACGCGTCAGCCTGGCCAACACCTTCTGGCTGCGTCTGAAAGGCCTGCTGGGCCGGCAGGCGCTGGCGCCCGACGAAGGCCTGCTGATCCGGCCCTGCAACAGCGTGCACAGCCTGGGCATGCGCTTCAGCATCGGGGTTGTGTTTCTGGACGCCGACAACCAGATCGTGCACCTGATTCCTGAGCTGGCACCGGGCCGGCTCAGCCCTTTGATTCGCCCTGCAAAACAGGTGCTGGAACTGCACCCGGAAACCCTGGACCGCTCCAGCCTGAAAACCGGCCAGCAGCTGCACTTCAGCCCATGCTGAACAGCCGCTTTTACCCCGCTTTTGCCGCCGTACTGCAGCAGATTGACGCTCTGCTGGCCGGGGTCTCACTGGATCAGCAGCATGAACGCCTGCTGCAGCGGGCCCTGGACAAACTGCGTCAGGAATTTATGGAAGACAAGGTGTTTCCGGCTCTGAGCGTGCCGAGCCTGGCCTGGACCGCTCTGGGAAGAAGCGCTGACGATCCCCAGCTGACGATCTTAAATGCCGCCCACTTTGTGTTTTACGCCTTTCTGGATTTGACCGATGATGTCGAAGATCATGAGCTGGCTGACCCGCTCTGGCAACAGCTTGGTGAACCCCTGGCGATCAATACAGGTATCAGCCTGCTCTTTCTGGCTGAACTGATGCTGGCCCGGCTGCTGGACAAGGGGGTCACAGCCGAACGCACCTACGCCCTGCAGCGCTGTTTCAGCCTGGCCGGCTGGGAGCTGACCGTCGGGCAGCACCGCGATCTCAGTTCCGGCCGCACACCCCGGCTGACGCCAGCTAAGGTGCTCCAGACCCACCGGCTCAAAACCGGCACGTCTGTGGCCCTCTATCTGGAGACCCCGGCCCTGCTGGCCGGAGCGGCAGCCCCTGTTCAGCAAAGCTTCCGCCAGCTTGGCCAGCAACTGGGTCTGGCCGTGCAGCTGCGCGGCGACTGGGCCAACCTGCTGACGCCCTGGAGTTCAGATTTTGGCAACCGCTGTCAGAATTACCCCCTGGCCTGCCTGAGCGAGGCCCTGCAAGGCAGGGATCAAAACCTCTGGCAGGCGCTGCAGCAGCGGTCCAGCAGCGATCCGGCCGCCCATGACCTGATGCGCTGGCTGCTGGGACGCTACCATATACACCGCCAGGTGCAGCAAGGCCTGGACCAAATCCTGCAGAGCGCAAGCACCCTGCTGGCCCAGCTGGCAGCAGGAGGCTGTGAGACCCAGGGGCTTCAAAGTTTTGTGGCCCGCTTCAAACAGCCGCTGGAAGCCGCATGCTAAAGCAGCCTGTGTTCGCGCAAACATCATCAGTGATTCAGAATGAACCGTTCTTCGCACTCCCTGAGTAGACTCGAGGGGATCGGCTGAAGTTTTTTTACACATGAAAGGGTCTCCTTGAGGCGATGGATTCAATAACCACAAAG
>JACYMC010000175.1 GCA_015272195.1 Candidatus Sericytochromatia bacterium
CACGCCAAAGAGCTGCTGGGCGAGGGCTTTAAGGGCGTTGCCTGCAGTGATCGCTGGAGCGGTTACAATTGGCTGCCCCTTGAGCAGCGCGCTTTGTGTTGGGCGCATCTGGTCAGAGAGTTCCGACGAATGTCTGAGCGTCCGGGTGAAAGTGCTGAAATCGGCGAAGCACTGATGGAACATGGCTATCAGGTGTTCTGGGATTGGCGGCGCTATCAGGCGGGCGAAATTCAACGCTGCACATTCAAGCAATATATGCGTGGGCTGCGCCGCCAGGTCCACTTGCTTTTGAAACAGGGCGCCAATTATGTGACCGAAAAAGGGCAAAAATCTGCGCGCGCCCAGACAGCCTCCACCTGCAGGGCCTTATTGAAGGTAGAGTCAGCGTTATGGACTTTTGAAAGAAAAGAAATCGAGCCTTCTAACAACAGGGCTGAAAGAGCCATACGTCCCCTGGTGGTCTTGCGTAAAGTTTGCTATGGAACGCAGTCGGAGCAAGGCAGTCGGCTAATCGAACGGCTTTTTAGCGTGGTGCGCTCATGCCGACAGCAAAACCGCTCTGCCCTCGCGTTTATGAAGCAGAGTATTGAGGCGCATCTTGGCGTGGGCACTATGCCTTCGCTGGTTTCTGAAGGGCTGCGCTAAATCACCCACCTGAAGGGATACAAAATAAACTTTATGTAAAATTGAGCCAAAATCCTGTGGAACCCTACTTCTACTATTGGGCAAAAGCTAAGTTTGTTTCAAACGGGCTTGCTTTTCATCTTTTTCCCTATCATTGTTTGGATGTTGTAGCAGTAGCTGATGTCTGGCTAGAAAATGCTGCTGCCTTAAAAAAGACTTTTTTAAATGCCTGGGGATATTCTAATATTGAAGTACTCAGAGCCTGGATTTTGTTTTTTGTGGGTTTACATGACCTGGGAAAACTGGATTTAAATTTTCAGCTGAAAGCACCCGATGCCGCAAAGGTTCTTCTGCCATCTGATTTCACACCATTTTTGAGTCGGATTAAACCTCAGTTAGCCTTTGACCATGGCCAGGCGGGTTATGCCTGGTTTGTTCAAACCCTCCAGGAAACAGCGCTTGCTGTTCATGACCCTGACACATTATGTCATTGGATGGCTGCTGTGGCAGGACATCATGGCACCTTAAATAATAACGATACGCTGCCGCGTCTGAAAGCGCCCAAAGATCTCTTGCGCCTGGATTATGATGCCCGTCTCAACTGGATAGAAACCCTGAATCGTCTGTTTTTAATCCCTGCTCAGGCCCACAATTATGAAGCGCCATATTTACCTGAAAAACTGCTGGCTGGGTTTTGTTCTGTTTGTGATTGGCTGGGCTCTAATACTGATTATTTTGTCTACCAAGATACCGTGACAGAGGACCTTATAGGCTACCTGCGAGATAAACGGATGCTCGCCCAGCAAGCATTGCAGGATGCAGGTTTGATTGCCACTCCCTTAAAACAGGGGGGTATGTCTCTGATTTTTCCAGCGTATTTGCCCCAGGGCCTGCAAAAAAAAGTGGACACATTGCCCCTTCAACCCGGTTTAACTGTTATTGAAGCACCAACAGGCTCGGGCAAAACAGAAGCAGCCCTGGCTTATGCTTCCCGATTATTGGCAGCAGGCCAGGCTGACAGTGTTATTTTTGCATTGCCTACCCAGGCCACAGCCAATGCCATGCTGGAGCGTCTGGAGCGTATTGCGCCCAGCCTGTTTCCTGAGTCCCAAAGCAACATTTTGCTGGCACACGGCAAAGCCCGCTTTCATGAGCGCTTTAAAGGCCTGAAAAAACTGGGGCTGGGCTTAACAACTCAAGCAAAAGAAGAAGCCGGGGTTTACTGCTCACAATGGTTAGGCAGCAGCCGCAAACGCGTCTTTCTTGGTCAAATTGGGGTATGTACGATCGATCAGGTGCTGCTTTCTGTTTTACCTGTCCGGCATCATTTTGTGCGCAGTTTTGGTCTGGGCAAAAGTGTGTTGATTGTAGACGAAATACATGCCTATGACAGCTATATGAATGGTCTGCTGGATCGGGTACTAAAGGCCCAGCAACGGATGGGTGGCAGTGCCATTCTGCTCTCAGCGACGTTACCCTCTCAACGCCTGCAGAGCATAGCAGCCAACTGGCATGCTGATGTCACACTCACAAACCACAGCTATCCCTTACTGACGCACATCAGTCAACAGGCAGCTGAAACTGAGCAATTCCCAGGCCCGGATACCACACCTGTTAAAACGGTTCAAATGGCTCTGAACTATACCGCATTGGCCCGGCCAGACACGGAGCTGCAGCAAAAAATCGTTCGGGCAGCAGAATCTGGTGCGATAATTGCCGTGATTTGTAATCTGGTGGACGATGCCCTGGCGGTTTATCAGCAAATCAAGCGGCAGACCCATTTGCCCGTGGATTTGTTTCATGCCCGTTTTTGTTTGCAGGATCGCATGACAAAAGAAATGGAGGTAACTGGACATTATGGCAAAACAGCCCTCCGTCAGGGTGGCCGGATTCTGATTGCCACGCAGGTGGTGGAACAGAGCCTGGATCTGGACTTTGACTGGATGATTACACAGATCTGCCCTGTGGACCTACTGTTTCAGCGTCTGGGGCGTTTGCACCGGCATGACAGAATACGTCCAGAAGGCTTTTTTACTCCCAACTGTACCGTTTTATTGCCTTTGGGCTCAGGTCAGGAGATGCCGGATTATGGTCTGCACCAGCTGATTTATGCCAATGTGCGTGCGCTTTGGCGAACCGAGCAATTGCTGAAAGCGCATACAGTGCTGTGCTTCCCTGATGTTTATCGGGCGTGGATTGAGCAGGTTTATGCTGAATCTGCGTGGCCAAATGAAAGCACGGCCCTCACTCAGGCGTATGAAGACTATATGATTCAACAAGAAGGTAAGGCAGCCAAAGCCCGAAATCTCTCGGTTTCTGATACCAGCCCTTATCGCGATACAGATGCCACAGCCGCACTTTTAACGCGCGATGGTGAAATGGCTTTGTCTTTGATTCCCGTATCAGATCAAACAGGAAAACGCTGTCTTCTAAAGGGGCAGGAACTGGATACGCTGACAGAATATCAGCGAGATGAAATGCTCAGTCTGAATACCATTCCGGTACCAAGCAGTTGGCATAAATATTTGCCTCCTGCTGAAGATGGATTGCATTTTTTACCGATGATACTGCATGACGAAACCTGGATGGTATATAGTGCTCCCCAGTGTCAAGACAGCAAATCATGCAACTTTAACTCCCTGGTCTGAAGGCTCTGCAAAGTACACTTGATCTGGGGTCAAATTGTTTAATGCCTGGTGGTACCTCCTCTGATTGTAAAACGTCACATAACTCTTCACACCTGCTTTTAAAGCCAATACATGCTCGTATTGCTTCAAGTAAATATCCTCGTATTTGAGGCTTCTGAACCATCGTTCAATAAAGACATTATCAAGGCAGCGTCCTTTGCCATCCAT
>JACYMC010000028.1 GCA_015272195.1 Candidatus Sericytochromatia bacterium
GGTACTCGGGAATACCTTCCCAAATCTTCAAAAGCGGTGTACAGTGGTGCATTTCATATAATCCTCATCAGGTTTTTAACTTGGTGAGGTTTATTTTATGCCCTTTCACGACTTTTGGAGAGCCCTGGGAGCGCACAAACAGGCCGCCCGCTTTACCGCGATTTCCGGTATAATGCCAGCGCAGCGGTGCGTTCAGCACCTTTAAACCATTATGAGTGAAGCCACAGAATGTACCAGCAAAACGACCTGATCGCCAATCGTTACCGGGTGCTCACGCTCCTGGGTGAGGGCGGCATGGGCACGGTCTGGAAGGTCTTTGATACCGTCCAACAGAGTGAATGCGCCCTCAAAGTGCTCTCCCAGGCCCTCGACAGCGAAGAGGCCCTGCTGCAGTTCAAGCAGGAATTCTGGTTTATGACCCGCCTGCGCCACCCCAATATTATTGCCGTGCACGAATACGGCGTGCTGCAGCGCGACGAGCAGCGCTACCCCTACTTCACCATGGAAATTGTGCCCGGCCAGGAGCTGAGCGAGCTGAGCAAAATTCCGGCCGAGCAGGCCTGGCGGGTGCTGATTCAGGCCAGCCGGGCCCTGGGCTTTATTCATTCGCGCCAGCTGGTGCACGCCGATATCAAGCCCGAGAACCTGCGCCTCACACCCGAAGGCACGGTCAAACTGATGGACTTTGGCCTGATGCAGCCGCTGGGCCGCCGCAGCACGGGCCAGCTGACGGGCACGGTGGCGTATATGCCGCCGGAGATTCCCCAGCGCGGGCTGTTTACGGAGGCCTCGGACCTTTACTCCCTTGGCGTGGTGCTCTATGAATTGCTGGCCGGCGTGCAGCCCTTTGTGGGGACGACCCTGCTGGACGTGGTCAAGGCCCATATTCAGGCCGCGCCCGCGCCGCTGGACTCCTTTCGCGCGGATTTGCCGTCAGAGCTGGTGCAGATTGTGATGCAGCTGCTGGCCAAAGATCCTGAAGCGCGCTACCCCAACACCGCCGCCCTGCTGGCCGCCGTGGGCCGGGCCAGCGGCCTCGAGACCGGGGCCGAGAGCGCGGACGAAAGTGCCGCTTACCTTAACAGCCACGTGCTGGTGGCCCGCGATGCAGAGTTAAAACACCTCAACCAGGCCCTCAAACAGCTGCCGGCCGCCCAGGCCGAAGGCGTGCTGATAGGTGCGCCTGCCGGTGTGGGTAAATCGCGCCTGCTCGAAGAATTCAAAATTCAGGTGCAGCTGGCCGAGATGCCCTTCTGCCAGGGCATCTGCGTGGAGCAGGGCATGCGCTCCTTTGCGCCCATGATTGCCGCGCTCAACCAGGTCATTCCCCATACGCCGCCGGCCCTGCTGGCCAGCCACGGGCCCATGCTGGCCCATCTGCTGCCGCGCTTTGCCGATCACGGCGTGCAGCCCCTGGCGGGCTTTGACCTCAAAAACCAGAAGGCCACCCTGTTTGAAGCGGTGGTGGAGTGGCTGCGGGCGATTGGCCAGCAGCGCCCGCTGGTGCTGCTGATCGACGATCTGCACTGGGCCGACCTGGCCACTCTGGAGCTGTTTAACTACTGCATGCGCGGCCTGCACCACAGTGCCGTGCTGCTGCTGGGGGCCTTCCGCGACGACGAGCTGCTGGCCAACAGTCCGCTCTGGCAGCTGCCCGAAGAAAAGGTCAGCAGCTTCTTAAAGCTCAGCCCCTTTACGCCCGAGCAAATGGCCGAGCTGATTGAAAAAATGCTGCGCGATGTGCAGATGCCGCCCGACTTTGTGCCCTATTTTTACGGTGCCACCTCCGGCAACGCCTTCTTTATCCGCGAGATGCTGCGCTATTTGATGGAAGAACAGCTGATCAAGCAGCTCAACGGCCGCTGGATTATTCCCGACAACTACAGCGAATGGCAGCTGCCCCGCTCAATTGGCGACACCATCAAACACCGCTTAAAACGCCTCTCAGGCGCTGCGGCGGACCTGATCGAACAGGTGGCCGTGGTGGGCAAACACATTGCCCTGCCACTGCTGCAGACCCTCTTTGCCGCCGACAGCGACGGGCTCTTTGACATCCTCGACGAGTTGTGTGAACGCCAGTTTCTGGTGCGCGAAACCGAGGCCTTTTACTTCCCCCATGACCGGGTGCGCGAAACCCTCTACCAGACCCTGGATCCTGACCGGCGTAAAGACATTCACCAGCAGGTCGGTGAGTGGCTCGAAGCGCAGGGTGAGGCCGTCTCGACCCTGGCCTACCACTTCAAAAACGGTCGCGACCGCGTGCGCGCCATGCGCTACCTGATGCAGGCCGGCGAGCAGTCATCGGTGCGCATGGAAGCCACCCAGCTGATGCATGAGAGTCTGCAGATTCTCGAAACCCTGCCCAATCTGCCCGGTCAGATGAAGCTGCTGGCCAAACACCGCCGCCAGCTGGCCTGGGTGGCCTACATGATTCACCCCTTTATCTGTGCTGAGACCAACGAAAAGCTGATCGCCAGCATGCAGGAAGCCGGCGTGCCCTTAAGCGAGCAGGTGGAGTTTGAAAGCATCCTGATCTCCAGCTACACCATGATCGGGCGCAACCGCGACGCCCTGGAGCGGGCCCGCAGCCTGCTCAAGCAGCTGGAGCCCGACACTGTGCCCTACGCCCTGATTCTGTTCAGCCGCCTGAATGCCCTGCTGACACGCGGCGAGTTCCGGCAGCTGGTGACCGAAATGGAAACTGCCGCCGGCATTCTCAAAGCACATCTGCACGAACTGCCCCGCCAGCTGATCTGGGCCTATGCCTTCTGTAACTTTATCCGCGAGGACGCCATTGCCTGGCTGGGCGAGCCCGTGGGCCAGGATGACTACGCCGAAGTACCGCGCCAGATCGGCGAACAGTACGACTTTTTAGACCTGATCTTCTGGTCTTATTACCCGGAGGTGGTGCGCAACAGCCTGATTGGCCGCTACCCCGACATTCAGGCCGTGGCCGACGAAATCTTTGCCCTGATCAAAAAAATGGGCCGCCCGATTCAGCACGAAAACCGCTTTCAGATCTGCCTGGCCTTTGCCGCGATTGAATACGGCGATATTGAAACCGGCGAGCACTACGCCGGCAAAGTGGTGGAGCTGGGCCAGCGCATGCAGAACAAACACCAGCAGGCCAGCGGCAAAATTCTGCAGGGCATGATTGCCGAGCAGCGCAACCACCTCGACGACGCGATTCAGTTTTTCAGTGAGGCCGTGCAGCTCAGCCGCGAAAGCGAAACCGATCAGCTGCTGCCAGGGCTCTACCGCCTGGCGGGGGTTTACCTGCGCCAGAACAAAACCGAGCTGGCGGGGCAATTGATCAAAGAAGGCCTGGAGCTGGCCACCGGCTTCCGGCTCGAAAACCCCTACCACCAGATGCAGCTTTACCGCCTGCGGGCCCGCTGGCTGATCGCCCGCCATGCCGACAAGGGTGGCGAGGCCCCCCTGCGCGAGATCGAAGCGGCCTTTATGCGCAGCATCAGCCTGGCCGAAGAAACCCAGAACCACCTGCAGCTGGGCCTCAGCCAGCTGGCCTGCGCCCGCTGGCTGGGCGAGCAGAGCCGCTGGGAAGACGCCGAAACCATGCTGCGCAGTGCCCGCAAGGCCCTCAGCAGCATTGGCTACAGCAAGGGTGAGCGCCAGGTGCACGAACTGCACGCCTGGCTCAAAAAGCAGCGCTCCCAGGCCAGCCAGCAGGCGGCCGAAGCCCCGCCCGGCGGCATTGAAACCGGCCTGAGCGTGCCCGCTGAGCTCAAAGGGGCTCTGCCGCCGGATCAGGCCCAGGAGCTGGGCTACCGCGTGCTGAACGTGCTCAAACAGCTCAATCTGGAGCCCAGCGGCGGCGGGAGTGGCCAGGTGCGCGCCCTGTCGGAGCGCCTCGAAAAGGTCGAGCGGGTCAACCAGTTCAGCCAGCTGATCATGAAGAGCCTCGATCTGCAGGTGGTGCTTAACAACATCATGGACTACGTGGTGGATATTGCCAAAGCCGACCGGGGCATGCTGATGCTGCGCGACGACAGCAATCAGTTGATCGTACAGGTGCTGCGCACCGCTGAAGGCGAAGAGCTGCCGCGCGACCAATTACTCAACTTCAGCAAAAGCTTTACCCAGAAGGTGCTCAACACGGGCCAGACCCTCTGGGTGCAGGACGCCCAGGCCGATCAGGAACTGTCGCAGCAGGCCAGCATTATGGCCCTGGACCTGCGCACGATCATCTGCGTGCCGCTCAAGCGCGATGAAGAAATCATCGGCCTGATCTATCTTGACCGCCACGCCATCAACGACGCCTTTTCGAGCCAGGATCTGGATCTGGTGGAGTCGATGGGCACCTTTGCCACCATTTCGCTGATCAACGCCCGCCTGCACGCCCAGATTCAGGAGCGCAACGAGCACCTGCTGATGCTCAACGAGCTGAGCCGCAAAATCTCCACCACTCTCGATCTGCCGGAGCTGCTGCAGATGGTGCTCAACTTCTGCCTGCGCATCACCCAGGCTGAGATCGGCTATATTTTTATCAGCAAGGATATTACGGCCGAGCCGCAGGGCTTTGAGGATCTGATCTGCCAGGTCAGTCTCGACGCCCAGGAGCGCCCGCTGGAAGAGATTCAGGTCAGCCAGAGTAGCATTGAAAAGGTGCTGCACGACAAAGAAGCTCTCTGTGTGGTGGATATGCAGGACGAGGCCCAGCTCGCGGCCCAGAAAAGCGTGATGGCTCTGGAACTCAAAAGCGTGATGTGTGTGCCAATTTATGGCAAAGAAGAGCAGATTCTGGGCGTGGTCTACGTCAGCTCCCAGGCCGTCAGCCAGACCTTTACCCACCGCGATCTGGCCCTGATGGAGTCGATCATCCGCCAGGTGGGCATGGATATCGAGAACCGCCACCTGATGGAGATCCGCAAGCAGCAGGAGCTGCTGAATCAGGAGCTGGCCCTGGCCCGCAACATTCAGAGCTCTATGCTGCCCGACTATACCCCCGATATTCCCAGCCTGGATATTATCGGCTTTTCGCAGTCGGCTGACGCCGTGGGCGGTGATTATTACGACTACTTCAAGATCTCCGACCACGAGTTTGGTCTGGCCATTGGCGACGTGAACGGCCACGGGGTCTCGGCCAGCCTGCTGATGTCGATGGCCAAGAGCTGCCTCTTTGTGCAGGGCAAAATCGACCCGGCGGTCATTCCGATGATGACGGCCCTCAACAGCATGATTTTTGGGGGCATCAAAGAGCGCCTGTTTATGACCTTTGTGTACTCGATCTTTGATCTGCGGCAGCACACGGTGACCCTCTCCAGTGCCGGGCACCACCTGCCCTACCACTACAAAGCCAGCGAAAAATCCCTGGCCCCGGTGCAGGTCAAACCCACTTATCCGCTGGGCGTGCGCGAAAAGGCCCGTTTTAACGAGGTCACGATCCAGCTGGCCCCGCACGACCTGCTGGTCTATTACACCGATGGCCTGATCGAAGCCCACACGCCTGAGGGCGAAGAGTTTGGCTTTGATCGCTTTGAGCAACTGATTGTGGCCAACGCCCGCCACAGTGCGGCTGAGATCAAGCAGATTCTGCTCAAAGCCTACGAAGACTGGGTGCAGGGCGGCGCGGCAGAAGACGATCTGACCCTGGTGGTGGTCAAGGCCCGCGAAATCGCGTCCGAACCTGAGCAGGTCGAAAAGAAGCTCAAAACGGGCTTTTTAACCCTGATCAACCGCTGAGTTTTCTCATGATATTTTATTTTTAAATAAAACTTGCTTTAAGCAAAACCTTTTCTTAACCTTTGGCGCGCAGGATTTGTCGCCCGGCTGCGGATATAAAGATCAAGCGTTCTTTATCACAGAGGTAAATCCCGATGCAGATTCAGTCTCAGTCCCGGTTCGCACCCCAGGCTACCCAGATTACTCAGAGTTCATCCCAGACCCCCGCCGAAAGCACCCCGCCGGCGCATCCCGAAAGCGCGGGCACCTTTAAGCGCATGGGTGACAGCATCAGCCAGATGTTTTCAGACATGGCCTTTGGGCTCAAAATGGGTGAAACCTATAAACTGATTCAGCGCGAATTTCAGCAGATCGATTTTAACGGGGACGGCCACCTGAACGTCGGCGAGTTCACCATGGGCACCCTCAACCCCTTTGAGTTTCAGGCCGCTGACCGTGATTACGATGGCCGGATCAATGCCAAAGAATACGCCAGCTACCGCAAAGACCGCCTGGAAGCCGCTTTTAATCAGCGCGACAGCAACGGTGATCGCCATATGAACGTGACCGAAATCGGCGCCGTGGGCCGCATTTACCTGGCCCAGCGCAATCCCAACGTGGATCTCAACCAGGACGGCCTGCTCAACCGCCGCGAGTTTGTGCGCGCCAACTTAACCCTCGGCATCAATATCCGCGACGCTTTTGGTTTTTAGCCCCCGTTTTTAATGTGTCTGACACCCGCCGGAACAGCTTGCTGACGGCGGGTGAAGCGTTTTTTGGACCGCGCCCACCAGCCAGCCGGGGGTGCTGAACACCGTGTCGGGCCAGTGGGGGTCGATCGCGTCCATCACAAAGGCCAGGTGCATGCCAATGGCGTAGTAATAAGCGGTGCTCGGCCGCCAGCAGGGCCTGCAGCTCAGGCTCCTGGCGGTAAAAGGCTTTGAGTGCTTCCTGATCCACAAAGCCGCCCGCGGGCTGACCCGCGCGGGCCAGCTGGGCTGCAATGCCCGGCTCCGGCAGCTGCATCAGCATATGAAAGATCTCATGCACAAACAAAGACAACCACTCTGTGGCCGTGATGTCTTGAAAGGCCGGATGCTGCCGCTGCAGATCGCCCTGGCGCTGAATCAGAAACCAGGGTTGCTCACGGTAGGGCGCAGAGGCCGGTACTTCAGGCATATACAGCAGGCCCTGGCCCACCACGGCCGTGCTGATCTGGGCATAGGGCACGCGCACATGGTGCAGAATCAGGGGTTCTGTACTGACGTAGACCGGTTCGCCGGCAAAGATTTGCCCGATCACCGGCGTGACCTCTGTCGGCACCGAGCGGCAGCCCAGCAGCCACTGGGCTTGAGCCCCAAAAAGGACAATGCACGGCGGCAGCGGGGTTTGCCGTGGCCATTGCTGCTGCACCCGTTCCAGCGCCTGCAGAGCCGTTTCAATCTGATGGCGTTCAGTTGCTGGCAGCGGCGGGCCAGAAACAGCTGAAGCTTCGGTCTGTAAGGAGAGGACGGGGCTGAGCAGCAGACAGACTTTCAGCAAGAGATAGCGCATCAGCATCGCCTTTCGTGGTCTTTTAAACAGCTTGCTTTTAACTGTAACCCAGTTCACTGCTTTTTGCAGCCCGGCGGTCTACACTGAGAGCATGAATACTGCGCCTGTCATTACCCTGCAACACAGCTGGTGCGGCAAGTCTTTGCCCCCTCACCAGTGGGTGCGCTTTGAGCTGGAGCAGCGGCCCAAAGGCCTGCTGCTTGACTTTGTGGCCCCTTTTTATAACGACCCGGCCCCCGGTGTGGAAGCGGGTTCCTGTCCGGGTCTCTGGGATTATGAGGTGGTGGAGTTTTTTGTGGCCCACGGCCCGCGTTACACCGAAATTGAGCTGGGTCCCCACGGGCACCATCTCGTACTCTGCCTGGACGGCTACCGGCAGGTGATCTCCGAAGGCCACGCCATTCGCTACAAGGCCGCCACGCTGCCCGGCCGCTGGCTGGGCACGGCCCTGATTCCCTGGGAGCTGCTGCCCCCGCAGCCCTGGCATTACAACGCCTACGCGATTCACGGCAGCGGGGCCACCCGCAGCTATATTGCCCGCCATCCCGTGCCCGGATCAGCCCCGGATTTTCATCGGCTGCAGCATTTTCAGCCTTTTCCGCTGCCGGTGTTTAACGCCGAAGCGGCCACGGGGTCACCTTAGCCTGCATGTCAGCCCCTTCTCAGCCCTCTGAAGAACTCAAACAACTGCTCGGCCAGAGTCTGCGTCTGCGCCAGGACCTGATTCAGCGGGTGATTGCGCGCGACTTTGAGGGCAATGCCAGTGCCTTTGGCCGCAGTCTGGAGCTGCAGGCCCAGCCCCATCACAAAACCGTGCTGCGCTGGGCCCGCCAGCAGCAGGGCCTGCCCAAAAGCCCGCAGCGTCTGCTGGCCCTGGCCCAGGCGCTGGACGTGGACCCTTTTTTGCTGCTGCAGTTTGATCCGGCTCTGGTGCTGCAGGCCTGTCGCCAGGCTTCCTGGAATCTCTCCTGGGGCAGCATTCACAAGGCCCTGGCCATTTTGAACGGTCTGCTGGCCCTGACCCCCGAAGCCTGGCCCCCGCCCGAGCTGGCCGAAGGCTTTGACGGTGAGTGGTACTGCGAAGACTTTGTGCACGATCCGCGCGCTGGCCGGCATTTTTTTCAGGCCTTTGAGGTGCTGCCCGAACATTTTTATGCGCCCGAGGGGCATTTTGAAGCGGCCCGCGATCCCCAGCTCTGGTATCTGGCCTACCGCGACATCAGCTTAAAGCAGGATGAACCGGAGCCTTTGTCATACTGGCGGCCCTTTGGCCTGATCTGGACCGAAAATCAGCGGCTGCAGCTGCTGCAGTTCTCGGGTCTGCAGGATGCCGCTGAACTGAACCCCGACTGCCGTTTTGCCTTTGAGGTCTTTTTTGGGCAGGGGGCTGCGATGTTTCGCATGGCGTCCCTGCATCCGTTTGAACTGCAGCGCGTTTCTGACACGGCAGCAGATTTGCCGCGCGTGCGCTTTGGCTTTCCCGAATAAAGCCCGCCAGATGGCTGTTTTTTAGCGCTCAAACAGCGTACAATATGGCAAAGCACTCACGCAAAGGAGCGAGCCCAGTGAATACCCTTGCCATCGAAACCCACGGTGAAACCCAGATTGTGCGCCTGCAGCGCGGCAAATCCAATCCCATGGATGCCGAGCTGGTGGATGAGCTGCGCGAAGCGATCCGCGAGGCCAATATCGACCCGGATATCCGGGGACTGATCCTGACGGGCCAGCCGGGCTTTTTTTCGGTGGGGCTGGACGTCAAAGCGCTCTATGCGTATGATCGGGAAGAAATGTACGATTTCTGGCAGGCCCTGGCGGCTTTGATTGCCGAGCTGAGTGCCAGTCCCAAACCCTGGGTGGCAGCCATCAATGGCCACAGCCCGGCCGGTGGCTGCGTGCTGGCCCTGTGCTGCGACTGGCGGGTGATGGCTGAGGGCAAGTATAAAATTGGGCTGAACGAGCTGCCTGTGGGCATTGTCGTGCCCGCACCGATTTATGCGCTTTATGCCCATGTGATCGGCGAGCGCCGGGCGCATCAGTACCTGCTTGAAGGCCGCTTGATGCCGCCGCAGGAGGCCTTCGCCTGCGGTCTGGTGGACCAGGTGGTGCCTGAAGCCGAGGTGCTGGCCACGGCCCAGGCCCAGCTCAATAAATACCTGGCCCTGAACCCCAAAGCCTTTCAGAAGAGCAAGCAAAACCTGCGCGCAGGCTTGCTGCAGCAGTTGCATGCGCCCTTTGAGCCCACTTTCCGCAGTACGCTCGACCATTGGTGGAGCCCTGAATCGCGCGCGGCCATTGCCGAGATGGTTGAGCGTTTCAGTCAGAAATCAGGCTAAACAGTTGCCATTAAAAATGCCGCCCCCCTGAGGTCGGCATTTTGCTTAAAGGGGCTATAAAAGGCCTAGGGCTGGCCGTCTGAAATCGACATGCGGATGGTGGCCTGCACATCGCGGCCGGGCACCTTGATGGTGATTTCAGAAAAACCATAATCACCCACGGCGGTGGCTTCACCGTTTTCGGTGACCGGAATATCCTGGGGGCGGGAGGTGCTCCACTCCAGCTGATTGGCTTCAATTGCCACTTCCTGGCCGTTGGCGTCGAGGGCCCGGAAGGTCAGTTGGCGCACTTCACCGATTTTATTAAAAAAGCGGTTTTCGATGGTGAATTCCAGCGTAACCACCTGATCGAGCGGGTTGGCCGGGGCTTCAGGGGTAGGCTCCGGTGTTGCCTCTGGCGTGGGCTGGGGTGTTGGTGCGGGGGTGGGTGCCACGCTGGGGGCTGCGCTTGGCGCTGCAGTGGGTGCTGCAGCAGGGGACGCCGTGGCCGGACTGGAGGGCGTTGGGGTGCTGGGCGTACTCTGACAGGCCAGCAGCAGGCCAAGGCCAAAACTGAGCGTGATCAGACGGGTGAGTTGTGTGTAGCGCATGGGTTCAATCCTTTCATGGGACGTGTAAAGTAAGATGCAGCATCTATCGTAACCCAATTTGGGTCAGACATCTGCCAAAAAGTGTAAAAAAAAATTGTCTGTTTTGCCACCGGGCGTCAGCGCGAAGCCTGCAGCAGGGCGGCGGCTTCTTTGGCAAAATAGGTCAAGATGGCATCCGCACCGGCCCGCTTAAAGGCCAGCAAAGACTCCAGCATCACGGCCTCCGGGTCCAGCCAGCCCTGGGCAAAAGCCGCTTTGTGCATGGCGTATTCGCCGCTGACCTGATAGACAAAGGTCGGCACGCCAAAGCGCTCTTTGACCCGGCGCACAATATCTAAGTAGGGCATGCCGGGCTTGACCATCACCATATCGGCGCCTTCTTCCAGATCCAGAGCCACTTCGCGCAGGGCCTCGTCGCTGTTGGCCGGGTCCATCTGGTAGGTGAACTTATTGCCCTTGCCCAGATTGCCGCTGGAGCCTACCGCATCGCGAAAGGGGCCGTAGTAGCTGGAGGCATATTTGGCCGAATAGGCCAGAATGCGGGTGTTGACGTGGCCGGCTTCTTCGAGCACCTCGCGCACGGCCCCAACGCGGCCATCCATCATATCTGACGGGGCCACAATGTCGGCGCCGGCCTCGGCATGGGAGAGGGCCTGCTGCACCAGCACGTCCAGGGTGATGTCGTTAAGCACATAACCGTCGGCATCAATGATGCCGTCCTGGCCGTGGGTGGTAAAGGGGTCGAGAGCCACATCGGTGATCACCCCCAGCTCGGGGAAGCGCTCTTTTAAAGCCCGCACGGCACGCTGGGCCAGGCCGTCGGGGGAGTAGGCCTCTTCGGCATCCAGCGACTTGCGCTCGGTGGGCACCACCGGAAAGAGTGCCACCGCCGGGATGCCCAGCTGTTGAAGCTGCTCGGCTTCAAAGAGCAGCTGGTCGAGACTGAGGCGCTCAATGCCTGGCATTGAGGGCACGGCCTCGCGCTGCTGTTGGCCTTCGCAGACAAAAAGGGGGTAGATCAGATCGTCGGTGCTGAGCCGGTGCTCACGCACCAGGCGGCGCGAAAAGTCATCTTTGCGCAGCCGCCGGGGGCGGGTATAAGGGTAGCTCATGGTCTAGATCTCAAACTTGATGCCCTGGGCCAGGGGCAGCTCAGAACCGTAGTTGATGGTGTTGGTCTGGCGGCGCATATAGGCCTTCCAGGCGTCAGAGCCGGATTCACGGCCGCCGCCGGTTTCTTTTTCGCCACCAAAGGCGCCGCCGATCTCAGCACCTGAGGTGCCGATATTGACGTTGGCAATGCCGCAGTCAGAGCCCAGCGCCGACAAAAAGCGCTCGCTTTCGCGCAGGTTATTGCTGAAGATGGCCGAAGACAGGCCCTGTTTGACACCGTTCTGCAGGGCAATGGCCTCTTCAATGCCGCCGCTGTAGCGGATCAGGTACAGAATCGGCGCAAAGGTTTCGTCCTGTACAATCTGCATCTGGTTTTCGGCTTCAACCACTGCCGGCATGACGTAGCAGCCGCTTTCGTAGCCGGGGCCGCTCAGGCGCTGGCCGCCGTAAATGACTTTGGCGCCTTCTTCCTGGGCCTTGTTGAGGGCGGCCTGCATCATCTCCACGGCGTCGGTGTCGATCAGGGGGCCGACATGGTTCTTTTCGTCCAGCGGGGAGCCGATTTTGAGGCCTTCATAGGCTTTAATAATGCTGGCCTTGACCTGCTCGTAAATGCTGTCGTGAATGATCAGGCGGCGGGTGCTGGTGCAGCGCTGGCCGCAGGTGCCCACGGCACCAAAGACCATGGCCGGCAGGGCCATTTTGAGGTCGGCATCGGGGGTCAGAATAATGGCGTTGTTGCCACCGAGCTCCAGAATCGCTTTGCCCAGACGGCCGCCGACAACTTCGCCGACGCGTTTGCCCATGCGGGTGGAGCCGGTGGCTGAGATCAGCGGAATACGGGTGTCGGCAATCAGGGGCTCCCCAATGCTGGCCACATCACCCACGATCAGGCTCATCACGCCCTCGGGCACGGCGTTGGCTTTGAGCACATCGGCCATAATGTTAAAGCAGGCCACGGCTGTCAGCGGGGTTTTTTCGGAGGGCTTCCAGATGCTCACATCACCACAGACGGCGGCGATCATCGAATTCCAGGCCCAGACGGCCACGGGGAAGTTAAAGGCCGAGATAATGCCCACCAGACCCAGGGGATGCCACTGCTCGTACATGCGGTGATTGGGGCGCTCGGAGTGCATGGTCAGGCCGTAGAGCTGGCGCGAGAGGCCCACGGCAAAATCGCAGATGTCGATCATCTCCTGCACTTCGCCCAGGCCTTCCTGGTAGGATTTGCCCATTTCATACGAGACCAGCATGCCCAGATCGGCTTTGTGCTCACGCAGGGCGTTGCCAATCTGGCGCACGATTTCACCGCGCTTGGGCGCCGGGGTGGCGGCCCAGCTGGCGCGGGCGGCTTCAGCGGCCTGAATCACACGTTCATAGTCGGCGGCGCTGGCTTTGCCCACGGCTCCGATTTTGGCGCCGTCTACCGGCGAAAAGGATTCGTAGGTCTCACTCTGGCTGCCAAACCACGCCAGCCCCGTGCTGCAGGGGGCTGAGAGGGCCGGAATCTTGAGGGCTTTTAAAAAATCGGTGTTGATGGACATGGTTTTCTCCTTTGCCAGACACCCACCGGGATATCTGGTTGCTTGTTTTGTCTTACAGCTTAACATTTCAGGGGCAGACTTGCGCAGGAGATGCTCGTCCCAAAAACCAGCGTTTAGCGCGGCTGAGCGGCTTTGGCCAGATCGGGCAAAAAGGTGATGATGCGGTTGGGGCGGCCCAGGCGCTGGCGGCGTTCAAAAGCGGCTTTAAACTCCTCAAAGCTGTGCTGGGTGCCGTGACCGTCTTCAAACTGGGGGTCGTTGACCTGCAGCGTATCGCCGCGCAAAGACTCCATCACCACATAGTGGCCCGGCCCACGGGAGGCCATATTGCCTGTCAGCAGCACAACAGGCTGCCCCGGAAAGGTGCGCGATCGGATTTCTTTCCAGGCGGCATGGGCGTCACGGGGCAGATCAATCGCCACGCCGTGCACCTGGTGCCCTTGCTCAGTGGCGGCCTTTTCGACCATGCGAATCAGCTGGTCGCTGTCAATGGCGTAGGCTTCCAGGTTTTGTTTGCCGGTGGCTGCGCCAACCGACACGCGCAGATCGTGCAGACTCGGCGATTTGAGCCCCATGCTGCGCAGCACAATCGCTGCACTCGATGGTCCGCAGTTGGCCTGGGCTTCGCGCTCTTTCTGGGTGGGGGTCAGGTTTTTGAGGTTGTCGTCGTGGGTGTATTGATGCACATGGGTTTTTTCGGGCTGGATGATTTCACAGCGCGGGGCGGCTTTGCCACGGGCGGGTAAAGGTGCGCGACGGTCCTGGGGGGCTCGGCTGAGGCCGGGCAGACCGGGTACTTGCCGGCTGCTGGCGCGTCCGGCGTTGGACAGGTTTGGGTTCAGGCCGGCTGAACCAGTTGAGAGGGTTGAGACGTGACAGATTTGGCATGGGCTAATTATAGGGGCTGACGTATCAGAGCTTGTGTGGGTTGCCTGCTTTTCTCACACACTGTGTTAACTCACGGCTTCAAAGCGCTGTTTCAAATGCTGGACTCATGCTAAAATGGTTCAGCCATGAGCACAGTAAGAGAAGCAATGAGCACAGTAACCGAGAAACAGCCATTACCTGAAACCCTGCCCGTCTGGGACCTGAGCGATCTCTACCAGGGCCCTGACGACCCCTGCCTGCAGCGCGACAGCGAACGCCTGCGCAGCGAAAGCCAGGCCTTTGCCACCCGCTGGCAGCCCCAGCTCGATAACCTCTGGCAGCAGCCGCAGCAGCTGGCTGAAGCGCTGGCGGCTTACACCGATCTGCAGGCCCTGGCCCATGACCTGCTAACTTACGCCACCCTGGCCTGGAGCGTGGCCACCCAGGAGAGCCAGTGGAACCAGTTAAAAGATCAGCTCACCCGCCTGGTGATGCAAAGCAGCAATCAGCTGGAGTTTTTTCGCCAGGGCCTGACCCATCTGCGCCCGGCCCGCCGTGAAACGTTGTGCGCCGACCCTTTGATTGCCCCCTATGCCGCTTTTTTAGATAAGGTCGCCCGCTTTCAGCCCTATCTGCTCAGCGAAAGCGAAGAGCGCCTGCTGCAAACAACCTACCCCACCCGCCGCCAGCGCTGGCTCGACCTTTATACCCAGACCACCTCCGGCTGGAGCTACACCCTGCACGGTCAGAGCCTGACCGAAGATGCGGCCATGGATTTTGTGCGCAAGGCCGACCCGGCGGAGCGTCTGCTGGGCTACAGCACCGTGCTGCAGACCTACAGCGAGAACCAGGACCTGCTGGCCTTTATTTACAGCAGCCTGATTCAGGATTACGCCAGTGAGGCCCATCTGCGCGGCTTTGCCTCCACCCTGGAGCAGCAGGCCCATGACCAGAGTCTGCGTGCCGAGCAGGTGTTGTATATGCTGGGTGAAGTGCAAGGGCGCGAAGACCTCTTTCAGCGTTATTACCGGCTGCTGGCCCGCCAGCTGGGCGTGCCTCGCCTGCGCTCCTGTGACCTGAACGCCCCCCTGCGCGACACCGACTGGCAGGTGGACTGGCCCACGGGCATTGCGCACGTGCTGGACGCGGTGGCCCCGCTGGGTGATGAAGTGGTCGCGCGCACGCGCAGCTTTTTTGAGCGCCAGCGTCTGCATGCCAGCCTGCTGCCGGGCAAGTCCAGCGGGGCCTTTTGCGCCCCCACGGCCCAGGATCTGCCCTATGTCTTGCTGAACTGGAACGGCAATTATTTCTCGCTGACCGCCCTGGCCCACGAGCTGGGCCACGCCCTGCACTTTGCCGAAACCGTCGATAACACCCATATTCTGCAGATCATGCCGCCGCTCTTTCTGGCTGAGACCGCCTCGACCCTCAATGAATACCTGCTGGCCGATCACCTGCTCGCCAGCCACGGCGACAGCGCCAGCCAGCGTTACTTTCTGGCTGAGTTTATTCAGCGCATGATGAACGGTCTGTACCGTCAGTCGCTGATTTCAGCCTTTGAAGTGCAGGCCCATGAGCAGGGGGCCGCTGCCGGTCTGGATGCCGATGCCCTCACGGCCCTCTGGCAGCAGCTGGCCAGCCAGCGCTACGGTGAGGCCCTTGAGACCCTGCCCCAGGAGCAGTACGCCTGGAGCCGGATTCCCCATATTTTTATGATGCCCTTTTACTGTTACAACTACACCCTCAGCAACCTGATTGTGCTGGCTTTGATTGACCAGTACCGTCAGGACCGCGCGCACTTTTTGCCGCGCTATCGCCGCTTTTTGCGCAGCGGTGGCGCGGCTTTGCCCCAGGAGCTGCTGCAGATGCTGGGACTGGATCTGAACCAGCCCGCGTTTTACCGCCAGGCCTTTGGGGTATTGCAGGACCTGCTGGATCGGCTTGAAAGCCTGATTGGCAGACCCGAAACAGACCTACAGCCAAAAGAAAGAGGCCTTTTATGACCATTTCAGGAACCAGAGAAGTTGTCATTGTTGCCGGTTTACGTACGCCCTATGTTAAAGCGGGGGGCGCGTTAAAATCCTTTCCGGCCTATGACCTGACCGCCCGGGTGATCCGGGAGCTGATGCTGCGACTCGACTTCCCCGTCGACACCATTGAAGAGGTGATTATCGGGAACGTGATTCAGGATGTCGAAAGCGCGAATATGGCCCGTATTGCCACCATGCTGGGCGGCCTGCCCAAACAGATTCCCGCCATGACCGTCAACCGCAACTGTGCCTCCGGCATGGAGGCCATTGCCAACGCCTACGACAAAATCCGCTTTGGCCAGGCCAGGGTGATTCTGGCCGGTGGGGCCGAGTCCATGAGTCATATTCAGCCCCTGAGTTACAGCGAGGAGTTGACAGATATTCTGACCTCTCTGAGCAAGGCCAAGAGCCCGGCCCAGCAGCTGCAGATTCTGAGCAGGCTGCGTCCGGGGCATCTCAAGCCCAACGTGATCAACCAGAACGACCCGATTGCCAATATGACCATGGGCCAGACCGCCGAAATTCTGGCCAAAGAGTTTAAGATTTCGCGAGAGGCCCAGGATCAGTTTGCCCTGGCCAGCCACCAGCGCGCCGTGGCCGCCCGCCCGCGCCTGGCCGAAGAAATCATGCCGATCCTTGTGCCCAACTTTGGCAAGGGCGGCACGGTCGTTGAACACGATATCGGCCCGCGTGAAGACGCCTCCCTGGAGGCCCTGGCCAAGCTCAAACCGGTCTTTGAACGGGACTTTGGCAGCGTGACCGCCGGCAACGCTTCACCGATCACCGACGGGGCTGCCGTGGTGCTGATGATGGAGGCCGAAACCGCCAAGTCCATGGGCCTGGAGATTCTGGGCTATGTGCGGGGGTACCACTTCGCCGGCTTAGAGGCCGAACGTATGGGTCTGGGGCCTTCTTACGCTACCCCCAAAGCCCTCGAAAAAGCCGGCGTGGCCTTTAAAGACATTGATCTGGTTGAAATCAACGAGGCTTTTGCGGCCCAGGTGATTGCCAACGAAATCTGCTTTGCCTCCAAAGACTTTGCCAGTCATATGGGGCTGAGTGCCCCGATTGGTGAGATTCAGCGCGATCGTCTGAATGTCAACGGTGGCGCCATTGCCCTGGGGCACCCACTGGGCTCCAGCGGCGCGCGCCTGGTGCTGACCAGCCTGCTCGAACTCAAGCGACGTGACCAGCAGCTGGCCCTCGCCACCCTCTGTATTGGTGGCGGACAGGGCGCGGCCTTTGTGCTGGAGCGGAAATAAGGAAGGAAGTCAAATCATGGCAGACAAAGAACAGGAAACCACCGAAAAGAAGCCCAAGAAAAAGCTTGTGCCCGTGAAAAAAGCCAAGGCCACCGGCGAGCTGCCCAAAATCAAAGAGGCAGAGAGCGTCAAAGCCAAAGACACAGCTGACCTTCCCAAAGCCCCTGAAGCGGAAGCCAGTCCGGCCAAAGGCACGGGCAAGCTGAAGCAGCCTGAAGTGCCTGAAAGTGGTAAAGTGACTGCTGCTGCTGAAGTGGCGGCGCCTGTGACCGCCGCGGTAACAGCGGCTGAAACCAGCAGCCACGACTGCGGCTGGGTGCAGCTGGAGATTGCCGGTGAGATCGCCACCGCCTGGATCGACCAGCCCGACAAAAAGGTCAATCTACTGGCCAACCCGATGCTCGACAGCATCGAAAAAGCGATTGATGCGGTGGAAGGCAATGCGAGCGTCAAGGTGCTGATTTTTGCCAGCCGCAAAAGCGATAACTTTATTGCCGGGGCTGACCTCAGCAGCATGATCCAGGGCGGCTTTGACCTCGAAGCCGCGCTGGCCTACGGCAATCGGGGCCGTCTGCTGTTTCAGCGCGTGGCCGAAATGAACGCTACTACCATTGCCTGCATTCACGGCACCTGTCTCGGCGGCGGCACGGAACTGACCCTGGCCTGTGACTACCGCGTGGCCTCCAATGACCCCAAAACCCGCATTGGCCTGCCCGAAGTGCAGCTGGGCATTCTGCCCGCCTGGGGCGGGGTCTCGCGCCTGCCGCGCATGATCTCACTGCCCAATGCCCTGGATATGATGCTGACCGGCAAGCAGCTCAAGGCCCGCAAGGCCCGCAGCATGGGGCTGGTGCACCTGACCCCGCCGCCTGAAAAGCTGCTGGACGTGACCTACAAACTGGCCCAGGACGTGCTGGCTGGCAAGGCCAGCTATCTCGACAAGGCCCAGCCCAAAAGCAGCCTGCTCGACAAGGCCCTCAACAACCTGGCCGTGGGTCAGAACCTGGTCTTTAAGCAGGCCCGCAAAAACGTGCTCGACAAGAGCAAAGGCTTTTATCCGGCCCCGCTGAAAATTCTGGAGACCGTACAGAGCAGCCTCAATCTGCCCCTGCACGAGGCCTTCAAGCTGGAGGCCGACGCCTTTGAAAACCTGCTGCAGCGCAGCGAAACCGCCAGCCTGATGAACCTGTTTTTTATCAACCAGGAGCTGGGCAAGCCGCCCGAGCAGGACGGCAAGCCCGTCAAAGGCGGCAAGGTCAAAATGATGGGTGTACTGGGTGCCGGCTATATGGGCGCAGGCATTGCCCAGGTCTCCAATTACAAAAACATTGAGATTCGCCTCAAAGACATGAACCAGCAGGCCCTGCTGGCGGGCGTCAAATCCGTGCACCAGGCTTACAGCAAGCTGGTCAAACGCAAGCGCCTGAGCGCCAAAGAGGCCGAAGATCGCATGCGGCGCCTGACCACCACCGTTGATTACAGCGGCTTTCAGCACTGTGATCTGGTGATTGAGGCCGTGGTCGAGCGCATGGACGTCAAAAAGCAGGTCTTTCAGGAGCTGGAGCAGCACATCAGGCCCAGCACCATTCTGGCCAGCAATACCTCGGCCCTCTCGATCAACGAGATGGCTGCCGCCACGGCCCGCCCGGACCGCTTTATTGGCCTGCACTTCTTTGGTCCGGTGCAGAAAATGCCCCTGGTGGAAGTGATTGTGGGCGAGCAGACCAGTGCCGAGACTCTCGCCACGGCCTTAAATTACGTCAAAAGCATCGGCAAGACCCCGGTGGTGATCCGCAAGGATCTGCCCGGCTTTGTGGTCAACCGCGTGCTGGCGCTTTACGGCAACGAAGCCTGTCTGCTGCTTGAAGAAGGGGCCGACCTGACCACCATTGACCGCCTGATGACCGACTTTGGCATGCCCATGGGCATCTTTGAGGTGATCGATCTGGCGGGTGTGGACGTGGCCTATCACACGGCCAACTCGGTGGTGAGCCTGTTTGAGGGCCGCGAGGGCTTTCAGCGCAGCTCCCTGCTGCAGAAGCTTTATGACGATCAGCGCCTGGGCCAGAAAAACGGCAAGGGCTTTTACATCCATGCCGGCAAAGAGCCGATTCCTGACCACCGCTACGTGCAGGAGCTGGTGGAAGGCCTCGGCAGCGAGCGCCGCGAGGTCAGCGGTGAAGAAATCCGCGATCGCCTGGTGCTGAGCATTATCAACGAGGCGGCCCTCTGTCTGCAGGAAGGCCTGGTTGAAAAGCCCGGCGAAATCGATATGGCCATGCTGATGGGCACTGGCTTCCCGCCGTTTCGCGGCGGCCCGCTGCGCCTGGTAGATCAGCAGGGCATTCAGTTTATTGTCAATCAGCTGGAGTACTATGCTGAAACCCGCGGGGCGCGCTTTGCACCCTGCCAGTTGTTGAAGGACATGGCCGCCAAAGGTCAGAAATTTTACCCGCTGTTCTAAGAGTTAAAACAGCTGCTGAACCCGGCGCGCCGGAGCGGGCTCCGGCGTGTTTGGCTGACAGCATAGAAACGGAAAGAGCGTGATACAAGCCGGACATATTGTGGAGTTCCTGAACAAAAACCAGGTGATGGTGGGGGTCTGCACCCAGGTCAATGCCAATCATCTGCGCCTGTTGACCGAGCAGAACAAAGAGATGAATCTGGTCGAAAAAAAAGTGCTGCACGTGCTGGATCAGCGCCTGCCGCCCCAGGCCAACCGGCTCGAAAAAATCGACTGGCTCAAAAACTGGTCGGCCCGCTTTGCCCAGCTGCCGGCCGAGCTGGATCTGCAAACCCTCTGGGAAGTGCTCGACGGTGACACCAGCACCTTAAGTGTCGCCGATATGGCCGGCATGTACTACAGCGACTGCGGCGATGTGGAGCGCGCCACCCTGCTGCGGGCCCTGGTTGAGGACAAGCTCTACTTTGAGCGCAAGGGCGACGAGGGCTTTGCCCCCCGCAGTGCGGCCAACGTGGCCCAGATTCGTGAGCAATTGAGCAAAGCTGCCGAAAAAGAGCGCGCCCGCGACGCTCTGCACCAGTGGATTCACGCTGTACTGGTCAAAGATCAGCCCAGTCCGCCCCCGGCAGAGGCCAAAGCTTTTTTGGCCAGTTTGCAGGATGTGGCCGTGCGCCAGCAGAACGCCACGCCTTACCCCCAGGTATCGCAGTGGCTGCAGGCGGCCGGTGTGCAGGGCAAGCCCGAAGACCAGTGCCTGCAGCTGATGATCCGCAGTGGCATCTGGGATGAAGACATCAACCTGCACCTGATTGAATACGACGTGCCGCGTCACTTTTCGCAGGAGCTGCTGCAACAGGTGCAGGCCATTGCGCTCTTGCCCGAGCAGTATCTGTCACGGCGCGAGGACCTGCGCGGCCACCACACCATTACCATTGACGATCCCGAAACCACAGATATTGACGACGCTTTAAGCTGGCAGCTGCGCGAGGATGGCCACACCCTGCTCTGGGTGCATATTGCCGACCCGGCCGAGTTTGTGCAGCCTGATACGCCGCTGGATCAGGAGGCCGCCCGCCGCTTTACCTCGATTTATCTGTGTGAGGGCAAAATTGAGATGCTGCCGGCCCACCTGGCCCAGGATCTCTGCAGCCTGGTGCAGGGTCAGCCCCGTCTGGCGATCTCGGTGGGCGTGGAGCTGGACCCCGAGGGCCAGATTCTGGACACCCGGATTTGTGAGAGCCTGATTCAGGTGCACCAGCGCCTGAGCTATGACGATATCGACGCCCAGCTGGGCGATAAGCCCGAGCTGCAGCATCTGCATGCCCTGGTGCTCAAATTGCGCCAGCAGCGCCTGGATCGTGGCGCGGTTGAGTTTGATCGCCCCGAGCTGCGCATCAAGGTCACGCCCGACAAGCAGATTCTGCTCAAGCGCGTCGAGCGCGACTCACCCGCCCAGAGCCTGGTGTCGGAACTGATGATTCTGGCCAACTACATTGTGGCCAGAACATTGGGCAAGGCCCAGATCCCGCTGATTTACAAAACCCAGGAGGCCCCCAGCGACACCATGTCAGATGGCCGGCCCCTGCTCAAGCGGGCTGAAATGTCAACGCGCATGGGCCTGCATTATGGCCTGGGCCTGGAGGCCTACACACAATTCACCTCACCGATACGGCGCTACAACGACCTGATTCTGCACCGCCAGATCAAAAGCTGGCTGCGCACGGGCCAGAGCATGTACAGCGAGGCCGAGATCCAGCACGTGATCGCCATGTCGGATCAGGCCCTGTTTTCGGCCAATTTTATTCAGCGCGAAAACTACCGCTACTGGCTGCTCAAATACTTCAGCCAGCTGCCCACGCCGCGCCATGTGGCCGCCAGCGTGCGTTCCCTGGGCGACGAAAAGGGCTGGGTGACCCTCGAAGACTACTGTTACGACGTGCCCCTGCCCGCGTCAGATCTCAAAGATCTGGCGGTCGGTGCGCCCCTGACCGTCAGTCTGGAGCAGATCCAGCCGCGCCGCAGCAAGTTGTTTGTGAAGCGGGTCAGGTCGGCAGATCCGGATGCCAGCAGCGCGGCGCCAGAAACGTCAGCGGCTGGCTGAACAAGCGCTGCGCGCAATATACGCCTATACCCGCTGCTGATGAGCGGGTGAATCTTTTTTAGCGGGTAGCGGTCGAAATGGTTTTGCCGAGCTGCATCAGGGTGCGCTGAAAATGGGCAGCCCGCTCTTTAAAATCTTCGCCCTTGCCCATATCAAAGGCGGCCCCCCGGCAGGATGACTCATACAGGCGCAGATAGGTCTGCTGGCAGCGCACATCGCGGGTATTGATTACCGGGTAAAACTGGTGAATCGGGGCCTGACGAAAGGCCTCAATCAGGGTGTCAATCGACTGCACTTCCCGATCTTTTTGATGCGGCGGGGCATCGGTGATCAGCACCAGCACATGCTGGCTTTCGGGATGAAAAGGCTGGCGGGTGGCCTCCAGAAGGGCATCGTAGGCGCTTTCGGGCTCATCCCCGCCGCCGCTGGCGCGCAGATTGCCCACAATATGGCGAAAGGCCGCCACATCCTGGGTAAAGACCTCTCCCCCAAAACGGTGCACCGTGTGCTCCTCATTGATCAGGCGATCGCGGTATTCGATCAGCCCGACCCGGGCGCGCACCCCGTCGCGTTGAATGCTCTCCGCAAAGGCAATGATGGTGTCTTTGAGGGTGTCGATTTCGCCCTGCATGCTGGCGGTGCAGTCAAACACAAACAGAATATCTGCCTGGCGCTTTTGCTGCAGCTGTTCTGCCCGGCTGCGCAAGGCGGCCAGCATATCCTGGCCTGAGGCCGCTGTGGGCGGGGCTGCAGGGGCCGGTTGCGGGGCAGACGGGGGCAGTGGCGTCGGGGCGGGCTCTGCCTCGGCGACCGGAGCCGGGGCTGCAGCAGCCGGCGCTGGCCGGCTCAGGTCGTAGCCGCAGTCGCTGCAGAAATCCGTGTCGGGCAGATTCAGGGCGTTACAGGAAGGACAATGGATCATGATTCTTCTCCTGAAGGGTTGATACGAAAGACCAGAAAGAGTTCACCGGCTTTGATGCGGTCATGGGGCGCAATGGGGACCGGTGGGGCATGGGGTGTCAGGCGTTGGCCGCCCAGCAGGGTGCCGTTTTTAGAGCCGCAATCCTGCAGATAATACTGGTTATCGCGGCGCAGAATTTTCAGATGGCTGCGGCTGATCGAGGTGTCGTGCCCGGCAAAGTCGGTCCGGCCCAGCACGCGGCTCTCGTTTTCACTGAGATTGAGCGGGGTCTGGCAGCCCTGGTTGGGACCGCTTTCGACGCTTAAAAACGGAAAGCCCTGCAGGGCAGGGACCAGTGGCTGACGTGCATGGGTCAGCGGCAGGCCCAGGACCTGCTGCACTTCGGCCACGCTGGCGTAGCGCTGCGCGGGCTCCAGGCAGGCCATGCGGCGCATCACCGCGGCCAGAGCGGGCCAGTCGGGGGAGTCCAGCGGACGGCTGTCCAGCAGGGAGTATGGCGGGGGCTCTTGCTGTACAAAGGCCATATATTCCAATAGGCTCCAGCTGTTCAGGGTCCAGATCGACTGGCCTGCCAGCAGGGCATAAAAGAGCAGCCCCAGGGCGTAGATATCGCTGCGGGCATCTACAGGCTGCGACAGCCATTGCTCTGGCGCCATAAACTCGTGTGTGCCCAGCAGATCACCCACCTGGGTCAGATTTTGGTCTTCCAGACGCGCAATGCCAAAGTCGATAATATGGGCGCGGTGATCGGAGGTGAGCAAAATATTGTCGGGCTTCAGATCCCGGTGAATAATGTTGCGGGCGTGGGCCACCGCCACACCCTCAAGAATATCCTGCACCACCTGGCGCAGCTGCGCGGGCCTCAGCACGCCGCGGGCCAGCACCTGATCCAGCGGCGTGGCGGCCAGGTATTCAAATACGATCACCACCACGCCATGGGGCAGCTCCTGCAGGCCCAACGGCTGCACCACGCGCGAAGACGGAATGCGGATCGCCGCTTCTGTGCGGATGCGTTCTGCCAGCACGGAGTCTGGCGCCACGCCCTGAAAAATTTTAAGGGTATAGGCCTGCTTGCTCTCAGGCTCAGAGACTTCCCAGACCTGGGCAAATCCGCCCGTTCCCAGCAGGTTCTCGAGTACCAGGCGCTGCAGCCGGGTGCCGTCAGGCAGCGCCAGATCGAGAGCCAGCTCAGCTCCAGGATAGGGAACTAGCACGTGCCTTTACCCCGCTGCTGTACGACACTGAGCCGAAAGCCGGTCATGGCAAGATGGGCCTGCTCAAAGGGGATGCTGTGTTGGGGGGCGCAGTCTGCCCGGGGCAGGTGCGCTGCCCCACCTTTTAAAAGGGCTTCAGCGCTGCCGTCGGCAGGCCTGACCCACTCCCAGACATTGCCGGCCAGATCGTAAAACCGGCCGGCCACAGCGGCTTTGCCCGCCACAGGCCGGGGTTGTGGATCGGGGGCTTCGCACCAGGCCGTTTCGGGGCCAATGGCAGCTTCAGCCTCCGGGTCATCGCGCCAGGGCTGCAGCCATTCTGTTTCGGTGGGCAAGCGGTAAACCCGGCCCGGCGCCGCCTGCTGATTCAGAGCATCGATCCAGGCGCTGATCTGCGCCAGGGTTTTGCCTGTTACCGGTAGCAGGTTCTGCTCATCGGGTGGGGCCTCGGCCGTCTGAGAGCAGAAGCGCTGCCAGAGGGCCCGGGTGACGGGCATGGTGAGCAGATAAACCGCTGCGTCCGGGCTCTGGCTGACCCGCCCAAAGCTCAGCTCCAGCAAAGGATCATCCAACGCCAGCGGACTGTCGGGTGCTTCAACATATCCATCAGCGGGGGGGGCCGCCACCGAATCGGGTACGGCTTCAAAGACCGCCGCAGGGGCAATATGCCCGGGGGCTGCCGGGCGGGCTTCAGGTGTGGCCGTCGACAGCGCGGGCTGCAGCACCTGTACGGGCGGTGCTCCGGGGCGATAAGCCTCAGGAATGCGCCAGAGAATCAGGCTCTGGTTATCTGTTTCTTCGCGCGCGCGGCCTGTTTGCAGCAGTTGCCGGGCGCAGGTTTCGAGATCCTCGGCCTGGCAAAGCCAGTCCTGAAGTTCATTGACCTGCAAGGTGTTGCTCACACCGTCTGAGCAGAGCATCAGAATATCTCCCGGCTGCAATGCCAGGGGCTGGACCGCCGGATGGGGGGGCAGGGGCTTATTGCCCAGATAATACGCCAGGCGATGGCGGCCTTCGTGGTAACGGGCCATTTCAGGGCTGATCTCACCCTGCGCCAGCATGACCCCGGCCACAGAGTGATCGTGGCTGCAGAGCGTGAGGCTGCCCAGCTCAGGGCGGCAGTGAAAAATAGGGCTGTCGCCAAGATTAAAAGCCCAGGCGCCATAGACCGTAACGAGGCAGCCCGCGAGGGTTGTTCCCCCTTCGGTCCAGTGATTGGTCTGCATCAGGCGGGCCAGGTGATTCTGGGTCAGCTGAAGCATTTGCCAGATCTGGGTGGGCATCTCAGTGGGCAGGGGCGGCGGGGGCTGGGTGGCGTTGAGGGCCGGCTTAAGACAGAGCTGCTCCAGCATCAGGCTGCTCAGACGCAGCAGGGCTGCGCGTGAGAAGTGTTCGCCGTGGGCATGGCCGCCCATGCCGTCGGCCAGCAGGCAGAGCATGGCCGGGCTGTGATCGGGCAGGACAAAGGGGCAGACCAGCAGGCTGTCTTCGTTGTTGTCGCGGCCGTTTTGTTCAGAGCAGCAGATCGGCCCATCAGGCGCTTGATGCATCAAATACCTCCAGCAGATAGGGTATTATATATTATCAGCATGTCAGATTGCGCAACCGCCTGGCGCAGAAAGGAAGCCCCCTCATGCATTGCCTGAATTGCCATCAGCCCGTGCCACATTTAGACGATAGCTGTGCATATTGCGGGGTGTATCTGCCCCAGCTGACGCAGGTTTTTTTGCCTTTGCAGACGACGCTGCAACAGGATAAATACCGCATCACAGGCTATCTTGGACGCGGGGGCTTTGGCCTGACCTATGCCGCTGAACAGGTTTTGTTGCAGCAACAGGTGGCCATCAAAGAGTTTTACCCGGATGACAAGTGTTATCGCCTGGGGGATCGTCAACAGATCGGCAGCGCCACGCTGCACCAAGACAGCTTTGCCCAGGATCTGCAGCGCTTTTTGCGTGAGGGCCAGATTCTGGCCGGGCTGAATCACCCCCATATTGTCAGGGTGCTGGATTTGTTTAAAGAAAACGGCACGGCCTATCTGGTCATGGAATACCTGCCCGGCCAGACCCTGAAGGGCTGGCATGAGCAACAGGGCGGCGCACTGGCACCGGCGGTCGTGCAGCAGCTGGGCGCCCAGCTGGTCGATGCCCTGGCCGCCCTGCATACCCGGGGCATTTACCATCTCGACCTTAAACCCGATAATATTGTGCTGAAAGGCCAGCAGCCGGTGCTGATTGACTTTGGCTCAGCCAAAACCCGGCAGGCCAGAACTCAGACCCGCTACAGCTATACCGAAGCCTACGCCGCTCCAGAACTCTTAATGCCCCAGGCCAGTCACAAACCGGGGGCCGCCACAGATATTTATGCCCTGGCTGTGGTGCTCTACGAGCTGCTGCGGGGTGAGCGCCCGCCCGATGTGCTGCACCGCGCCCTGCACGCGCCCCACTGGCAAGCCGACGGTCTGCCCGCGCCCTGGCAGACCCTGCTCAATTCGGCCCTGCAGCTGCAGCCTGAGCAGCGCCCGCAGGATGTTGCCCGCTGGTGGGCCGGGGCTTTTGGCACCCCCGAAAGCGAAGTAGAGCAGCTGCGCCGCGAGCTGGCCGCTGCCCAGACCCGCCTGCGCAACCCATCAGCCCTGACGCCTGCGCCAGCGTCTCAAAGTCAGGCCGTGCCGGCTCAGGTCAAAGCAGCGACAATGCCAGCGACATTCAGTAACACCCTGGGCATGGCATTTGTACTGATTCAGCCAGGGAGCTTTATGATGGGCAGCCCGGCAGATGAAGCTGAGCGCTCTGGTGATGAAGTTTTACACAAAGTCACCCTGACCCGGCCTTTTTATGCACAAACAAGCCCCGTAACCCAGGCCCAGTGGCAGGCCGTAATGGGGACAAACCCATCAAGATTTAAGGGAGATGACCGGCCGGTTGAACGTGTGAGCTGGGAAGACTGCCAGGCGTTTATAAAGAAGCTGAACGCCCAGGGCCTGGGCACATACCGCTTACCCACCGAAGCCGAATGGGAGTACGCCTGCCGGGCAGGCACCAGCACCCCCTTTGGCATTGGCAACGGCAAAGATCTCGACAGCAGCCAGGCCAATTTTGATGGCGATTACCCGTATGGTAAAGGTGAAAAAGAGGTTTACCGGGAAGAAACCACGCCGGTCAAACATTTTGCCCCCAACGCCTGGGGCCTGTACGATATGCACGGCAATGTCTGGGAGTGGTGTCAGGACTGGTATGGAAAGTATCCTACCCATGCCGTGACCGATCCTGAGGGGCCTGAGACAGGCTCTGACCGGGTGGCTCGCGGGGGCAGCTGGTACTTCGGCGCCAGTTACGCCCGCTCGGCGTCCCGCCTCAACGCCGCGCCGGACTACCGCGGCTACCTGGGTTTTCGTCTTGTCCGCAGGCCATGAAATGGCCTTACGCTGTGCCCTTTTACCCTGTGTCAGCTGTTGGGTTTTTGGGCTTTGCCTTGTTGTCTTGACGGCCGCAGCAGCACCCGGGCCAGCGCCTGCGCAAAAACACTCCGGAGCCTGCAGTCCCGACCGCTCTCAGATGCCGTGAGAACGGTCATCAGCTGATGTAATCAGGGCAGGAGAGCCGTATGCAGCGCAAAAAATTACCGATTGGGATTCAATCCTTTGCCAAAATCCGCCAGGATGGGGCCTACTACTATGTCGACAAAACCCCTTTTGCCCTGCAGCTGATCAATCAGGGCAGCTATTACTTTTTGTCGCGCCCGCGGCGCTTTGGCAAAAGCCTGTTTATTGATACCCTCAAAGAACTCTTTGAAGGCAAGCAATCGCTGTTTGAGGGCCTGTACGCCGACACACACTGGGACTGGTCTGTGCGCTACCCGGTGATTCGTCTGAGTTTTGGCGGCGGGGTGTTAAAAAGCCCCGCCGCGCTGGACGCGGTGATTGTAGAGCAAATCTCGGCCCATGAAGAAGAATACGCCCTGAGCCCCAGCGTGCCAGATATTCCCAGTCGCTTTAAGCGCCTGGTTCGCAATCTGCATCAGGCCACCGGCCAGCGCGTGGTGGTGCTGGTAGATGAGTACGACAAACCCATTTTAGTTGACATACTCCCCTTCCTACGCGGTGCGGTCCTTATCCGTAAGATGCTACGCATCAACGGCTAAGGCAAGGAAGGGGATTCTCAAGCTACGCTTACCCCAATGGGTTACGTTAGCGGTGCTGTCTTCAT
>JACYMC010000020.1 GCA_015272195.1 Candidatus Sericytochromatia bacterium
GAGTTGCTTTTTGAGTCACCTGAAGGGGGCTTGGAGGAATTTTTGCTATTGAGGCCCAGCAGCTCTTCGATTTGCCGTGAGCGCTCTTTCAGTGCGGTATTTTCCGCTCTTAAAGCGGCATTCTCAGCTCTGAGTAACGCATTTTCATGCTCAAGCTGTGCCACTTTTTCTTCCAGATAAGCAATGCGTTCTGATTCTGTCATGTATTTAGATTAAGCCGAGATTTGCGTTTTGGGAAGGGGGCTGAAGGGATACGATTTTATTAACACTGGCCAGATCTTTTTGGTACTGCAGTGTGGCCAGCTCCAGCGTGCGCTCGGCGCTCAGCCCTTTTTCCTGCAACGCGGTTTCGCGTTCCAGGTTCAGCCGACTGGTGGTCAGACTGGCCTCAGCGCCCTGCAGTTCGCGCTCAAGCCCCTCTAGTTTGGCGCTGGTGGCTTCTATTTTGGCCCAGTTACTATCTTCCGTGCTGCGCAGAACCTGCTCCAGATCCTGTTGACGCAGTTCATAAGCCATAACTTTGGACTGATTGATGGTTTGCTGATTGATAATCGTCTGGCGTTGTTGCTGCAATCGCCGCAGGTACTCTGGATCGATGTCTGTAATCAGGGCGATCAGATCACCTTTTTTAACCCGGCTGCCTTCTGCAACATACCAGCGCTCAATACGTCCTTTGATGGGAGCTTCCAGGGTTTGGCGGCGCTCAAGCGGAGAAAAGGCAATGACCTGACCGCTGCCGTGAACGTTTTGCTGCCAGGGCAAACGGACCAACAAAAAGATGCCTACAGCCAGCATAAAAACCAGAACCAGTGCCAGACTTCGGGCCAGCGGCGGCGAATCCAGCGAAGGGATACCCTTAAGTTGCCAGTGTTGTTCCTTTTCGGGCGTTTGGGTTAAATCAGGGAGCAAGGGCATCAGTTGAGTTTCCTTTGCCGTGGATATTCCTGGAGCTGGCCCTCTGTATCAAAAGCCATTACCCGGTCAAAATGGTCGAGCAGAGGTTCCTGGTTGGTGACGACCAGCAGGGTAAAACCAGGGGTTTTAAACAGCAGCTCTAAAATGGGATCCTGCACGTGCCAGTCAATCTGGTCCAGGGTGCCGTCAATCATCATCAATCTGGGCCGCATACTCAGGGCTCTGGCCAGCATCAGCCGGTGGGCATCGCTGGGTGAAAACGGAAAGCCGTTGTAACTCAGTTTGGTGTCGAGGGTATCCGGAAAATGCTGAACCTCTTGCCAGAGGCCGACCTGTTGCAGCAGCTCACGCGCCGCACTGCGGCTGAGATCTTTCTGACCCAGGCGCAGGTTATCCAGAATACTGCCCTCAATCAGCTCCAGTTGGCCCACAAAGGCCACCTGGTTGCGGTATGCAATGCTGTTGAGCTGATGCAGTGGCTGATCGTCCACCAGAATCAAGCCCTGCTGGGGCGGACGCAGGCCGTAAAGCAGCTCCAGAAGCGTATCGCTTTGCCAGGTATTGACGCCCATCAGCGCCAGTGTTTCACCGGCTTTACCGACAAGGTCCAGTTCTACTTTGTCTGTATAACCATTCTGACTGCAGCTGACGTGTTCAAATACAAATTCCATAGGCGCGTTTTGCTGTTGCAGCAGGCTGACCTGGGTTGTTTCCTGGGGCAAATCCAATAAATAGCTGACTTTATCAAAGCCGGACATCATGTCATACCAGGTCTCGAGGTGCTTGCCAACTTTGGCAAAGTTGGCCAGAATATTGGCCACAATCAGTTCGGCTGCGACCAGCTGGCCAATGGTTAGCTGACCTTCGATCACCAGCCAGCCTCCCAGTGCCAGCAGACCTGTAAAAGCCGTCGACTGAAGGGTATGGGCGCCCACATTCTGGCGCAACAGCACCCGAAAGTGGTCCTCTCTGGCTTTCAGGTAAGCATGCAGCTGGTTTTCGGTTTTCCAGCTGGCAAACTGAATGCCGCTGTGTGAGCGAAATAACCTGGGGTGAGCGGCCAGCTCTTCCAGCCAGGCCACCATGGCATATTTTTGATACGACTCTTTAATGCTACTGGACTCACCACCCAGACCCAGGGCAAACAAAATAAACAGCATGCAAAAAATCAGAAGCACATCAAAAACCAGCAAAAACGGATGATAAAATGCCAGCAGCAGCAGCCCGGTCAGTGCCTGCAATAACAGGGCCAGACCATCCAGCAGCAGAAACGACAGGCTCTTTTGAATATTGACCACATCCAGAAAGCGGTTGACGACTTCCGGTATGCGGCGTTTTTGCCGGTAAAGCCCTTCCAGTTTGAGCAATCGCTCCATACTGACCTGGGCCAGGCGTACAAAAATGCGACGCTGTAGCATTTCTACCAGAATCAGCTGTAGCGTACGCAATAGCGCGAGAAAGCCCAATGCGATCAGCAGCACAATGCAGAGCGCAATCAGCGGCTGCCGCAGGGTGCCCAGCGCGACGGTGTTCACCAGAGACTGACTGGCAATGGGAATGCCCAGGCTCATGATGCCCATGGCAATGGCGTAACCCAGAATCAGCAATAATTCGCGACCTTCAGGTTTTAGAAACTGTCTCAGACGCTGACGTGGCGTTATTTTTTTGTTTTCTGTGTTTAGGTCGCTTGATTTTGTCCATTTCAGCCAGCAAACGGATTTTTTGCCGATGAGCTGTTGCAAGGCGCCCAGGCGTAAGGGAAGACGCTTAATATCTGGGCCGTTTCCATGGTAAATCCAGCGCTTGCCGCGTTCGTCAGTTTTGATCAGAATCCAGGTCTGGGGTGCGATCTCGTAAAACAGGGCCTGGCCTTTATCTGTTTGCAGGGTCTCTTTGGGGTGCAGCAATACAGTACTGGGGTAAATGCCCAGATGTGCACTCAGATGTTGTAAAAAGGTACTGGTTTCTGCTTCGGGATGATGCGATTGCCACTCCAGCAAAATGTCTCTTTGTTTGGCGAGAGATGCTTTGCTCAGTTCCAGCAGGCCAAGCAGTTCAATGATGGCGACTTGTGATGCCATGGTTATGTGGCTTTCTTTTTTTCTATTTAACTAGCACATTATATATTGTATCCCTTCAGCCCCCTTCCCAAAACGCAAATCTCGGCTTAATCTAAATACATGACAGAATCAGAACGCATTGCTTATCTGGAAGAAAAAGTGGCACAGCTTGAGCATGAAAATGCGTTACTCAGAGCTGAGAATGCCGCTTTAAGAGCGGAAAATACCGCACTGAAAGAGCGCTCACGGCAAATCGAAGAGCTGCTGGGCCTCAATAGCAAAAATTCCTCCAAGCCCCCTTCAGGTGACTCAAAAAGCAACTC
>JACYMC010000032.1 GCA_015272195.1 Candidatus Sericytochromatia bacterium
GGTACTCGGGAATACCTTCCCAAATCTTCAAAAGCGGTGTACAGTGGTGCATTTCATATAATCCTCATCAGGTTTTTAACTTGGTGAGGTTTATTTTATGCCCTTTCACGACTTTTGGAGAGCCCTGCTTTCAGCCCGCAAAGATCCCGCAGCACCCCGAAACTGTGCTATGTTGTTAATTTAAAACCCCAGGGTTTCGACAAGGTATTTTTGCAATCTGAAAGGAACACACCATGAGCGAGAAAACATTTTTGGCCATTAAACCCGACGCCGTACAGCGCGGGCTGGTAGGTGAGATTATTCAGCGTTTTGAAAAAAGAGGCTTTAAACTGGTCGGCATGAAGCTGATGCAGGTCTCCCGCGAAACCGCTGAAACCCATTATGGCGAGCACAAAGGCAAGCCCTTCTTTGACGGGCTGGTCAGCTTTATTACCTCTTCACCCGTGGTCGCCATGGTCTGGGAAGGCAAAGGCGTGATTGCCACCGCCCGCAAAATGATGGGTGCCACCAACCCCCAGAACGCTGAACCCGGCACCATTCGCGGCGACTTTGCCGTGGATGTCGGCATGAACGTCGTGCACGGCTCTGACTCCCCCGAGTCAGCAGAGCGCGAAATCGGCATCTTCTTTCACCCCAGCGAACTCTTTGGCTGGGAGCGCCACGCCGATCGCTGGATCGTGGAGTAAATCCGATGGCCGTACTCAACCTGCCCACCCGTTTTGACTTTGCCGCCACCGAAAGCAAGTGGACGCAGATCTGGCACGACCAGGGATACTTTCACCCCGTGGCCGATGTCAATGACCCGCGCCCAACCTTTTCGATTGCCTTTCCGCCGCCGAACGTCACCGGCTCCCTGCACATGGGCCATGCGGCCAATATTTCGGTGCAGGACGCGCTGGTGCGCAACCGGCGCATGCGGGGCTTTGACACCCTCTGGATGCTCGGCACCGACCATGCCGGCATTGGCACCCAGGTGATGGTCGAGCGCCAGCTCAAAAAAGAAGGCAAAAACCGGCACGAAATGGGACGCGAGGCCTTTCTGGAGCGCGTCTGGGAGTGGAAGGAAGAGTACGGCAACCGCATTTTTGATCAGATGCAGCGCCTGGGGGCCTCCGGCGACTTTCGCCGGGCGCGCTTTACCATGGACGCAGACTACTCCAAAGCCATCCGCAAGGTCTTTGTGGACTGGTACAACGACGGCATCATCTACCGCGAACAGCGTCTGGTCAACTGGGACCCGGCCAGCCAGACCGTGCTCTCGGATCTGGAAGTGGAGTCTGAAGAAGAGCAAGGCCATCTCTGGCACCTGCGCTACCCGCTGACATCGGACCCTTCGCAAGGCATTGTGGTGGCCACCACCCGGCCTGAGACCATGCTGGGCGACACGGCCGTGGCCGTGCACCCCGACGACGAACGCTACCGCCACCTGATCGGCCAGACCGTGACCCTGCCCCTGAGCGGGCGCGAGATTCCGATCATTGGCGATGCCGAGCTGGCTGACCCGGCCTTTGGCTCCGGCGCGGTCAAAATCACCCCGGCCCACGACTTTAACGACTGGGACTGCGGTCAGCGCCACCAGTTGGAGGTGCTGCAGGTGATTGATTTCAACGCCCACATTAACGAGAACGCCCCTGAAAAATATGTCGGCCTGAGCGTGGCCGAGGCCCGCAAGGCCGTGGTGGCCGATCTTGAGGCCGCCGGCGTGCTGGTCAAAGTAGATGATCACACCTACCTGCCGGGCCGCTCTGCCCGCACGGGCGTGATTGTCGAGCCTTTGCCCATGGTGCAGTGGTGGGTCGATATGCAGCGCCTGGCGGCCCCGGCCCGCGAGGCCGTGCGCAGCGGCCAGATCAAATATGTGCCCGAACGCTTTACAGAGCAGGGGGTGGAATGGCTCGAAAACGTGCGTGACTGGTGTATTTCGCGCCAGCTCTGGTGGGGACACCAGATTCCGGTCTGGTACGATGCTGAGGGCCAGATTGCCTATGTGGGCACTGAAGATCCCGATCCGGCGGAAGCCGAAGCCAAAGGCTGGGTGCGTGATGAAGACGTGCTCGACACCTGGTTCAGCTCCGCCCTCTGGACCTTTGCCACCCTCGGCTGGCCCGAACAGACCCCTGAGCTGCAGCGCTATCACCCCACCTCAGTGCTCTCTACCGCCCGCGATATTCTGAACCTCTGGGTGGCCCGCATGAACTTCTGCAGCCACTACTTTTTAAATCAGATCCCCTTTGAAAACGTGCTGGTGCACGCTACCATCCAGACCCACGACGGCAAGCGCATGAGCAAGTCCAAGGGCACGGGCATTGACCCGCTGGATATGGTCAACCGCTTTGGCGCTGACGCCTGCCGCTTCTGGCTGGCCCAGGTCAGCATGAGCGGCCAGGACGTGCGCTTTACCGAAGACAAGCTCGAAAGCAGCCAGCACTTTGTCACCAAAATCTGGAATGCCAGCCGCTTTGTGATGATGCATCTGGATGACTACAACCCGGCCCAGGGCATCGAGCCTGAGGCGCTGGAACTGGCCGACCGCTGGATTCTGAGCCGTCTGGCCCAGACCGTGGAAGCCGTGACCCAGAGCCTGGATGACTTTACGCTCACCAACGGGCCGCGCAGCCTCTACAGCTTTATCTGGACCGAATTCTGCGACTGGTACGTCGAAATTGCCAAGCCCCGGCTGCAGGGCCCCCAGCGGGCGCACGTGCAGGCCGTGCTGATGCACTGCCTCGATACAATGCTCAAACTGCTGCACCCCTTTATGCCCTTTGTCAGCGAAGAACTCTGGAGCGAAGGCCTCAAAAAGCTCAATCCGGCCCTGGCCGGTGAGCATCTGGCTGTGGCCCCCTGGCCTGAGCAGATCGACTTCAGCGCCTGGCTCAACCCCGAGGCCGAAGCGGCCATGGGCAGCCTGATGGAGGCCGTGCGCGTGATTCGCAACCTGCGCATGGAGGTGGGCGTGCCGGCCAACAAAGAGGCCGAAACCGTCTATCTGATCCAGGCCGATAGCGCTGAGCAGGCTCGCCTGCAGCAGAATGCGCCGCTGATCTGCCGCATGGCCAAAGTGCAGCAGGTGCAGACTCAGACGGAGCCGATCGCCATCCAGCAGGCCGCCCACGGCGTGAGCCAGTCCACCCAGGTGGTGCTGCCCCTGGCCGGGCTGATTGATCTCGACAAAGAGCGCGAGCGCCTGCAGCGCGAAATGGGCAAGCTCGCCAAAGAGATCGGTGGCCTCGAAGGCCGGCTGGGCAACGCCAAATTCCGCGAGCGGGCCCCCGAAGCCGTGGTGCGCGAGGCCGAAGCGGCTCTGGCTGAGCTGCGCTACCAGCGCGAAAGCCTGCAGCAGCGGCTGGCGGCATTGTAAGTGCAGATTGTAAATAAGTGCAGACGCCACTTTAAATGCCAGCGGATTTGAGGCACAATAGAGGGTGGAGTATGGATGATGATGGGAATATACAATTCATGGAAAGCCAAACGGCATGAAAGTCTTACTTGAAGGCAATCTGGCCTATGTCTCACTGTTTAACCTGCTGCAATTTATTAAACTGGAGCAAAAAAACAGCCTGTTGCATGTAAAACTCAAAGAAGTGGCCCAGGAGGCCAAAGTTTACTTCGATACAGGCAAAATCATGTACGCAGAGCTGAACCGTTTGACGGGCTCCGACGCCATGTACCGCTTGATTGGCTGGTGGGATTATGGCGGTTTCCAGTTTCTGGAAGTGCCCCCGGACGAGCTGCCCCAGGACAATATTCACGAATCCCTTGACGGTATTCTGATGGAATCAGCCCGCTATCTGGACGAGTTTGCCGATCTTAAAACGATGGCGCCTAAACTGACCACCGGCCTGGCCTTCAGCCAGAAGTCGATTCAGCTGATCGATCAGGGCCAGCTGCCGGAATTTACCAAGCTGCTGCCCCGCTCCTTTACGGTGGCCCGCTTTTTTGAAGCCTGCCCTTACAGCCACTGGGACAGCATGCAGTTTCTCAAGGACATGTTTGCCCACAAAGGCATCCTGACCGCGGAGCAGGCGGGCGGCGAAGATCTACGCATGACCAACAGTCTGACGCCCATTGACTCCCTGGAGAGCATTGTGATGGAGTTTGTCGGGATCGACGACTCGCGGCTGTTTGTCGAAGAGGTGCTGCAGGATCTGGCTTTTGACCGCCAGCAGGCCTTTGGCTTTTCGCAGCTGCTGCTGGTGGCCGATCGCCTGATTGATCGCATGAAACCCACCCTGCGCGATGAAGACGAGCTGCAGGAGGCCACCTACCGCCTGCGCGCCCGCATCACAAGCCTGCTGTAAGTATGCAAGCCTACGATATTTACGCCCCCTGGTACGACCTCCAGAACGACATGGAGGACATTGAGTTCTACCAGGAGATGGCTCAGCACTATGGCGGGCCGGTGCTCGACGCCGGCTGTGGCACGGGTCGGCTGCTGCTGGCCCTGGCCCGCGAAGGCCACAGCGTCAGCGGCGTCGATACCTCCCAGGAAATGCTGGAAGTGGCCCGGCGCAAGGTCGCGCTGGAGGCACCCGAGGTGCGCGAGCGTATTCAGCTCAGCTTTGGCGATATCCGCGATTTTCGCCTCAAAGAGCGCTTTAATGTGGTCATGTTTGGCTGCAACACCTTTCAGCATATGCTGACCAACGCCGAGCAGGATCAGGCCCTGCAAACCGTGCGGGCCCATCTCAAGGATCATGGCCGCCTGTTTTTGCAGACCACCAATATCAAGTTTCATGAACACGACCCCGACGTGCTCTACCACCGGGGCCGGGAGTTTAATCAACAGACCCAGGAGTGGGTCGACAGTTTTTACTCTTACCGCTATTTTCAGCACGTGCAGATTCAGCAGTTTACGCTCTTTCTGGACGTGGCCGCGCCCGACGGCACCGTGACCCGCAAGCAGGTGGTGCTCAATCTGCGCTATCTCTTTCCACCTGAACTCGAACGCCTGCTGCACGCCAACGGTTTTGAACTGGAAGCCCTTTACGGCGACTTTCAGCGCGGCGAAGTCACCCGCGACAGCCCCTGGATCATTGCCCAGGCCATCAAACGCCCGTGACGCAGCGGCGGTGTGTCGTTGGTCTGACCGCTGTTTTGGGGCTGAGCAGCCTGAGTGGCTGCAGCCCTTTTGATCTCAGCGCCCGCCAGGTGCGCACCCTGGTGGATGGCCGCCAGCTGGAATTTGCGCCAGCTATTGCTGCCCTCCGTCAGGACAATGACGCAGCCACCCCACGCACGGCCTGGAAACCCGGCGGCATGACCCTGGACAGGGCCGGTCAGCTCTGGGTGGCCGACACCGAACAGCACCGCATTTTACAGATCACGCCCACCGGGGTGGTCTCGCTGCATACCGGCAGCCGACAGGGCTTTCAGGATGGCGATCTGACACAGGCACGCTTTGACAGCCCAAGCGGCATCGTCTGGAGCCCGGAGGGCTTGCTGGTGGCCGACGCAGGCAACCAGCGCCTGCGGCGCATTACCCCAACAGGCGAAGTGCAGACCCTGACCACCCTGCAGCCGCTGCAGCGACCGGTTTCACTGGCACTGGATCAGCAACAGCGACTGCTGATTGCGGATGCCGGCCGGCGCCAGATTCTGCGGCGCAGCAGCACTGGAGAAATCGAAATCCTGGTCCATCTGGGGCCGGGCCGACTGCTGCAGCAGATCTTTTTTGACCCAGAGCAGCGCCTGGTGTTTTTAGACAATCTGGGCCTCTGGCGCTGGGACGGAGGTGAAGTTGAGCCCCTGCTGGGCTATCATGAAGGCTATCGCCGCTTTGGCGGGGCCCTGCCCTGGCGCGATGGCCTGCTGCTGAGCGATCTTTACAGCCACCAGCTGCGCTTCTGGCGCGCAGGCCAACGGGCAGAGACGCTGGATCTGCAGCCCGTGGCCGAAGCCGACGGCCCCCTGCGCTACCCGGCCCTGCTGCTGGCTGACGGTGAGCAGGTACTGCTGGCCGAACTGGGCCAGCGTCGGGTGCACCGGCTGCGCCCGCCGGCAACAGCTGAGGCGGCCTGGCAGCGGGAGATCCTGGCCCGCAGCGGCACCCAGGGCTTTGGGGTGCGACGCGACAACCAGGACCTGAACCTGCCCCACGGCCTGCTCTGGGATACCCGCCAGCAACGCCTGCTGGTCAGCGATTACCAGCACCACCGCCTGCTGGAAATTGACGCCCAGGGCCGGGCCACTCCACGTCTTGAGGCCCGCAGCGCAAGCATTCCGCTGAATTTTCCGACCGGGCTGGCACAGGACAGCGACGGCAGTGTTTACATTGCCACAGCCCATCAGATTCTGCGCTGGCGCCCTGATGGGCGCCAGGAGCTGCTGGCCGGTGATCGCCAGCCGGGTGGTCGCGACGGGCTGGGATCAGTGGCCCGCTTTCGTCTGCCCTGGGGCATGGATGTGGCCCCCGACGGCAGTCTGTACGTGGCCGATCACGGCAACCACCGCATTCGCAAAATCACCCGCGACGGCACGGTCACCACGGTGGCAGGTGACGGCCAGCCGGGCTTGCGCAACGGCCCGGCAGCTCAGGCCCGTTTTTATTACCCGGCGGACGTGCTCTGGCAGTCCGATGGCTCCCTGCTGGTGGCCGACAGCTGGAACCACTGCCTGCGGCAGATTCTGCCCGATGGCAGGGTGATTTCCTTTACAGGCTACCAGACCCCCGGCCTGCAGGACGGGCACCGCCACAAGGCCCGTTTTTACCTGCCTTCGGGCCTGAGTCGGGCCCCCGACGGCATGATCTATATCGCCGACAGCTGGAACCACCGCATCCGGGCCCTGCAGCCCAATGGGCAGGTGTTTACCCTGGCCGGCCAGGGCCGCTGGCTCAACTGGCAATCTGGTGACCGGGATGGCAGGGGCAACCAGGCCCTGTTTAATCAGCCCCTGGCCATCACGGTACGCCCGGATACAGGCCAGATTCTGGTGGCCGACACCACCAATCACCGCATCCGGGAGCTGACGCCATGACACGAAACGTGCTGTTGCTGCTGACGCTGCTCTGTGCCTGCGTGCCCGTTCCGCTGCAGCCAGGAAAGCCGCAAAATACTGCAGGCTTTGCGCCTGAGCACACGCCGGTGGTTGCTTATCAGCTGATTCTGCGCACTGAAGACCCACGCCTGCCCGTCGTGCTGGCGCGCAGCTGGGGGGCAGAGGTGCTGGACCAAGTTCAGATCCAGGGGCAGCAATACCTGCTGCTGGGCTTTGATCCTGACACCGTACAGCAGCAGCTGGGAGAGCTGCTGCCTACACGACCAGAAGACGCACAGGGCTGGACCCATCAACTCAGCCAGCAGCTGCCGGCCATTGCCGGCCCGCTGCTGCAGGGTCTGGAGCTGAACGTGCAGGCCCTGCAGCAGCCCAGCCCCACAACAGCCACTGCCCTTATCAGCCACCTGACAAGCGTAGACACACCGGCTGCCCTGGACTTTAATGACCGCGTCTTTGAGGCCGGCGGGCAGGCCGGCTGGTGGCGGCGCGAAACCGGCGTGGAGGCAGCCTGGGAGTATAGCATCGGCAGCAATACTGTGGCCGCTTACATTGATCTGGGCTTTAGCGATCAGCACCCGGAGCTGGCCGAACGGCTGCTGATTACAGATCAGAGCAACCAGACCGAAGCCGGCCGACGGGCCGGCGGCAAACAGCTGGATCTGCCGCCCGGCGATCACGGCACGGCTTCGCTGCTGGTGGGTTTTGCCGAGCGTGACAATCATCTGCCCACCATTGGCGTAGCACCCAATGCCCGTGTGGCGCCATTTGTGGCAGGCACGGTCTGGGATGCCGCACGGGCTTTGCAGGCAGCACACCGCCAGCGAGAGCAACAGCCCTTTGCCGTGCTCGGTATGAACTTTGCGTTTCCCATGTTTGCCCAGTGGCAGGAGGCGCCGGGCTATGCGCCCTATCAGCTGCTGCGGGCAGCCCTTGAAGCGCTGGGGCAGCCCGGGCCCGCCGGAGCAGCGGCCCTGCCGGTGGTGGTGCCGGCCCACAATTATGCTGAGCCCGTCAGCGGCGGTCCGCGGGAATGGATTCCCATTGCCTGGCAGCGTGAACTGCCCCACCTGATTGGGGTAGGCGGCACCCAGTACGACAGCCAGCGCCAGCAGGTCTCGGCCTGGTTCAGCCCAACACTGATGACGGGCATCAATGCACGGGGCTCCAATTATGGCGAAGGACTGATCTGGGCACCGGCAGTGGCCCTGGATATTGCCGGCACCCGCCCCGACAGTCTGGAGCCGGGCAATATGAACGGCACCAGCGCAGCCTGCCCCTTCACCACAGCGGCCATTGCGCTGATCAAAAGCCGCTTGCCCGATCTGGCAGCCGCCGATCTGCGCCAGCTGCTGCAAGACAGTGCCCGCCCCGTCGATGCCGCAGCACTTTTACAGCGGGCTGACGCTACCGTTCTCCTGATTCAGGTGGATCAGGCCTTGCGCCAGGGCCTGGTGCGGGCCGGGAAAAATCCTGAGCGCTACCGGGTCCAGAAAGTGACCGGACGCCTGCTGCGTGAAGAACACTATCTGCTCGAAACACCCGAGGGAGAGCGCCTGCGGCTTTTGCCGACCCAGATTTTGCTGCACCCGCACAGCGGTTCACACCCGCTGCTGGACAAGCGGGTGCAGATCTGGGGCTGGCAAGATCTGCCGGGCCAGCCAGCCGGCAGCCTGGAGGTGCTGCGCATCAGCGCAGCCACAGACAACTGAAGCACCGGCGGCTTCAGCTGCCTCTGGCGGAGGTACTGACGGGCTGAAACAGGTTTTTGAGGTTTTGATTCACGGCGCTCAGATCAAAAGCACGGGGATCAATCACGCCATATTGCTCAACCATTTCGGCATAAGCCGGATGCGCCGGATCTTTGAGCAGCGAGAGCAATTCATAATAGCCAAAAATACCGCCGCACTCTTCGGGCGGGCAGGCGTTTTCACCGGCGGTGCACAGAGGCAGCCGGGCCGCCTCCTCAGCAGAAACAGGGCGGATTTTATCGACGTGCACATGGTGTTCCCATCCGTCGGAGAGATCATACTCATACATAAAGCTGACCTTGCCGCGCTTGATCAGATCACCCAGACGCACAGTGCTGGCATCACTGCGGCTTCCGCTGCTGCCAAGATCGTCGTCACCATAATAATGGTCGTCGATAATAAACTGGTAGGCCTGTTCGTTTTGCCAGCCCATGGCCACCTGAAACATATCGTGCAGGTCCTCCAGGGAAGTGGTGTTGAGCACCTGCAGGGTCCGCCAGACCGGGGGTTCGCTGTGTTCCAGCCGGAGCGTCACCTGGTACATAATATGACTCATGTTTGGACGGGCCTTTCTATTCGCAACGCGTATCTGATGACTTATTATACCCGCTGGACGGCTCTCTTTGCGAGCCTTTCGCCAGCAGCTGGCAAAAGCTGATATATTGAAAGCGTTCTTTTGTGTGAGTATGCCTTTGTTTTAAGGAGTTCTGAATATGTCTTCACTGACCGTCTGTATTGTGTGTGACAGCCAGCGCGAAGCCCTGGCGCGCACCCGGCAAAGTCTTCCGGCAAAATGCACGCTGCGCTATGTCGCCTGTGCCGACAGGCTACCCGATGCCGAAACGCTGAGCGAACTGGAAGCTGAAAGCGGTCTGCCGGTGGTGGAGATCCCCTGGAACGATCGACTGGATCAGTTCTATACGGCTCTATCGGCCCAGATCAGCGGCCCCTTTTTGCTGCTGGAAGCGGGCGAAACCATTGATGCCGCAGGCTGGGCAGCTGTTCATCAGGCGCTTCAGACAGCAGAAGCACCTGTCATGGCCTGCACCCTGCGCCGGCGTGAGCAAATAGAAGTCAGCCCGCGGCTGTTTCTGAAACAGGCCGCCGTACCCGCTGGCAGCGTGATCTGTCTGGCCACAGCTGATACACCCCGCATCAGCGGTCTCGAAATTCAGGCGACTGAGGCTGGTCTTTTTTACCGCCAGCCCGATGAGCAGCGCCTCTGGCTGGCCCGTCTCAGCGAGACAGAAGAATGTTTTGATGCCCACTTTCTGCGGGGCCTGACGGCCTTTCAGGCCCACCGCGACAGCGAGGCACTGTCTGCCTTTCAGGGTCTCACCGACGCAAGCGTTCCCGCCCCATGGCGGCGTCTGGGGCAGATTATGTACCTCAAAGCCCTCTGGGAAACCGGGCAACAATCCCAGGCCCTTGCCCAACTGGATCACTTTCGCCAGCAGGACGCCCAGCTGGAGCAGAATCCCAGCCTCTGGGTGCTGCGTGGCGTGATGGCCCGCCAGCTTAGACAGGCCGATCTGGCCCTGGATTGCTTTTACCAGGCTCTGGAGCTGGCCAGCCGCCCTGATTTTTATACGCTCAACCCGCTGGTGCTGCTGCCGGATATCACCTGGAAACCCCTGCTGGGCATGGGCGAGATTGAACTGGCCGAAAGCCTGTTTTCGCAGGCCTATCTGCACTTTCAGCAGGCGCTGGAATACCTGCCTGAGCATGATTATGTGCTGAGCGGTCTGGCCAAAGCGGCCTTTTTTACCCGGCAGTACGATACACTGCGTGGCATTTTAAACCCACCCACAGGCCATGTGTCTGAATTGCGCGGCATTTCGGAGAATGGCCAGCAGCTGCTGCGCTATTTTTTAACGCTGCAGGCCGAGCACGCCATGCCTGAAACCTACGCAGCCATTGAAGCCCTGTTTCGCGATGGATTGAAGCTGGGCCAGGACGCCTTTCTGGTCTCGGTGCTGGTGGAGCTGGCGATTTTACTGCTGCACCAGCGTCAGCACCGGCTGGCACGTAAACTCTTTCAGCTGCTGGTCAGCCTGGTGCCCGACCAGCCCCTGCTGGGCCACAATCTGGCCTACTCCTATTTTGCAGAGGGCGACTATGCCCAGGCCGAGCAGCATTACCGCGCCGTGCTGCAGCAGGCGCCGCAGTTTATTGAGAGCCGCTTTGATCTGGCCAAAACCCTCGTGATGCAGCACCGCATTGCAGAGGCCGTGCAAGAACTCAACACCTTGCTGCAGCACCAGCCCCAGTTTGCCCAGGCCCGTCAGGCCCTGCGTGAACTGGAAGCCCGTGAGCTGGAGGCCGTGATGATGCCGCTGCCCGAAGCCGCAGGGCCACCGGCCCCGGCTGAAATGCCCTTTGTGTTTGTCTTCCCGCTGGAGGCCAGCTGGGAAAACGGTCTGGATATTGCTCTCAAAGCCTTTTACCAGGAGTTTTTGCCCGAAGAAAACGTGGTACTGGCGCTGCCGGCTGAAAGTGAGCCCGAACTGCTCAAAGAGGCCAGAGCCTGGGCCCTGCAGCAACACGACGAAGACCTGCTGCCACCCGTGGCACTGCTGTCAGAACCCCTGCCGCTGCTGGCAGGCCGCTCGGCCTGGCTCTTGCCCTGGCGGGTGAACCCAGGTTCGTCTCTGATTGAGGCCCTGAGCCAGAGTGCCTATCCGGCCCTGCTGACCGAGATGCCGCTGGAGCAGCCCGCCGGTCAGTTTTTGCCCGCCCGTGTGCATGCCGAAGCCAGCGGCAGCAGCCGGCGCGTCTGGAAAGAAACAGATATTGCGGCCCTGCAGGCGCAGCTGCGCCAGGCCTATAACGGGGCACTGCAACCCGCTGAAGCTGAGACGGCAGCCGAACTGCATACCCATAGCTTCGTCGGCCAGCGTCAGCTGAGTCAGCCTGCTGCAGCCCAGCTGGCCGAAACCGATTTGCAGTCAGCGGCCGCGCCAAAAGCCCTGCGAATCAGTGTCTGCATGATTGTCCGGGATGAAGCCGCCACCCTGGCGCGCTGCCTGGACAGCATTCATGATGCGGTAGACGAAATCATCGTGGTGGATACGGGCTCGGTGGACCAGAGTCGCGAAATTGCCGACAATTATGCCAAAGTCAGGCGCTTTGAACATCCCTGGCGCGATGACTTTGCCGCAGCGCGCAACTTTGCTCTGGCACAGGCCAGCGGCGAATGGATTCTGAGTCTGGATGGCGACGAGTATGTAGGCCCGGCCTTTATGCCCACCCTGCGCTATCTGCTGAGCCTGCCCCAGCAGCCTGACAGCTACGCCTTTCCGGTGCTGGCCATCAATGAGCAGGGTGCGGAAGACCCTGAATACAGCTTAGGCTCTGTGCCGCGTGTGTTTCCCAATGATCCGGCTTACCGCTACCGTGGCCGCATTCACGAAATGGTGTACCATGCCGATAAGCCCACGCTGCGCTACTTTCTGCTGCGTCAGCTGCCAATTTACCATACGGGCTATCAGCTGCAGGTACGCGCCGCCAAAGACAAGCGCAGTCGCGATATGGCCCTGATGCAGCGGCTGATTGCCGAAGCACCCGAAGCGCCTGAAACCGGCCGGATCTATTTTATTCTTGGCTTAATGTACGAAAAGTCCGGCCAGCTGGATGCCGCGCTGCAGACCTTCAGCGCGGGGCTGCAGGCCGTGACAGACGATCCCCTGGTGCGGGACCTGCTGGAAACCGGCCGCTTCCGGGTCTGGCTGCAACAGGGCCAGGCGGCTGAAATCCTGAACCACCGCGAAGCGGCGGCTGAGAGCGTTCAGCGACGGGTTCTGCTGGCCCAGGCCCTCCTGCTGCAAGGCGCTCAGGCTGAAGAAGCCTTCGCAGAAGCCGAAGCGGCCCTGCTGCTGGCCGAGTCCCAGGCGCTGCAGCCTGACCCCTTAAATCTGCAGCTGCCCCGCGAGCAGATTCTGAGTTTCCTGGCCCGTGCTGCTGAACAGATGGGTCAGTCCGACGACGCGCTTTACTTTTTGCGGCGCTGCCTGAAGGCCAGCCGCGACAGGGTTTATCTGCAGCGTTACCAGCGTTTGCAGCAGGCCCTGGCCGCTGGGGTTTGAAATGGGACTGCAAATCCCGGTACAATAAACAACAGCAACGGATTAAAAGAGGCAAGCCTGAACCATGCGCATCTCCAACTCTGGCCCCATGCAGCCCATGCAGCCCATGCAGCGGGCGGCGGCCCAGCCCAAAGCCGCCGAGGCACCCCAGGCCGAAAAGCCCCAGGCGCCGCCAGCCGCCAAAGACGAAAACAAGGCCAAAAATTTCAGTGACACCCCACTGCGGGACGTGTCATCGCCTTTTTCAGCCAAAAGCACCGGCAGTGCTGACAAAATGGCGGCCCTGATGGCAGCCGAAGAAGAGCTGGCAGCCGAAGAGGCTGAGGCAGAAAGCGAGCTGGACGGCCCCGAAGCGCTTCAGGAAGCTGAAGATGTCGAAGAAACCGAAGAACTCGAAGAAGCCGAAGACGCCGGTGAGGTAGAAGAAGCCGAAGAGGCCGAAGAAAGCGCGGAAGCCGAAGGCGCTGAAGAAGAAGGCGAGGGCGAAGGGGATCTGGAAGACGGTGGCGCCGAAGCTGAAGCCGCTGAAATCCAGATCAATCTGCCCGCCATGCTCGCCATGGTGGACGAACTGCGCAACGCCGAGCGCTTCCGGGTCGAAGAAACCTGGGCGCTCTTTGCTGGCAAGTAGACGCTAGTTTTTTTTCTGCTGTTTGGCCCAGCTGTCGACCATGCCGACGGTCCGGTTAAACACGGGCTTTTCGGGCGTGCTGTCAGCATCCATCACATAATAGCCCTGACGCAGAAACTGAAAGTGTTCGCCAGGCTGCGCCGCTGCCAGGGCCGGCTCGACCAGGGCCTCGACAATTGTGAGCGAGTCAGGATTCAGCTGGCTTTCCAGCAGCTGATCTGCTGCCGGGGCACCCAGCAGGAGATGATCGTAATGGCGCAGCTCAGCTTTGCAGGCGTGGGCAGCTGAGGCCCAGTGCAGCGTACCCCGGACCTTGCGGCCGTCTTCAGTCCAGCCCCCCCGGCTGTTGGGGTCATAGGTGCAGTGCAGTTCAGTGACCTGGCCCTCAGCGTCTTTGATGACTTCCTGGCAGGTGATGTAATAAGCGTGTTTGAGGCGCACTTCCTGGCCCGGTGCCAGACGAAAGTACTTTTTGGGCGGTTCCTCCATAAAATCGCTGCGCTCGATATAGATTTCGCGGCCAAAGGCCAGGGACCGGTGGCCGGTGGACGGATCTTCGGGATTGTTTTCGGCCTCAAAGTTCTCCTGCTGGCCTTCGGGGTAATTGGTGATCACCACTTTCAGCGGATCCAGCACGGCCATGCGGCGCTGAGCCACCTTGTTGAGATCCTCGCGCACGCAAAACTCCAGCATGGCGTACTCGACCTCTGAATTGCTTTTGGCCACGCCGATGCGCTCATTCATATCGCGCAGGGCGGCCGGTGTCACGCCCCGACGCTTAAAGGCACTCAGGGTCGGCATGCGTGGATCATCCCAGCCGCTGACGTGGCCGGTCTGCACCATCTGGACCAGGTAGCGCTTGCTCATCAGGGGGCGGATATGGCTCAGATTGAGACGGGCAAACTCATACTGATGCGGGCGGGGCTCAGGCCAGCCCAGGGCTTCCAGACACCAGTCATAGAGCGGCCGATGGTCTTCAAACTCCAGGGTACAGAGCGAGTGGGTAATGCCTTCAATAGCGTCAGAGAGACTGTGGGCATAATCATACATGGGGTAAATGCACCATTTGTCACCCGTACGGTGGTGATGGGCGTGGCGGATGCGGTAAAGGGCCGGATCACGCAGGTTGATATTGGGGCTGGCCATATCTATTTTAGCGCGCAGCAGGTGGGCCCCGTCCTCAAATTTACCGGCTTTCATGGCCCGGAACAGCTCAAGGTTTTCGTCAATGCTGCGATCGCGGTAAGGGCTGTTCTGACCAGGGCTTTTAAGGGTGCCCCGGTAGGCCCGGATTTCTTCAGCACTCAGGCTGTCGACATAGGCCAGGCCCTTTTCAATGAGCTGTTCGGCATAGCTGTAGAGTGGATCAAAATAATCGGAGGCATAATATTCATGCTCACCCCAGTCAAAGCCCAGCCAGTGAATATTGGCCTTGATGGCCTCAACGTATTCTGTGTCTTCTTTGACTGGATTGGTGTCATCAAAGCGCAGATGACAGCGACCGCCATATTTCAGCGCCGTGCCAAAATTCAGGCAGATCGACTTGGAGTGGCCAATGTGCAGATAGCCATTGGGTTCAGGCGGAAAGCGGGTCACCACGGTCTGACAGCGACCGGCAGCCAGATCGGCTTCAATGATTTCGTGAATAAAATGGGTGGCGGGAGCGGGTGCAGAACTTTCGCTGGTATTCATAATTTATCCTGTTGTTTTGTTGGCTGCTGTCATTATACCGTTTTCAGACCCACCTGCCGGATCTCAAATCCCTTCGGCAGCCTGAAAATTTATCTGCTAAAATTAAAAGGCAAAAGCATCAATGAGGTGATGTCCATGTCTGATCAATGGGGAATACGTTGGGGTGCGCTGATGGTGGGGCTGAGCTGCACGCTGCCGGGTCTGATGCCAGAAGCAGCTGTACCGCAGGCTCTGGCTGTAGATATTCAGCATATGAAGCAGCGCATTGACAAAACGGTTAACCGCCCCGAGCAGCTGGTGGCCAAAACCGCTGAGAAAATCATCTGCAAGCAAGACAAAAAGCCCGTTTGCTATGCCAATGGCGTGGTCGCTCAGGATCGCTTTATGCTGGTCCGCGTGCACCGCCCGCAGGGCCGGGATTTTTATATGCTTTTTTATCAGAATGATAAGCAGTGGAAGCCCATTTACTCGCGACCCATGGCACAGCTGGATGCAGCCCAGTGGCAGCGCGATGCGGTAGCGATCCCACCCAACGTGGCCCAAAGCCTGATCCGTCAATTACAGGCCCTTTAAGTCTGTCTGCTATCTGATATCAACGAAATAAAATCACAGTGAAGAAACGGGAAGCGATCACATGAGCAACAAAGGCAATACCAACCCTGCAGGCCAGTTCAAACTGGGCGAACTTCTGGTGCGTGAGGGCTACCTCACCATGGACGGCATCAACAAGGTACTGGCCGTGCAAAAACAGCAAAAAGAAAAGCCGGGTAGAGACTTCAAGCCTTTTGGTCAGATCTGCGTGGAGCTGGGGCTGATCAGCCAGGACGAGCTGCAGCGCTTTCTGAAAAAGTACAATAAGCGCATTTATCTCGGCGAACTGCTAATCAACATGGGGCTGATCACCAATAAGCATGTCGATCTGATTCTGGGTCAGCAAAAACAAAACGGCAAGCGCTTTGGCGAGCTTTTGCTCGAACAGAAAATCATCACCGAATCCCAGCTGACCGACGCCCTCAGCGTCCAGCTGGAAGTACCCCGCATTATTCCCTCGCTGGAGCTGATGGATCGCTCACTGATGGACGGTATGTCAGAACAGTTTGTGCGCTCCAACCAATTTTTGCCCGTCCATCAGGAAGGTGACCAGCTCACAGTCGTCATGGCGGATCCGGCCAACCAGGACCTGCTCCAGGAGCTGAGCAATCAGCTGCAATGCCGAATTTCACCAGCCATTGCCCCTGCCTCTGAAATCCGCCGCACCATTGAACAGTTTTATCAGGGGACCCAGGGCGTTGAAACCAAAATGGATCCGGGCCTGAGTCAGGTTAATCTGGACGTGGAGGTAGCACCCAGCACCAACCCGGATGATAACTCCACAGCGATCGCCAACTTCTTGATTAAAAATGCTTTAACCGACCGGGCCACCGATATCCATATTGAGCCACAGGAAAAATACATTCGCATTCGTTACCGCATTGATGGCGTCCTGCACCACAAAACCGACCTGCCGAGCAAACTGGGCCCGGCCCTGATTGAGCGTCTGAAAATGGTCAGCCGTCTGGATCCGGCGCTCAAAGGGGTGCAGGAAGGCAAGGTGATCGGCGATATTATGGGTCGCAAGGTCGAGCTGCGCATCTCAACCTATCCCAGCCTCTGGGGTGAAAACGTCGTGGTGCAGCTCAACGAAAAGCAGGCCATGCACCAGGAACTGCTGCTGAATATTGACCGGGTGGGCTTCTCCCCCCTGCACCTGACCCGTTACCAGAAAATTCTGGGGCAGCCCGGCGGGCTGATCATTGTGACCGGCCCGGCCAATATGGGCAAAACCACCACCCTGTATGCATCGATTAACTACCTCAATCAGCAGAATCGCTCAATTATCACGGCCGAAGATCCGATCGAGCGGCCCGTACCGGGCACCATTCAGGGGGCCTGGTCACCCGAACTGAATATGGGTTACGCCGATATGATCACCTCCATGCTTAAGCAGGATCCCGATATTCTGGTGGTGGGTGAGATCAAGGACCAGGCTACCATGGAAGCCGTGGTCGAAGCCGCCCTGACCGGCGCCAAAGTGCTGACCACCTACCCGGCCTTTGACGCCACCGGCGCTTTGCTGCGTCTGATGAACCTGGGGCTGGAATCGTATCTGATCGCCTCCAGCAATATTACCGTGCTCTCTCAGCGTCTGCTGCGCCGCCTCTGCGACAGCTGTAAGGCCACGCACACCCCGGCCAAAGATGTCTTTAATATGCTGGGTCTGGTCGACGTGGAGCCCACCAGCTATGATTTTTACCGGCCGATTGGCTGCCCGGAGTGTCAGAACCGCGGCTTTCTGGGGCAGACCACCATTCATGAGCTGCTGCAAATCAACGAAGCCATTCGTGAAGCCGTGCTGGAGCGCAAGCCCGCAGCCACCATCCGGGGCATTGCGCGCACAGAGGCCAAGCTGGTATCAATGGCTGAAGACGGTCTTTTTAAAGCCATTGAGGGCCTGACCTCGGTTGAAGAAATTCAGCGGGTGGCCTTTGTCAATGAGTATGACTCACAAACCCCCTGGGAAGCCGAAGAGATCTACGAAATCTGCTCCGGTCTGCAGCCAGAGTATTTGTAGCGCTGGGTTTGTGATGTGTTGCGCTGGTTTATGCACTAACATGGTGTAAGATAGCAGAAAGACGAATTGCAAAAAAAATTTCGATATTGGCTCAGTCTGTATTATAATGGTCTTGGTCTTAGCACCGGCCGATAAGTTCAAGCGAAGGAATTAGGTGGAATGGCAGCGGATTTTGACGACGAAATGGATGATATGCTCGGCATGGAAGACGAGGGTGCCGAAGAGCGCGACCCTTATCTTGAAATCAACGAGCTGAAACAAAAGCTCAGCCTGCTCCAGAAAACCAAAGAAGCCCAGCGTGCCCGTTACAAGAAAGAAATGCATATGATTGTCAATGCATTGATTTCCAAGCACAAAGAGCTTCAGAAAGAAAACCACTTTCTTCAGCAGCAGGTGCAGCAGCTTCTGGGTGAAGGCAGCGGCGATGAAGATTTTATCACCGATCTCAAGCACACCCTCGAAGACCAGAAAAAAGAAATGACCGTCCTTAAAAAGATGGTGCAGCAGTACGAAAGCCAGAACCAACTGCATCGCCAGGAGCAGGCCGAACTTGAAGCCCTGCGCGAACTGATTGAAGAAAAAGACCAGTTCATTCAGGAGCTTGAAGGTAAAAACCAGGAAGTGCTTTATCAGCTGGAAGCCAAAGACGGCATTATTGCCCGGATTTCTTCCCAGGTCGCCAATATGGAAGCCGAGGTCTATGCCCTCAACAAGCGTATGCGCGCCACGGGCAGCCAGCAGGACCAGGCTTATCTGGATGAGCTGAGCCGTTTGAAAAACCAGATCGCTGAACTCGAAGAAAAGAAAAACCACTTCGAGAACCTGGCCCGCCAGGCCCATGAGCTGCGCAAACAGCAAAAGCTGCAGGAACAGCAGGCCGCTGAACAGGCCGCCCAGCAGAGTGTTGAAGGCACTGTGGAAGCAGCTGCACCGGCAGAAGATGAAGCCGAGTATGAAGAAGCCATGGACATGCTGCTGCAGGAGCTGCAGGAAAACCTGAGTACCTACGACCAGATTTCCACCCAGTTCTCCAAAGCGCGTGTCTGATTTTTTCAGCGCAGCCTGATTAAGCCACAACAGTGATTCTCTACGTCTTTCTGTTGTGGCTTTCTGCTATCGGGCTGGTGCTGGTGGTTGAGCTTTGTCTGATGGCCCTTAAGGCGCGTCCTGAAGTCTTGCCACAGGAGGGCGCCGGGGCGCTGAGCGGACCTGACCCCCTGCTGGTTTCGCGCACAGGACAAACAGGCAGCCTGATCCTGCTGGCGCTGGTCCTGGGTCTGGCGCTGGGCTATCTGACCGAAAGCCGCCTGCAACCCGTCCGACGCCTGTATCTGCAGCTGCAGTCCCGTTATCCGAGCTGGTACCGGCGCTGGCCCGCCCTTTACCGCGAACTCTTGCTGGCCCTGGGACTGGGCGCCATGCTGCAGCTGCCTGCTGGCTTAACGGTCCTGCTGGCGCCCCGGCTCTGGCCAGTTGTTGTCCTGTCGCTTTCGCTGTCTGCAGGTATTCTGATCCCGGTGGTCTGGCGGCTGCGTGGAACCCTGAGCGAAGATCGGCCCGAGCAGCCGCCAAAGGCTGTTGTACACCATTTTCAACCCAAATACGATTTGCGCACGGCCCTCTGGATTGGCCAGATTTATCTGCGCATCCTGCTGCCTGTGTTCAGTTTATTTTGTATCTTGACCCTGCCGCTGGCGCTGGGTTATCTGAATCTGGGGCTGACAGACACCCTGCTGGTGCTGATCGCCCTGCTGGCCGGCAGCGGCCTGGGCTGGTGGGCCAATGCCGACAGTCATTTCAGCCTGGAGAGCTTTCGCAGCAATCTTTTGCAGCTGGGTGCGCTGGTCCTGCTGGCAGCCGGCTTTCTGATCCTGGGACTGGCCTCAGGCAATGTGCTGCTGATCCTGTCGTTGGGCCTTTTCAGTGGCTTTCTGGCAGGCGTTTATTAAAAGGCTGTTAAATCAGGGCTATTCAGCGCAAGTCTTCAGCCAGAGCGTCTACAAGCAAACAAGTGAAAATCTATGGCAAGACAATGAGGTAAACCGTCCATGTCCACCCTTTCTGTTGGAAACCTGCTTCTGAGTATCGGTGTGGGTTTTGATGCACAGCTAAAAGCTGCGGACAACCTGTTCTTTTCAACCCCGATTGATATCGCAGACCCCAGCCGCCCGATGTTTGGCGGCGCCATTGGTAACACCCAGGGTCTGGCCCGCCGCATTACTGACACGGATGCTGAAGGTTATCTCAGTTTTGATAACGGCATTGACGGCGGCCCGGTCACGGTCAAGCAGATTGCAACAGCCGACGGTCCGCGCTATGTGGTGGCCGACGGCACCGGCAAAGAGATAACGATTGAAGACCCCAGCGCCGGGGGTGACCCCACCCTTCAGGCCACACCGCGCTATATCGTCAAATCGGATGGCCGCATCTATGACGTGCTGGTGCATGCCCAGGCGGGTGGTACTGGTCGCTGGAATATTGCAGATCCTACCTTGCCTTTTGGCGGAACCGGCATTCCCGATGGTGCGCTGCCTCCTGGCGGCATTACCATTGCCAATTACGCCCGTCCGGTAGGTCAGATCACCTTTAAAGCCAAAGAAGGCGCCACCCTGGCCCGTGCGCAGGATGAGTTGCAGCGCATCGGCTCCTCGGTTCAGCTGCTGGTGCGTCTGTTGGAGTCGATTCAGGATGAATCGCGCAGTTTTACCAGTATTATTCGTTAATCTCCGATATTTTGTTTTAAAGCGCAACTATTCAGACAGTTGCGCTTTTGCGTTACAGGATGTGAAGTAATGCTGGGCTATGCAAAAAGACCCCGGGTTTAACCGGGGCCTTTTGGGATAGCGTTTTAAAGCCTAGTTGCCTTTGGCGGCTTTCAGCTTTTCGGTCAGTTCAGGCAGCACTTCAAACACATCGGCGACCATGCCATAAGTAGCGACTTTAAAAATCGGCGCTTCGGCATCAGTGTTGATGGCCACAATATATTTGGAAGAGGACATGCCCGCCATATGCTGCATGGCACCTGAGATGGCGCAGGCAATATACAGAGTGGGACTGACGGTTTTACCGGTCTGACCGACCTGCTCACCGTGTGGACGCCAGCCGGCATCTACCACTGCGCGGGAAGCGCCAGTGGCAGCATCCAGCACTTCGGCCAGTTTTTCGACCAGATGGAAGTTTTCAGGACCTTTCAGACCCCGGCCACCGCTGACGATAATGTCGGCTTCAGCCACATCCTGCTTACCGGATTCGGACTTTTCAACGCTGACCACGCGGGCCCGGATGCTGTCGGCACTCAGGCTGACATCCAGGTTGGTAATTTCGGCGTTGCGGCTGCTGTCAGCTGCACTGGCGCTCACAATATTGGGGCGCAGGCTGACCAGGGCGGGGCTGCTCTGCAGCGACACGCGGGCGTAGGACTTGCCGGCAAACATGGGGCGCACGGCTTCAAACTGACTGCCGTTATGCTTCAGTTCGATCACATCGGAGGCCAGGCCAGCGTCAAGACGGGCTGCCAGACGGGGAGCCAGATCCTTACCGTTGGCAGACGCGGCAAACAGAACCAGTTCCGGCTGAATGCTGTCAACAGCCTGTTTGACCACCTGGGTATAGCCGTCGGTGGTGTAGTGTTCGAGCAGCTCGTGCTCGGCCACAAGCACTTTGCCAGCGCCATGGTGACCCAGCTGAGCAGCCAGACCGCTCACGCCTTTGCCGATCAGCAGGGCGGTGATGCTGCCAGCACCCAATGCCTGAGCCTGAGCCAGCAGTTCAAAGCTGGTTTTTTTGAGGGCGCCGTCTTTGGTTTCAGCAATAATCAATACGTTCATTTGTTTTCTCCTCTACACCACTTTGATTTCCTGGGTCAGGGCAGCCACCAGCTCGTCAACGCTGCCAACAATGCGGCCTGCAGGTCTGGCAGGGGGCTCAACCAGGGCTTCAATTTTCACCTTGGGCTCCAGGCTGACGCCCAGGCTGCCGGCGGGAATATCCTGCACCGGCTTCTTTTTGGCTTTCAGAATGCCCTTCATAGAGGGGTAACGCGGCGTGTTGAGACCTTTCTGAGCGGTCACCACCAGCGGCAGGGTGGCTTCAATGTTCTGCAGGCCACCTTCAATGGTGCGCTGGGCTTTGACCTGGGTGCCTTCGATTTCAAGCTTGATGGCGCTGGTGATCTGACCGATATTCAGCAGTTCAGCGACCAGGGAGCCCATCTGCATGGCGTCATCGTCGATAGCCTGACGGCCCATCAGCACGAGATCATAACTTTTGCCTTCGATGGCTTTGGCAATCAGCTTGGCGGTGGCCAGTGAATCGAGGGCCAGCGGTGCGCCATCGGTAACAACATGGATGGCTTCGTCAGCACCCATGGCCAGGGCAGAACGCAGGGCCTCTTTGGCTGACTCGGGGCCCACGGTCAGAGCAGTGACGGTGCCACCGTTGGCTTCGATCAGCTTGAGGGCTTCTTCAACCGCAAATTCGTCATAGGGACTCATGATATTGGTAATCCCGTCACGCACAATTTCTTTGCCAGACGGGTCAATCTGAATCACTGTCGTTGTATCGGGAACCTGTTTCACACAAACAATGATGTCCATAGCATCCTCCTAAAGAATTAACACCATGCATCATACCATTAAACTAAGGTTAAATATAGGTGATTTTTTAAATTTTTAGCCTGCAAAAAAAGTTCTTTACAAGTCAAAAAATTATGGTATAAATATTAAACTGAATTTAAGCAATATTTGATCTCATGTTATCTATAAGTTCAGCAGAGCTTTTTAGACAACAACACGCAGCAGGAACCCAACATGATTGTTTCAAGTCAGGTCAGATCTTATGATGTATATGGTCTGGCATCTTCGCAGCCCGCGCTGCCAGGTGCCAAACCGATCAAGGCCGTGGCTTACACCGGCGACAGCTTACAGTTGTCACCGGCCATTGAAACAGAAGATCCCCTGGGGCCGCGCGGCCACTGGTTCAGCCGGGCTGATGTCCGTCTGGGTCTGACCATGGCCGGCGGTGCCGCCATCGGCGGCCTGACAGGTTATAGCCTGGCCAGAGCCGGTGCGGGTTTCAGCCTGGGCCTTGGCACAGGTGTTGGCGCTGTGGTTGGTGCTGCCCTCCCCCTGGCCCTGCTGATGTACGGCCTGTCCCGCTGGGGGCAGTAAGCGACCGGACGGTTCTCTGTCAGGCGTCTGCCGTTTGAAGAATTGACATGAGTCAGCCAGAGCAACCATCGAGTGCAAATATGGTTAAACAAAGGATTTGATAACATGTCATACGAAGCGATTATCCGTGAAATGCAGAATCAGCTGCAAGTCAGAGAAGAAGCCTATACCGAAAAGTGCCGTCGTCAGCACGCTGAATTGATGGATCTGGCTGAAGAAGCCGAGATGATGCTGGACCGCCGCAGAAACCGCAAAGCGCGCGCCGCCGCCCAACTCAGTGTCTGAACGCATCTTTAACTTTTCTGCCGGACCGGCAGTCCTGCCAGAGCCCGTTCTGGAAACCATCCAGCGGGACCTGCCTGCACTGCCGGGCCTTGGCATGTCGATTCTTGAAATCAGCCATCGCTCGGCCTATGTCGATCGGCTGATGGCCGAGACCGAGGAGCGACTGCGCCAGTTACTGAATCTCTCAGCCGACTGGCAGGTGCTTTTTTTACAGGGCGGCGCCTCACTACAATTCACCATGCTGGCCATGAACTTTCTGAATGCCGACCGTCCGGCAGCTTATGCCGACAGCGGTGCCTGGGCCCAGAAAGCTCAGGAAGCAGCGGCCCAGCTGGGCCCGGTACTCACAGCCTGGAGCGGCCAGTCAGAGCACTACACCCGCATGCCCGCAGCGTCTGAGCTACTCACATCAGACGCATCCTATCTGCACCTGACCAGCAATGAAACCATTCAGGGCATTGCCCTTCAGGACGATCTGGATCTCAACGGCGTGCCCGTAATCTGTGATATGTCTTCGGATTTGCTCAGTCGCCCGCTGCAGATGGACAGGTATCGCATGATTTACGCGGGCGCCCAGAAAAACCTCGGGCCGGCTGGTGTGACGCTAGTGCTGCTGCACCAGGAGCTGCTGACACAGCAGCAGCCCCAGCTGCCTACCATGCTGGACTACCAGACCTTTGTCAAAAGTGGTTCCCGTTATAACACCCCGCCCGTCTTTGCCATCTATGTCCTCAATCAGGTGCTGGGCTGGCTGATGGACCAGGGCGGTCTGGAACCCATGCATGCGCGCAATCGCGCCAAAGCCGAACGCCTGTATGCCGTGATCGACCAGAGTCAGGGTTTTTATGCCGGCCACGCCGCTACCGCGCACCGTTCTTTGATGAACGTGACCTTTCGCCTGCCCACACCTGAGCTTGAAAAAACCTTTCTGGCGCAGGCTGCAGCGCAGGGTATGGACGGTCTCAAAGGCCATCGCGCCGTTGGCGGCCTGCGGGCTTCAATCTATAATGCATTCCCTGCCGAAGGGGTTGAGGCCCTTTGCGCTCTGATGCAGGACTTTCAGCGACAGCACGGTCATTAAGTGCTAACAGCGCTTCAGGACAAGGCCCAGCTGACCAGCTGGCTGCAGCAGGATCCCGGCCGCTATCTCTGCGAACTGGGCGATCTGGATCCCTTTTTCTGGCCTTATACCCGCTGGTGGGGCTGGTCCGAAGCCGGTGAAATCACAGCGCTGGCGCTGTGTTATACCGGTGATCCCACCCCGGTGCTGCTGCTGAACAGCCCGGCTCCGGCGTCTGCGCCCCTGTTGCAGGCTTTACTGGACCTCCAGACAGGCCCCCTGAGCCTGCCCTGTTACGCCCATCTGGCCCCCGGTCTCCTGGAGTCTCTGCCGCCGGGCCGGCACTTTCAGGGCGGCAAGGCGCATCTGCACATGGTCCTGCAGGCAGATGCACTGCCTGAGCCGACACAGCCTGAAGACCTCAGGCTGCGGATACTCAAACCGGGCGATGCCGGTACCGTCCAGCTTTTTTTGCAGGAACACTATCCCGACAACTGGTTTAATCCGCGGATGCTGACCAGTGCGGCTTACCTGGGCTTGTTCAGACCCGAGAACGGGCTGGTGGCTGTGGCCGGCGTACACGTTTACAGTCCATCCTACGGCGTGGCGGCCCTCGGCAATATCGCTGTGCATACACACTGGCGTGGACGGGGGCTGGGGCTATTTTTGACCACCGCACTTTGCCAACTACTGCTGGCGCGGGGCATGACCCGGATTGGTCTGAACGTGGCAGAAGCCAATGGGACCGCGCAGCATGTTTACCAGGCGGCGGGTTTCAGCACACATGCCCGCTACCAGGAGTGCCTGCTGCAAGCAGCGTCACTTCAGGATAAAAGCACTCACCGGTAGCGCGGGCCGGGCTTATTCGCCTTTCTCTTTGGCTAGGCTGACCAGTTTAATCGAGCCAAAAATCATGGCCATGGTAATCAGCACAATGGTGCTGACCACCACAAAAACGCTCTCAGGTGTACCCATGGGAACTCCTTGTGATCTGAAGGTTAAATAAACAGATGTCAGTTTAACATTTGCCGGTCACACTTGGTCAGATTCCAGCAGGCTCTGCCTGCGTTATAATGGCTTTGAGCTGTTGAAGTGCAGAATTTTAAAGAAAGTACCCATCAAAAATATGTCTGAAACCCAACTAAGTGCGCCACCGGAGTGGGCCTGGTTTTTACAGAGTCTGGACCAGAAACTGGAAACCCTGCGTGAACAGAATGGCCGCATGCTGGAGCGCCTGCATGCGCTGGAGGTCCAGCAAAAAGACACGCTGGAACCTTTAAAAGCGGATTTAAAGCAACAACAACTGGAAATCAAAGAGCTGGAGCAAAACCTGCAGTATCTCTCTCACAATACCCAGCTTCAGCTTAAAAACACCGAAAACGAAAACGAGCGTTTTCGTCACCTGACAGAAGCCCGGGTCAATGAAGTGCACTTTGCCACCCGCGAAGAACTGAGCGCGCTCAACCGGCGGCTGGAAGTTCTGGAAAAACTGATCTTCTGAAGCCGAAAATCTTGCGGCAAACCCGGTGACGTTTAGGGCGGGGTTTTGTATAATGAAATCCATGAACATTGCGGAAGTAGTTCAGTGGTAGAATATTTCCTTGCCAAGGAAAGGGTCGCGAGTTCGAATCTCGTCTTCCGCTCTCGGTACCAGACAAACACTGTGCAGTTTGTTTGAGTCACCGTAACAAATTCAGCGTGTTTCAGCTGAAGCCAAAACGCTCAAAACCATGAGCACTTGCACAGAAACTGCGGAAGTAGTTCAGTGGTAGAATATTTCCTTGCCAAGGAAAGGGTCGCGAGTTCGAATCTCGTCTTCCGCTCTGAACAAAACAGATAAGAGCGCCCGATCATAAAAATCCCCGGCACATGACCGGGGATGCAAAAATCAGTAAACGCTTAGACGTGCTGGCTGATCATATTCTGAATGCGATCTTTAGGTACAGCCCCCACCAGCTGGTCAGCCACCTGGCCATCTTTAAACAGCAGCAGAGAGGGAATGCCGCTGATATGGTACTGGGTAGCGGTCTGGGGGTTGTCATCTGTGTTCAGCTTAACAACTTTAACCTTGCCGTCAAATTCATTGGAAAGTTCTTCCACAATCGGACCAATCAGGCGGCAGGGACCACACCAGGGGGCCCAGAAATCCACCAGAACCGGCAGATCAGATTTCAGAACATCGGCGTCAAAACTTTGATCGGTAATTTCACTTACGGCCATACTTAATATATGCTCCTTTAAAAGGCTTGATGGGTCGCCATTATAGCACAGAACCCGCTTTGAACAGGGGCTTCAGTCGCCGGGCCATGGCAGGATTCATACAAGCCACACTGTGATCCCAGATACTGCTGCCGCCTTGCCAGCTTAAAAAGACGCCACCGGCTTCACGCATCAATACCGGTAGGGGTGCGCTGTCCCAGACCTGCATGCGTGGGTCAAGGGCGGCTTCAGCCCGGCCTGTGGCGGCCAGCACAAAGGAGTAGCAGTCACCCCAGTTGCGCTCCAGCTGGGCCCTGGCCAGCAGGCCATCGATTTCGGGGCACTGCTGGCGCGCCAGCGCCTGTTCATGCAGATGAATCAGGCTGTGGCTTAGCCGGTCTTCATCAGATACGCGGCAGCGCTCACCGTTCCAGAAACAGCCCAGCCCCTCTGCAGCCGCAATCTGTTCGCCCAGCGCCGGCAAGTCAATCACGCCCAGCACGGGCTCGCGGCGGAAGCAAAGCGCTAGCTGCACCCCAAAAATCGGAATACCGCGCGCAAAAGAGCGCGTCCCGTCAATGGGGTCCAGAATCCAAAGCCAGTCGGAGCGGCCGGTTTGCAAGCCTTCTTCTTCACCCAGAATACCGTGTTCAGGGTAGCGGGCCTGCAGCACCTGCCTTAAAAAAGCCTCAACCGCTGCATCGGCCGCCGTGACCGGTGAGCCGTCGGCTTTCCATTGCAGGTCCAGATCTGTGGCTGGCCTGCGAAAGTGGCTTAAGGCCAGCTGACCGGCTTCGTAAGCCAGCTGGCGGGTGTCTTGCAACAAGACCGATAAATTCAGAGACATGGTGTCAGGGTAGCATGTCGGCTGCTGATTTTTAACGCAGTGATTCAGAATGAACCTGACTCTAACGGATTCTGTTGGTAAAGGTAGCCCAAAGCTTCAGCTTGACAGCTGAAGAATCCGTGTAGAGCCATTTTCAGTATTGGATAAGCCTGAAAGGGTTGTCCGCTCTTGTTTTAGGCGCTGAATCCACTTCCGTTTATACTGCTCCCCAGAAACCGGACAGAATCAGCGTGATTTTAAGTTCCTGATCTG
>JACYMC010000155.1 GCA_015272195.1 Candidatus Sericytochromatia bacterium
CCGTCGCCAGGACATTACCTTGAAAAGAGCCTCAGAGTAATCTGGGGCTCTTTTCGCGTGGGTCATTTTGGGCGCAAAAGGCCCGGTCTAAAGTTTGATTTGCAGTGCTTTGTTTTATAAACAATAATTTTGATATATGATCATGATGATGAGGCAAAAACAAACATCAAATGCGGACTCATAAACTGAACACACGCGGCTGTGGACCCGCGATAAGCGTTTGCAAAAGGTAGCCGAAGAACGGGGTTTGCTTTACAGTCGGTAGGAGACGCTGGCGCCCAGGCCCATGACAAAAGGATTCTGCACCGCATCGCCGCCAAAGACCGCTCCAAAGACGTCATAGCGCGCCAGACCATAAACCTCAAACATTAGCGGGATGCGCGGGGCTTCTATCATGATGCCGGGGCGCAGGGCCAGAGAGACTCCACCTGTGCTGCGGGTCAGATAGCCCAGCTGGGCACCCAGATAGGGCTCAACAATCGGCAAAGGCCAGATCCAGCGGGCGTCCAGGTTGATGTCAAAGCTGCTGTCTTCAGGCAAAAACATCACGCTACCGCCGGTGCCAAAATTTTTTTCCATGCGGTGAAAAAGCTGCAGGCCAAAGCTGTTGTCGGGGCTGCTGCCAAGGCCGTCCAGGCGATAGGTGCCTCCCAGATACCACTGGGAGGCAAAGGGCGGATCCATCGGCTCAAAGATCAGGTTGTCGCTACCCTGGCTCTGGCCCCAGACCGGGCTGCACAGCCCGCTCAGCAGGCTCAGAGTCAACAGCAGTGCTTTCAGCGGCATCTTACTCAACAGTGACTGACTTGGCCAGGTTGCGGGGCTGATCCACGTCAAAGCCGCGGCGCAGGGCCACATAATAGGCCAGCAGCTGCATCGGCAGCACGTTGATCATGGGCGAGAGCCACTCAGGCACGGCAGGTACATAAATGACCTCTTCAGCGACTTTGGCGATGCTTTCATTGCCTTCGGTCGCCACGGCGATGATTTTGCCATCGCGGGCTTTAACTTCTTCCAGATTGCTGAAGAGTTTTTCATAGGTGTCGGAGGCTGTGGCCAGGGCAATGATGGGCATCAACGGATCCACCAGGGCAATCGGGCCGTGCTTGAGTTCCCCGGCAGCATAGCCTTCAGCATGAATATACGATACTTCTTTGAGTTTGAGTGCGCCTTCAAGGGCAATCGGAAAGTTCACACCCCGACCCAGATACAGGCAGTGGTGATAACGCAGCAACTGGGTGGAGATCTCCTGAATCTGGGGCTCAATTTTTTGCAGGGTTTCTTCAATCAGGCGTGGCACGGTGCGCAGTTCACGAATGGCGGCCACCAGCTCGGTGTTGTTGAGCTGGGCGCAATGGTGGGCCAGGTACAGGCGCAGCAGTTGTAATGCGCCCAGCATGGCCATAAAGGCCTTGGTGGAGGCCACTGAGATTTCGGGGCCGGCATGAATGTAGAGCACCCCATCCACCTGGCGGGTGATGGCGCTGCCCTTGACGTTGATAATTCCCAGAGTTTTTGCGCCCTGGGCTTTGGCCTCCTGAATGGCAGCCAGGGTGTCTGCGGTTTCGCCGGACTGGCTGATCGCAATCACCAGGGTGTGCCGGTCCAGAATGGGGCGGCGGTAGCGAAACTCAGAGGCCAGATCGACCTCCACCGGGATGCGGGCGCCGTCTTCGAGCAGGTATTTGCCCACCAGACCGGCATAATAAGCCGTGCCGCAGGCCACAATGCAGATACGGCGGATGTCTTTGACCGCTTCTGGGCTGAGATTCAGTTCGTCCAGGTACAGCTTTTGCTCACCTTCAGATACGCGGCCTGCCAGGGTCTGGCCAAAGGCCGTGGGCTGTTCGTGAATTTCTTTGAGCATAAAGTGGTCAAAGCCCATTTTTTCGGCGGCCACCATGTTCCAGTCAATGTGACTGACTTCATAGTCCTGGGGCTGGCCCTGCAGGTCGAAGACCTCAATCTGGTGCTGGCTGACCACGGCCAGTTGCTCGTCTTCGAGGTAGATAATATCGCGGGTGTGGCGCAGAATGGCGGGCACGTCAGAAGCAATAAAATTGGCGTCCTGGCCTGTGCCCAGCAGCAGGGGACTGTTCTTTTTGGCGGCCACCAGGTAGTTGGGCTCAGCGGCATGCATCACGCAGATCGCATAAGCACCTTCCAGTTCAGCAATGGTGGCCAGCACGGCGGCTTTGAGATCACCTTTAAAGTGGGACTTGATCAAGTGCGCAATGACTTCGGTATCGGTTTCAGAGACAAAATGATAACCTTCAGCCTGCAGGCGGGTTTTGAGGTTGAGGTAGTTCTCAATAATCCCGTTGTGAACCACCACCAGTTCGTTGGCGTTATCGGTATGGGGGTGGGCGTTAAATTCAGTAGGGCGGCCATGGGTGGCCCAGCGGGTGTGGCCAATGCCCATCTGGCCGCTGAGAGGCTCTTTGGCCAGGCGCTTGATCAGGTTGTTGAGCTTGCCGACTTCGCGGCGCAGGGCCAGCTCACCCTGGTGGCAGACGGCCACCCCGGCAGAGTCATAACCCCGGTATTCCAGGCGCTGTAGGCCCTCAATCAAGATATCCACGGCGTCTTCTGCGCCAATATAACCAATAATGCCACACATAGGAGGATTCCTTTCACGCCGCTTGGGCCGGATGATCTGCTTCATTGTACAGGAAGCCTTGCCCTGACAGGGTAAATGCCCGGCTATCAAATGGGGCTTGATGCGGTACAATGTGCCTATGACAACATCTTTTGAAACGCTTTATCAGAACCTGCAGGCTGCTGTCGACGATGAACTGCAGACGCTGCTCTGTCATCACCAGCCGCGCCTGCTCTGGGAATCTATGGCCTACAGCGTTCTGGGCGGCGGTAAACGGCTGCGTCCTTTGCTTTGTTTACTGGCCTGCGAAGCCGTTTCGGGGAAATGGCAGCCGGCATTGCCTGCGGCCCAGGCTGTGGAGCTGATTCACGCTTATTCCCTGATTCATGATGATCTGCCGGCGCTCGACAATGATGACTGGCGACGGGGTAAACCTGCCAATCACAAAGAATACGGTGAAGATATTGCCATTCTGGCGGGCGATGCCTTGCAGACGCTGGCCTTTCAATTGCTTTCAGATCCTGCTATCAGGCGGCCTGATGTTCAGGTTCGCTGGGTGGCTGAGCTGGCGGGTGCAGCAGGTCCCATGGGAATGTGTGCTGGTCAGGTGCTGGATTTGCATGCTGCTGACAGTGTCTGGAAAGAAGCAGAAATTCTGGATGTTTACCGCCGCAAGACCGGTGCGCTGATTCGGGCCGCTGTGCGCATGGGCGCATTGGCAGGCGGTGCCGGTCCTGAGCAATTACAGGCTCTGACAGGCTATGCTGAAGATCTCGGGCTGGCCTTTCAGATTGTTGATGACCTGCTGGATCTGACGGGCTCTTTTGAAGCCCTGGGCAAAACCCCGGGCAAAGATCTGATGCAGGACAAAAAAACCTATCCGGCTCTGCTGGGCCAGGCTGAGGCCCGGCAAAAGGTTGAATCCTGTCTGTTGCGGGCACGGGATGTTTTGTTTTCGGTGCCTTTATTGCAGACAGGCCACCTCCTGCAGATTGCTGAAAAGCTTGTTCACCGTGAAACCTGAAGCGTCTTTGGCACCAGACGCGTTAGAATCAGCACTGATCTGGGAATACACATTCAATGATGGGTTGCAGTTGTGGTTAAACGATGAACAGAACAGCCAAAGACATGTCAGAAACCAGACAGCCGGTGCTTGAAAAACTGCGGGCATTTTTGCAGGACCGCCAGTGGCAGCAATACTTTTCTGAGCACGAATGGCAAGAGCTTTGTGGGCTTATTCAGGCAGAAAACGCAGTTTTAGCAAAGCATTTGGCCTACTGGTCCCGTTTGCTCACCAGCTGGGATACCCGCAGTCTGGAGCTGCATCGGCCGGTATATGAGCAAGTCTGTGAAATCCTGGCGTTGGTGCTGCGCGAAAGTGAGCCGTCCTGGCGTCAGGCTGAGCAGGATGCTCTGCGTCTCGCCCTGGCTGAAACACAGGTGCAGCTGCAGCAAAAGCAACTGCTCTTCTGGCGTTTTGAACAGGAACAAAAGCAGCAGCGGGTGGCCACACTGGCACAAGAAAACGAGCAAGCCCAGGCCGAAGTGTACAATCTGTCTGAGTTAACCCAGTTTGTCGGCCACCAGCTCAAAGGCAAAACAGAGCTGATTCAGGATGCCCTCGACGGCTTGATGGGCGTCCTGGATGCAGACTGGACCGCGCTCTATATTTATGCCGATCCGGCCGGGGAACAGGGTACTTTTTATACCCTGCGCCATGAGTCTTTTCTAAGCCATGCAGACTTTCCTTTCCCTCACTCGGATTTCTGGGACCGCTTCTGGCGTGGGCCGGTCAACCAGACCTATATTCATGATGAGCCTTTGCCTACATCTGATCTGGAGGCGCTTTTCCCGGGGGCTTGCAGTCTGATGGCCCAGGCGCTTAAAATGCCCAACGGTGGCCGGGGGCTGCTTTTGGCAGCCTCAGATGCTTATCAGGCTTTCTCGGGATTTCGCCAGCTGTTTAATATCTTTGGTGCGCATCTGACCAGTGCGCTGCAAAATGCGCATCTGCATGCCCAGATCAATGAGCTGGCCATCCGGGATGCGCTGACCGGGGTCTTTAATCGTCGGCATCTCGAAGAACGTCTGGACTACTCTTTTGAGCTTTCGCGTCGTTATAGCCGTGAACTGGCTGTGCTGATGATCGATATTGACCATTTTAAACAAATCAATGACACTTATGGTCACCCGTTTGGGGACAGGGTTCTGCTGGAAGTCGCCCAGACCCTGCAGCGTCGGCTGCGCTCAACAGATATTGTTGGGCGTTACGGAGGCGAAGAGTTTATGGCGATTCTGCAGGAAACAGGCGCAGGTGGTGCGCAGACCGTGGCCGAAGATCTGGTGCGTAAAGTAGCTGAGCTGCGTTTTAAAGCCCCCGGTGGAGAGACGGTTCAGGTGACAGTCAGCGTGGGTTTTGCCGCGTTCCCAGAGCATGTTATGGGCCTGACGCCGCTGGTTAAAATGGCAGATGATGGTTTGTATGCAGCGAAAAATCAGGGGCGCAACCGGGTTGGCTTTACGGGGCCGGCAGCAGACATGCTACAATGAGCCCATTATGAATATTGCCTTTGAAGCCCCCCGACTCCACACGCCCAGCGCGGTTGCCCTGGGGACCTTTGACGGTCTTCACCTGGGCCATCGCCAGGTTTTGGCCGCCATGTCGCAACAGGCTCAGGCCCACGCTCTGCAGGCCTGGGTGCTGACCTTTAAAAACCATCCGGCCACCGTACTGCGACCGGACGCTGTACCGGATCAACTGACCACCTGGTCAGAAAAAGTAACCCTCCTGCAGGATGCGGTCGCCCTGGAAGGCATTGCCCTGCTGAATTTTGATCAGGCACTCTCAGAAATGCCGCCTGAGCAGTTTGTGACCGATATACTGGTTGGCCAGATGCAGGCTGCCCATGTCGCAGTGGGTTATAATTTTCGTTTTGGGCACCAGGCCCGTGGCGATACAGACCTTTTGCAGCGCATGGGCCAGGAGCTGGGTTTTGACGTGACCGTTGTGCCAGCCTGTGAGGCCCAGGGTCAGGTTGTCAGCAGCACCCGTATCCGGGGCTTGCTGCAGCAGGGTGTGCTGCCTGAAGCCCTGGAATTGTTGGCGAACGCCTATCTGATTCAGGGCGAAGTGATTCGTGGGCAGGGCATTGCCGCCAAAGTGCTGGAAGTGCCCACAGCCAATATTCAGCTGGCGTCTGATCGCAAAGCCCTGCCGGCTTATGGGGTATATGCCTGTACAGTGCGCCTGCCTGGCGAGAGCTTGCACCGTCCTGGTATTCTGAATCTGGGTCTGCGCCCCACTTTTGCCGGCAAAACCCTGAGCCTGGAAGTGTATCTGATGGATTTTTCCGGGGACCTGTATGGCCAGACGCTTGAAGTCTATCCCCGCCAGCGCATTCGTCCAGAACAGCGCTTTGATGGGCCTGAGGCCCTTAAAAAACAGATTCATCAGGATATTGACCGGGCCCGCGAGCTGCTTGCCGTGACCCTGGGCTGAGGCTGGGCCTGCATGCGCCGCCGTCCTTTTCCCTTTTTCAGACTGGCGCATGTGGCGCTGGATACGCTGCTCTGTGTGGCGGTCTATTTAGCGGTCTATCTGTTGCGCTTTGAAGGTGTGATTCCGCAGGTTGAAATGCGGGCCTTCTGGATTTGCCTGCCGATTCTGGTGGGCTTGCGGCTGGCCTCCAATTATTTTATGGGGCTTTACTCCCAGCTTTGGAAGTACGTCGGCGTACGCGAGCTGTTTCAGATTATTCAGGCTGTGGGACTGGGTTCTTTTTTATTCGTGGCCCTGACATATTTGCTGGGCATTACGGGCTTTCCACGCTCGATTTTTGTGTTTGAGGCTGCTTTTTACCTGCTGGCCGTGGCCGGGGTGCGTTACAGCCGTCGCTTTTCGGCTGAGGTCACCCTGTTTTCGCACAAGGGGCCTCAGCAGCGCACCCTGATTGTGGGGGCCGGTGATGCGGGTGCTATGGTCGCGGCTGATATGCTGCGTCGCCGTGATCACGGCTTTGTACCGGTGGGCTTTATTGATGATCATCCGGCCAAGTATCGGGCCCGTATTCACGGCTTGCGTATTTTTGGCGGGCGTGAGGTTTTGGCCGATGTGGTTGAAAACCGTGAGATTGACGCGGTGATTCTGGCCATGCCCTCGGTTTCACGTAAGGTGATTCAGGACTATCTGGCACTGTGCCGTCCCTTGCCGGTTCAGCTGAAAATTGTGCCCGCCACCCATCAGATTCTCAAGGGGGAAGTACGGGTAGAACAATTGCGTCAGATTCAGATTGAGGATCTGCTTGGACGCGACCCTGTTCGTATTGAAGATCAGGCCGTGCGAACCGGCTTGCAGGGCAAGCGCATTCTGGTCAGTGGTGCCGGGGGATCGATTGGCTCGGAGCTGTGTCGTCAGATTCTGGCGTATGCGCCCGAACAGGTTTATTTGCTGGGGCATGGTGAAAACTCGATTTATCAGATTCTGCAGGAGCTGCAGGGCGCGCCGCTGACACCTATCATTGCGGATATTCGCGATCAGCAACAGCTGGACCTGATTTTTGAACGCTATGCTCCCCAGCAGGTCTACCATGCCGCCGCCCATAAGCATGTGCCCCTGATGGAGGCCCACCCGACAGAAGCCTTTTTAAACAATGTGCTGGGATCTTACCGTGTTCTGTCAGCAGCCATGGCCCACGGTGTTGAAAAGGCGGTGCTGATTTCGACCGATAAAGCCGCCGAGCCTGTGAACGTGATGGGGCTTTCCAAATATTTTGCTGAGCTGGTTTGTCATCACCTGGCGCAGCGCGCTGGCAGCGAACGCTTCAGCATTGTGCGCTTTGGCAATGTGATTGGCAGCCGAGGCTCCGTGATTCCCTTGTTTGAAAAGCAGATTGCTGCCGGCGGTCCGCTGACCCTGACCGATCCGGAGATGACCCGTTATTTTATGACCATCCCCGAAGCCGTGCAGCTGGTACTGCAGGCCGGAGTGCTGCAGCATCCGGCCCGCACCTATATTCTGGATATGGGTGAGCCGATCCGCATTCTGGATCTGGCCCACAATATGCTGCAGCTGACAGGGCACCAGCCGGGTGAGATTCCGATTGTCTACACCGGGGCCCGACCGGGTGAAAAACAGCATGAAACCCTGGTGTGGTCAGATGAAAAGCTCGTTTCGACTGCTTGTCCACAAATTCTGGCCGCCCATTTGCCGGCTGCCCGCGCGGCGCGCCATCTGGCCCTGCTGACAGAGGTGCTCGACTGTTTGCAGCACCGTCTGCCTGAGTTCGAACCTTTTTTTAAGCAGCGCTTACAGCCTCTGTGTCAGCCAGCAGCGTCTGTTGCCCGTGGTAAAATGCCCGCATGACACAACAAGCCGTGATTTTATTTTCTGCAGGTTTAGACTGCACCGTTTCGCTGGCCCTGGCCCGTGAGCAGGGGCTGCAGCTGGCTTTGGGTTTGGTTTTTGACTATGGTCAGCAGGCCGCTGAGGCTGAGTGGCGCCAGGCCCAGGTGTTGGCCCGGCATTTTGATCTGCCCTTGCAGCGGTTGGCTTTGCCCTGGCTGGGTGAGATCACCGAGACAGCCCTGGCCAAAGGCTCACAGCAGGCTTTGCCTGAAGTCAGCGTGGCTGAACTCGACAGCATTGCCACCGTGACCCTGGCCAGTGCCCAGAAGGTCTGGGTGCCCAACCGCAACGGTCTGCTGATCAATATTGCGGCCGCTTTTGCCGATCGCTACGGTTATCAGGCTATTCTGACCGGTTTTAATGCCGAAGAAGCGGCCACCTTTCCTGACAATACGCCCCAGTTTGCTGAGGCGGCCACCCGCGCGCTGGCCTTTTCGACCCAGGTGCAGCCCCGCGTCAGCAGTTATGTGCAGCATCTCAACAAGGTCGAGATTGTGGGCGAAGCCCTGCGCCTGAAGCTGCCTTTGACCGCGCTCTGGTCCTGTTACCGCGATGGCGAGCGTCATTGTGGCCGCTGTGAATCCTGCAGCCGGCTGAAGCGGGCCCTGCAGGCTCAGCGCTGTGAGTCTGAATACAAGGAGATTTTTGGCGCCGATGCTTGAACATTTTTCGCAGGAAGCCCTCAAGGCCGTGATGTATGCCCAGGAAGAAGCCCGCCGGGCCCAGGCGGCGCTGGTGGAGGTCGATCATCTGTTTGTAGGGCTCTTGCGTGACCCTGGCACGGCAGCTTATGAAGTACTGCAGGCCCGGCAGGTGGATCCGGGGCTGCTGCGCCGCCAGATTCAGCTTGAAATGGGCGCCCGACGCTCACCTATGGATCTGGCCTACAGCGAAACCGTGCAGGACGTCTTTCGGCTGGCCGAAGCGGAGGCCCACGGTTTTGGCTTTGAAAAGGTCGAAAGCGATCATCTGCTGCTGGCCCTGATTGAAATGGCCGAAGGCCAGGCCCTCAAAGTCCTGAGCGAAGCGGGGCTGAATCTGAACCATTTGCGCTGGCACACCCTGCGTCTGCGCTACACCAAACGCAACGCGGCCATTCGCATGGCCAATCTGGATCGCTACAGCCTCGACCTGACGGCAGAGCTGGAGCAGGGGCATCTGGCCACAGTGGTGGAGTGGGAGCCCATGGTGGAGCGTCTGATTCAGTATCTGGGCATGCAGCAAAAGCACAATGTGCTGCTGGTGGGCGAGCAGGGCGTGGGCAAAACAGCCCTGATTCACGCCCTCAATCAGTATATTCTCGACTCCCGCATTTACCGGCGCTTTGCCCATTGCCGGGTGGTTTTTCTGTACGTCGATAAAATGCTGGCCGAAGCCGGCACTTCAGACGAGCGCCTCTATGAAGTGACCCAGTCGATTATGGCTGAGATCCGTCAGTCCGGCGATATTATCCTGGTGATCGAAAACATTCACCAGCTCTTTCTGGCCCAGAAAAAAGAACTGGAGTTTGTGATCACCCAGCAGTTGCTGACCCTGCTGGAAGAAAAAGACACCTTCTGTATTGCCACCACCACGCCCCATTTTCTGACCCTGCTCGAAGAGCGCACCAACGTGCGGCATCTGTTTCAGCTGCTGCAGGTGCCGGAGCCGCCTGCTGCTTTTTGCACCCATATTCTGACCCAGTGGCGCCCCCGTCTGGAAGCCCATCACGGCCTGGAGATGGTGCCGGCTGCTCTGGAGCTGGCCGTACGGCTGGCCCAGGATAAACTGCCGGGCCATTTACCCGACTCGGCCCTGAGTCTGCTGGATCTGGCGGCAGCCCGCAAGCAGTGGCAGCTGGGCAAGGACCGCCAGTCCCTGCGCATGGCCGAGCGTCAGTTGCGCCATCTTGTTGAACAGCGCGCGCTGATGGCCGAAGAAATGGCACACAGCGCGGCAGCCCAGAAGGCTTTTGAGCAGATCAAAGCAGATATTTTGCGCACCGAAACCCAGTTGCAGCGCTTGCAGCAGCGCCTGCAAAACGACGCGCCGCGTCTCGAGGCCGAAGATGTGATGGCCGCAGCAGAACATCCTGGAGGCCTGGGGTGAGGGCGTGAGTGCCGCGCCACCGCTGCAAGCCAGCTGTCGTCTTTGTACTTATGCCGGCCCTATGGCATTACATCAGGCCTGTGAACAGATGTTTGGCACCCGACAGCCGTTTGATTACCTCGCCTGTCCGGTCTGTGGGGCTCTGCAGATGGCCCGCATGCCCGAAGATTTGAGTGCTTTTTATCCGCCGGGCTACTACAGTTACCAGACCGGTGCCAATGCCCGCTGGCGTCAGATCCTGCGCCGCTGGCGCAACCGGGATCTCTGGCAGGGGCACTGGCGATCGTCTGCCTGGCAGCTCCTGCAGCCCTTTGACAATCTGCTGGCCCTGCAGGGGCTGGGGCTTCAACGCCAGCACCGCATTCTGGATGTGGGCTGTGGTCAGGGGCAACTGGTGCTGGCTCTTCAGGAACTGGGCTTTAAGCAGGTCCTGGGTATTGACCCGTTTGCAGAAGCTTCTGCCCATGTGCGCGTGCTGGCAATCGAGCATCTGGCCGAGGGCAACTGGGACCTGATTTGTTTTCATCACAGCCTGGAGCATCTGCCTGATCCCCTGGCTACCCTGCAGGTGGCGGTGCTGCGACTTGCCCCGCGCGGTCGTCTGCTGATCCGGGTGCCCACGGTCGACAGCTGGGCCTATCGCTATTATGGACCTCACTGGGTGCAGTGGGATCCCCCCCGTCATCTTTACCTCTTCAGCCGCCAGAACATGCAGCGCTTTGCTGAGCTGCTGGATCTCAGGCTGGTCTGGCTGCGTGACGATAGTACGGGCCTGCAGTTCTGGGGCTCTGAGCGTTACCGGCAGGGGCTGCCGCTGCAGGGTTATCGGCCTTTGCGTGGGCAGCGTCTTCGGGCAGACTGGCGGGCCCGCGCCCTGAACCGGGTCCACCAGGGTGATCAGTTCAGCTGCCTGCTGCAGAAAAAATCTTAAACTGTGTCGGGGCTATCTTCTGGCCGCTGTGGCACTTTATGCTATAATAGCTTCTGTTCCGAGTGGGATGAGTGCGGGAGTAGCTCAGTTGGTAGAGCATCTGCCTTCCAAGCAGAATGTCGCGAGTTCGAGTCTCGTCTCCCGCTCTGGCAAGACGTCTGACAGGCGCCTGTAGCTCAGTGGATAGAGCAGCGGACTTCTAATCCGTCGGTCGCAGGTTCGACTCCTGCCAGGCGCGCTTAGAACAACACATGGTGGGTGTCGCCAAGTGGTCACGGCATCGGATTGTGATTCCGACATTCGTGGGTTCAAATCCCATCATCCACCCTTCTGACAAGCCCTGGTTTCAGGGCTTGTTCCTTTTTGTTCTGCTTTCCGTAGCTTTAAATATCAAGATTTTGTTAAATTCTGACAACAGATGGGCCGCCGCAGCTTGTGAAACCTGCCCGATTATGCTATATTCAGGGCATTATTGCATCGTTTTTCTCCTAAAGGAGCATCGATTCTTATCTTGGATCCTGACAGTAGCTCTTATCTGACGCTTATTCTGGGCATCCTGTTTTTGTCCCTGTTCTTTTCGGGCTTTATTTCAGCCTATGAAGCTGCCCTGGGCAATCTCTCACATTTGCGCCTGCAAAAACGCGCGGAAGAAGGTGATGCGCGCTCCGCCTATCTGCTGAATCTTTTGAACCACCCCCACCGCACCTTGCTGACTCTGATGCTCAGTGACTGGCTGGCAGATGTCACTGTGCTGGTTTTGACCGCCTGGCTGGTGTTCCAGTATACAGACAGCCTCTGGGCGCTGCCGGTAGTGGCTTTGCTGTTGACACCGGTCTTGCTCATTCTGGGTGAAGTGATTCCCAAAGCCATTGCCGTTCAGTTTGAAGACCGTTTTGTTTATGCCTGGCTGCCTTTGCTGAAGCTTTTGCTGGCGGTATTCAGCCTGCCGGTCAGCCTGATGACTTTGGTCACCCGGCCTTTTCTGGACCTGCTGGGGGCCCGGCTGGGGCAGATTGTGCCTGATTTTACCGAGGAAGAAATCCTGCAAATGGTGAATATGGGCGGCAATACGGGTTTGCTCGATAAGCAGGAAACCGAGCTGGTTCAGCATGCGCTGATTTTTGATGATACGCCAGCTTCGGCGGTGTTAACGCCGCGTGTGGATATGGTTTGCATTGAAGAATCGGATACCGTCAATGAGGCCTTAAATATTATGGCGGGTGAAGAAGGCTACTCACGCCTGCCCGTCTACCGCGACAACCTCGACAATATTGTGGGCATGGTCTATATCAAAGATCTGCTGCGGCTGAAGCAGCACAATGCCGAAGTGGGGGATTACCCGGTGGCCTCTTACCTGCGTAAGGTGCACCATGTGCATGAGTACCAGTCGATTGATGTGGTGCTGCGTGAAATGCAGACCCGTCGCATGCCGCTTTTTATTGTGACAGATGAGTATGGTGGCACGGTGGGCCTGATCACCATGGAAGATCTGCTGGAACAGATTGTGGGCGAAATCCATGATGAGTTTGATCAGGATGAAGTCTCACCGATTGAGATCCTGGATGCCCATACCCTGCTGGTTGATGCGCGGGTTTCCGTGTCAGATATCAATGAAGCGCTGGATCTGGATCTTCCCAATGGCCAGTCTGTGGCGGGTCTGGTTTTCAGTACCCTGGGAGAAGCCCCCCGGCAGGGTGAAATGCTGCGTATTGAGGGGGCCGAGCTGTGTGTCGAGGCCATTGAAGGCATTCGTATTGTGCAGGTGCGTGTGCACAAGTTGACCCCTGAAGAGCTGCAGCTGGAGCGAAGCAAAGCAAAGCCTGATGAGCGTCATCGCACAGAGGGTGATCAGACAGCCGCGGGACGCCGCTTCTCCTCTCCGGCGGCATGACCAAACAACAGCTGTGCCTGGTACTTTTGGCCAGCCTGGGTCTGAGTTGTGTGGCTGCACCGACCGGGCCCGGCGCGGCTGCTTTGCCCTCAGCTGTGCCTGTTACTGAACAAGCCAGCCACACCACAAACGGTCTGCAGGCCAGTCAGCATCAGAATGCCCAAAGTTATGTCAGTCGCTATGATTTACGGGCTGTATTCTGGGGCAACCTGTTTTATCAGCTGAACTGCCTGGCGGGCCAGGGTTTTTGCTCAGAAGCAGCATTTCGCGCGCTCTGGGAGCAGGAGCTGGGCTGGAATCAGGCTGACGCGCAACAACTGGCCGCTTTTCAGGTACTGCGTCAGCAGTACAGCCGCCAGCTCCAGTTTGCGGGCCCGGCCGAAATCCAGGCTTTGCCGCCGCGCTTTGAAGGCATCCGCACCTGGGACAAAGTCCTTCAGGCTGCCATGAATGCCGACAGCCGGCAGGCCCTGGCCCAGAATCTGGCCCTGGCCATGCGTCCCCAGGATGCAGAAGCCCTGATGGGCGTGCTGCAGCATTTTGCCCCCCGTTTTGAAAGCTGGTGGCTGGACGGTGCAGAGGCTGTGACCCGCTCAGCGGCGGAGGCCTTTGCCGCTGCCATGCAGCAGCAAAACCTGACCGAACTGGTTCAGCAGGCCAGCCGTTTTTACCGGGCGGAGCTCAGCGATTACAGTCTGCTGAGTTTTAACTTTCTGGCCCGGCCCGCTCTGGAGCGGGTCAACAGCGTGCACGGCGAGCAAATCGAAAACCAGAGTCTGGTGGAGGTGCGCGAAAACGCCCCGGTCCAGCAGCAGATTCCCGTGGTGCTGCATGAGCTGTGTCATTACCTCTTCAAGCGATCTTCCCGTGCCGATGAGGCACGGCGCTTGCAGGCCTTTCTGGCCGCCGACAACACCGCCGAAGGGATGGCGGCTTACCATCTGCTGGATGAAGTGCTGGCCACAGCGATTGGCAATGGTCTGGCCGGTCAGCGCCTGCTGAGTGCAACTGAGTTTGAGGCCCTGCGCCAGCGGCCGGGCGCTTTTTATAATGACGACTGGATTGATCCCCTGGCTAAAGCCCTTTACCCCCGTGTGGCGCAGGCCCTGCAAGCAGGTGAGGCTGTGCATGATGAGGCTTTTGTCAAAGACTATCTGCGTCTGGCCCGTGACAGCCTGGGCAGTCGCCTGCAAAGTCCGGTCCCTTTGTTGCGCACCCTTGGGGGGGCTTATCACCCGGAGCTGGCGACGGCTTTCAGCGATCTGCAGCAGCAGTTGCGGGCTGGGGTAACCTGGGCCGCCAGTGGGCTGGATGTCAATGCCCGCAGCATCTTTGAGCGTCATGACGCGCTGAGTGGCGTGATTATGCTGCGCCCCGCCGATCTGCCGCTGCTCTCAGACTGGGACCCGATTCTGGGGCGCTCCGCACGCGAAGCCATTCAGGCCGGAACAGGTTCGCGCGTATACGGGGTACAGCGCAATGCCCGTGCGTATCTGTTTGTGCTGGTGGCCGCCACGCCGGCAGAAGCCCGTACCCTGAGTCAGCGTCTGCTGCAGCAGCCCCGCTGGTTTAGCGGTCCGATGCCCTGATGCCAGTATGTCGGAGCTGTTGAAACCACCGGGCCGGATTTTGATTGGCCCGGTATATTATCCCACTTTGCTGGGGCGTTATGCGCACCATCCCGATATCAAGTGTTTTTATCCGGGCATGGCAGGCATCTACGCTTTTTGCCCGCTGGAAACGGCCGATCTGCCCAGAGACTTCAGTTTTTGTCTGCCCCTGGATTTGTCTTATCAGAAAGCCCCCCGCCTGCAGGAACTCTGGGAGCAGCTGCCGCCGGACTGGCAGCCGGATATTCTGATCTGGTGGGGCCTTTACTTCCCCCTGCCGGATGACTTTGACACCTGCCCCTGCAAGCGCTACCTGATTGTTTCAGACTGGCATCCGTATTTGCCGATTCTCAAGCGTTACCTGCCCTTTTTTGACGGGGTGTTTGGTGACCGGGCCCTGCTGGAGCTGCTGCCGGGTTGGGGCTATAAAAAGGCCCAGTACTGGACGGCTTACAGCTATGCACCTGAAGATATTGTGGGTTTGCCCGATCCGCCGCCGGTGCGCGATATTGACATCGCCTTTGTGGGCAATCTGAACCCGCGCCTGCACAGCCAGCGTTCGCAGTATCTCCGGCGGCTGGCGGCGCTGTCGGATCGCTACCGCGTGGTGATCCAGCCTAAGCTCTATGGGCCCCTGTACTTTAAGCTGTTTCAGCGCAGTCGGATTGTGTTTAATCACAGCCTGCGGGGTGAGATGAATCTGCGGGCCTATGAGGCCCCGGCCTGTGGGGCTCTGGTGATGATGGAGTCAGACAATCTTGAAATCCGCGATATTCTGGTACCCGATCAGGAATGTGTGCTGTATACCGCCGAGAATTTTGAAGACCAGATTCACGCCCTGATGGCCGATCCGGATCGCTGCGCGGCAATCGCAGCCCGGGGCCAGCAAAAAATACAGCAGTACTGCTGGGAACGTCAGTTTGAGCGTCTGTTCGACCTGCTGGAGCCGGGTCTGTCGGCTGTAGCGCTTACGGAACCGGTCGAAACCCCGCTGGCTTTGCGCGCCCAGTATGCCAGCACCACCGATGTACGTCTCTGGCACCAGCAAATGACAGATCATGTGCTCGCGGCGCTGTTGCGCAGTGAAACAACGGATCCACTGCTGTTAAACAACTGGCTGGTGTTGCGTGCAGATCAGTCCGGCAGAGAAGTGCTGTCACCCCAGTGGCTCAAAGTCATCCAGGATGCACACAATCCCCTTTTGCCCTATAACCTGGCCTGGTTTTATCTGATGCAGCAGGACTTTGACAGGGTCGAAGCCCCCATGCTGCAGGCTTTGCTGCAGCTGTCAGACCCGGCTTTTGAGATGCCGGCGCTGGCCGGCTGGCTGGTTTTGCCTCTGGGTTACAGTGGCTTGCATATCAGCTGGCTGCGCTACTGGGAGTCACCGACCGAGCAGCCGGAGCGTCAGCGCCGTCACCTGCTGGCAGCCGGCTTGTACGCCCTTTGTATGAGTCATCTGCAGCTGGGACGTTATGCAGACGCCCGCCAGGCCTTTGCACAGAGCGTGGCCCTGATTGCTGACTGGCCTGAGGTCTGGCAGGTGGGGGCCGGCTTGCTGTTAAAATTGCAGGATCTGGCGGCGCTGGTGCCCGTGCTGGAACAGGTGATTGCGCGCGGTGTGTTTTACCCCCACGCCTGGCTTTTGCTGATTGAGCTGCTGGCTGATGCTGAACCTGAGCGGGCCCGCCTGCTGCTGCGTGAAGCCCGCTGTCTGTTTCAGTCGGATGAGTTTGCCCAGCAACATTCGGCTTTTGAGCTGCTGAGCCAGCGCCTGGCGGTTTAAAGGTATCTCAGGCAGTATGCTCTGGAATCCGGTCTCGTCAGAAAGGTATAATCAGGGCAGTATTTTAAACGAAAAGAGGCCAATGTGAACAAAGCGGTTTCAGGTTCTGCCCTGCTGGGGCTCTCGGCCTTTATGCTGCTGGGCTTTTTTAATGCTGATCTGGCGCCGGGCGTGGCTTTTGCAACCTTTCTGATTGCCGTGGTTTTGCCGGGCGGTGCCGGGGGCTACCTGCTCTATCTCCACCAGCAGGACAAGCAGCGCGTGCACCAGAGCCGGGGCGTGCTGGCTCAGCGCACCCTGGCGGCTGAAACCCTGGCTTTTGCCCGCGCCCAGGGCGGCCGGCTGACCGTGCTGGAGGTGGCTACGCGTTTTGCCCTGTCCACGTCAGAAGCCGAGCAGTTGCTGGATCAGATGGCCCTTGAGGGCCATGCTGATTATCAGGTGACAGATGAAGGCCTGATTGTGTATACCTTTGCCGGGGTGCAGCAGCTCGACAGCAAGCACCAGAGCAAGCGCCTGGAGGATGCCTGATGTACAACCATGAAGCCCGCTACCCCTGCCCGGTCTGTCTGGGTTTGCCCATGGAAAAGCTGCGCTTTGTCAACCCGCAGAAGGGTCAGGAGCTGGTGCTGGATGCCTGCAAGCGCTGTGGTGGCATGTGGTTTGATGCCGGTGAAGTGCAGTTGCTGGCCCAGATTCATCCCCAGGTGGCCCGGCGTCAGATTACTGTGAACGCTGAAGCGGTGCATATGAAGTGCCATCAATGTACCGCGGTTATGCATCGCAACGCTGACAGCTGTGACCAGTGTGGCTGGAAGAATTTACTGGACTGCCCGGTGTGTCGTAAAACCATGTCTGTGTCACGCGCGCAGGAGCTGAAGCTGGACTATTGCAAAAGCTGCAAGGGCGTCTGGTTCGACAATCTGGAGCTGAGCACGATCTGGAACCGGCGTCTGGCACAGCTGGCCCGGCACCAGCGACGTTTTGATGCGGATGATGCCGGTGATCTCTTTCTGGACGTGCTGATCTTTGCACCGGACCTGGCTTTTTATGGCGCCCATGCTCTGGCGGAGGCCGCTTATCATGCGCCTGAGCTGGCGGCGGGTGCAATAGATGCGGTGGCCAATCTGCCTGAAACCGCCGGCCATGTGGTGGAAGGTGCAGGTGAGCTGGCTGGCGGTATTTTTGAGGCCATTGGGGCAATTATTTCAGCCATTTTTGGTGTGGACTGAGTCGCCGGCAGCCGTGTGTTTTGCACTGGCTGGCCAGGGCAAGATGCATTACAATAACAATACGCGCTGTATTCTGCTGATCGTATCCGGCGCCAGTTTACCCCTCTGAGGCTTATCTTATGTCTTATTCTGAAATTCAGCAACAGCTGTCCCAGTCCGCCACGGTACGGCTTTTTCGCAGTGATCATGCTGCGCTGATTCTGGGCTTTTTTAACGCCATGTTTCGTGAGCGCAAACTGCTGATTGTTTCAGAAAGTGATCTGATTGAGCATCTGGCTGAGTTTCTGGAAGACCTCAACCTGGCCGATGAACAGGACGCCGTGCCTGAAGGCCCGGTGCGCAGTGAGCAGAACGAGCAGCTGTCTTTTTTTGAAAAAAAGGCCGCCCAGCTGATCCTGCGCTGGTGTAATCAGGGCTATCTGCGCAATACCCTCAGCCCGCAGGGCGAAACCCTGTATGAGTTAACACCCGAAAGTGAAAAGGCCCTGCAGTGGCTGGATTCGCTTGAAAAGCAGGATTTTGTGGCCACCGAGTCCCGTCTCAAAGACATTGTCAGCAAGCTGCGTGAGCTGGTGGAGCAGAGCAGTGCCGATCCGGATTTGCGCATTCGTGAGCTGGAGTCCCGCAAGGCCAGTATCGACAAAGAAATTGCCCGCATTCGCAATGAGCAGAGTGTGCGCACCTTTGACGATTATCAGATCAAATCCCGCTTTTTGGACATTACCCGCCAGGCCCAGCATCTGCTCTCGGACTTTCGTGAGGTGGAGGCCAATTTTCGCGGCCTGACCCGCGATATTTACCAGCAGCACATGGAGCTGCGCGGCGGCAAGGGCCAGATTCTGCGCTATGCCTTTGACGCCCTCAATGCCCTTAAAGACAGCGATCAGGGCAAGAGCTTTTATGCCTTCTGGGACTTTTTGCTGATGACCTCCAGCCAGCAGGAGCTGCAGGAGCTGACGGATCAGGTGCACGATCTGCTGCAGGAGCGCCAGATTGGCTATGAAGACAGCTTTCTGCGCCATCTGCGCAGCTATCTGCACCAGGCGGCCCAGAAGGTACTCGACAGCAATGACCGCATGGCCGAGCGCCTGAGCCGCATTATTACCGACACCGATCCGGCGGAGTCCCGCCAGATGAAAGAAACCATTGCCCGCATCAAAGAACTGGCGGTCAAGCTGGCCAGCACAGATTATGGCCCGGAACAGTTTTTTCAACTGGAGCTGAACCCCGAAGTTCAGATCCCGATGGAGCGTCGCCTCTCGCTGGAGCCCGAGGAGCCGATCTTTCTTGATCAGCCCGACAGCGAAGACCTCTACGAAGGTGATCCGCCAGAGGCCCTGGAATACCTGTTTAACGCCTTCTTTGTGGATAAATCGGCCGTGCGCGAACGCATTGAGGCCCTGCTGGAGAGCCATCCAGAGTGGAGCCTCAAAGATATTCTGGCCCAGTTTCCGATTCAGCAGGGCCTGCCCGAGATCTTTGCCTACCTCAGTCTGGCCACCCAGCGCGACGGCGTCAGCAGCAGTGGGCGCACGCTGATTCCCTTTGATTTTGAGCGCCAGCGCGCGCTGCTGATGCCTGATGTGCGCTTTAAACGCGATTAGGTTTGTGTGCATTTTGTACTCAAATCTGTTAAGATCAGGGCATGAAGGTTTTTAATTGGAACCCTGAAAAAAACAGGTGGTTGCAACAGGAACGTGGAATTTCATTTGAAGAGATTGTCATCAATATTCACTTGGGCAATGAAGTGGATATCTTTGAGCATCCCCAGGCATCGCGCTATCCCAATCAAAAGATCTCAGTGGTGGTCGTAGACAACTACGCTTATTTGGTTCCTTTTGTTGAGAATGAAACAGAATTGTTTTTAAAAACGATCATTCCAAGTCGCAAAGCCACCAGGCGCTATTTAGGAGAGAAGGATGAGAAAAGATAAGCTGGACAAAGAAGAGCAAGAAATTCTGGATGCCTTTGAATCAAATCAGCTGGTCTCCGTCGAGCCACTGTCTGAAGTCAAACGCCAGCATCAGGCTGCTGCTGCGGCCACAATGAAAAAAGATGCCCGTATCAATATTCGTTTGTCATCCACTGATTTAAGGGCTTTGCAGGTACGCGCCATGCAGGAAGGCATTCCTTATCAGACACTGGCAGCCAGCATCTTACATAAATTTATCGCCGGTCAGTTGCGCGAAAGCCGATAGTGCCTATTTTAAGCTCCGGTGCAGAATGTTGCGTCTGAGTGGACGCGGAGATGGGTAGATTCAATCTCCGCGCACTGACAGAATTTCAGATGGTTTCGTAAATTCAGGGTTTGGGTGTGTTTTCGGCACCGGCTTTGAGCAGGTCGCGGATCTCGGCCAGCAGCACTTCCTGGGCTGGGGGCGCGGGGACTTCTTCAGGCGCCGGGGTTTCCAGAATCTCGTCGTCTTTCTGGCGTTTGAGCCGGTTGATGAATTTGATCATCACAAAGACGGCCAGGGCCATCAGCGAAAAGTCAAAGACCGTCTGCACAAAGTTGCCGATGTTCAGGGTGACGGCATCTGCGCCTTCAGCGGCTGCTTTCAGCGTGATTTTGATATCTGTAAAATTCACCCCGCCGGTCAGCAAACCCAGGGTTGGCATCACGATGTCGGCGACCATGGAGTTGGTGATTTTGCCAAAAGCCCCCCAATAATGACCCCGACGGCCAGATCGATCACATTGCCTTTGACGGCAAACTCTTTGAATTCCTGAACAAAGCTTTTTAAAAAGCCCATGACTTGGTTTCCTCTGTATTCTTTGTTGTGCTTCTGTGGGTGTCTCTGTAAAGACCCTCTTTTGTTCTGAGAGGGCTTCAGTGTATGCTGAAAACAAATCCATTTTATTGCATGTCAGCCCCATTAAATTGTGATGAAATCCGCTATTTGTGATTTTTGTACATTGGCGCGACGGTTCTTTTTGTATTAAAATGCGTATGTTGATGATCAAGAGGTTCACCTGAATGAGCGAAGCGCCCCCCCAACTGGAGCCCTATGCTGGTGTGATCGTCAAGCTGCTGGGCGGTGAGATCTACGAAACCGACAAAAGCTGGGCTGATCTGCTGGAATACCGCATTCCGATCAACGATTATTTTAGCCGCATTGGCCTCGAAGTGATCATTGATCAGCGGGATGGCTTTGCTTTTTTGCGCCAGCTGGAGCTGGATGATCAGGGCCGCACGGTAGGCCTGATCAAGCGCACGGCCCTGTCGTATGAAGTCACGCTGTTGCTGGTGCTGCTGCGCGAAATGCTCGAAAGCTATGAACTCAAAGACACCACCTCCCCGGCCTGTTTTGTTTCTCATCAGCAAATCCGGGACGAACTGGAGCTGTATTTTCGCGATACGCCCAATAAGGTCAAGCTGCTCAAACAGCTCGACCGCTATATCAAGCAGATTGTGGAGCTGGGCTTCCTCAAACTGACTTTTGACAGCCCCTTGCCCAGCGAGCGACAGTACGAAATCAAAAGAATACTCAAGGCGAAGATCACCAGTGATGTACTCGAAGATATCCGAAGAATCATGGAACGCGACGCTGCAGCCGCCAGTGCCGACTGAGCAGGCCAGCCCGCCGCCCGACAATCTGCCCACCCTGCCCGGCTACCGGCTGCAGTATCTGGAGCTGTACAACTGGGGCACTTTTGACGGTCAGATTTACACCATCCGGCCCAACGGAGAATCTTCGCTGCTGACCGGTGCCAACGGCTCCGGCAAAACCACCCTGATTGACTGTCTGCTGACCCTGCTGGTGCCCGAAAAGCGCTACCGCTTTTACAACCAGTCCTCCGGGGCCGAAAAAAAGACCGAGCGCAGCGAAGAATCCTATGTGCTGGGCCATTACGGCAATATTCAGGAAGAAGGCCGCAGCTATACCACGGCCCAGCAGTTGCGCCCCGACAAGCGCCATGCCTACTCAATTCTGCTGGCCAGCTTTCTGAATCACGCCGGCCAGCCCGTGACCCTGGTGCAGTGCCGCTGGTTCAGCAACCAGGAGCTGAAGCGGGCCTGGCTGATTGGCTACGCCCCTTTGACCATTGCCGAAGACCTGACCCCCTTTGACCCCAAAGGCCAGTGGAAGCGTGATTTGCGCCAGCGCTACCCGGCCCGCGATAACCGTGAAACCATTGAGGTCTTTGATACAGCCAGCAAATATGCCCGCCGTATGCAGCGTGTCTTTGGCATGCGCTCGCCCAAGGCCATGACCCTTTTTAACCAGACCGTCGGCATCAAGGTGCTCGGCAATCTGGATGCCTTTATCCGCGACAATATGCTCGAAGCTGGCAGCAGCGAAGCGGTCTTTTTAAACCTCAAAGACACCTATCGCCTGCTGCTGAACGCTAAAAACGCCATGGACAAAGCCGAAAAACAGCTGCAGATGCTGGCCCCGGTCAAACAGCTGGCCGAAACCCTGGGCGTGCTCGAAGCCTCCCGCGACAGCTGGCAGCGCGACCAGCAGGTGGCCGATCTGTATTTTGCCAGCCGCAAAAGCCAGCGCCTCAAACAGCAGATGGAACAGGCCCAGGCCGAGCTGCAGCAGGTGCGTGCCGAGATCGAACAGGTCATGGCCAGTGTGGAGCAGTGGCGTGAAGACAAAGAGCGTCTGGCCCGGGCCATGGAGAACGACCAGACCGGCCAGGAGATCAGCCGCCTGGCCGATGAAATCCGTCGCTTAGAGAAGCTGCAGCAAGACAAAAAAGAAGTGCTGGCCCGCTATAACCTGCTGGCCCAGGCGCTCGACTTCCCCCAGAACCCCAATGAATCTGCCTTCCAGCGGGCCCTGCGCCAGTGCCAGACCCGCCGCAGCGATATTCAGGAGCGCCGCAGCAGCCTGGCCAAAGAAGACTTCAGCGTGCAGCGCGAGCTGGAGCAGCTGCTGCAGGAGGTCAAGCTGCGCCAGAACGATATCCAGCAGCTGAGCCAGCAAAAAAACAACATCACCGGGCGCATTGCCGAGATTCGGGCCGAGATCGCCGGCTATCTGGGCGTGTCTGAAGCCGATCTGCCCTTTGTGGCCGAGCTGATTCAGGTCAAATCAGAGGCCAGAGACTGGGAGCCCGTGCTCGAAAAGCTGCTCAACGGTTTTGCCCTGCGTCTGATTGTGCCCGAACGCTATTATTCCCAGGTCAATGACTACGTCAACCGCGTCAATCTGCGGGGCCGTCTGGTCTACCATAAGGTGCCGGAGCACTTTCAGTCCCAGAACAAGGTCTTTGCCCCGCCCAAGGCCCTGGTGCACAAGCTTTTGTTTCATCCGGATTCGCCCTACAGTGCCTGGGTCAAAGATCAGATTCTGAGCGGCTTTGACTATCTCTGTGCCGACAATCTGGGCGAGTTTGAAACCTACCGCAAGGCCATCACCCGCGAGGGCCTGATCAAATCGGCATCACGCCACGAAAAAGACGACCGCGACAACCAGCGTGGCCGCAGCCAGTTTATTCTGGGCTGGACCAATACGGGCAAGGTCGATGCGATTGTCAGCGATATGCACCGCCTGCAGGAGAGTATTGAGCGCGGCCTGCGCCAGCAGGACCAGATCAAGCGCGAGCAGGAAAAACAGGACTGGCTCTTTACCAACCTGGCCAAGTTTGAGGAGCTCACCGACTACGAAGCGCTCAACTGGGAGGCCGTGGCCGACCGCCTGGAAACCTGCTACCAGGAACAGCTCAACCTCGAAAACAGCAGTGGCAGCCTGCAGGATTTGACCCAGCGCATTGAGGGCTTTAAGCAGCAGATCGAAGGCGGCGAGGCCCAGCGCCTGCAGCTGATTCGTCGGGAGCAGGAGCTGCTGACCGGCCAGGCTGACTACCGCCAGCAGTTAGAGGATGCCCAGAGTCTGCTCAAAGCAGCTCGCATTGACGGTCAGGCCGCCAGCGAAGAAGCGCTGCAACAGCTTTACAGCGACTTTGAAAGCCGCTTTGCCGAGCAGCTGGCCGAGCTGAGCCTGAGCAATGTCTCGGCCCTGGCCCACAGCCTCAAAGCCGATATCGATCGCCGCATTCAGGAGTTCCGCCAGCGCATTGAGGCCACCCGCCGCCAGCTGGAGCGGGCCATGCTGACCTTTAAGCGCCCGGACCAGGAGACTTTGCAGCGCTTCCCTGACTGGCCCTCTGACACCTATCAATTGCCCGAAGACATCAGCTACGTCGAAGAGTACCTGCGCATCCACGCCCGGCTGGAGCAGGACGATCTGCCCTCGTATACCCGCGAGTTTGAACGCTACCTGACCACCCATATGATCCAGAAAATGGCCGATTTCCGCGAGAGCTTTTATCAGCAGGAGCAGGTGATTATCGAGACTATTCAGGAGCTCAACAAATCTCTGCACCAGATCAACTTCCGCAATCTGCCCCAGACCTATATTCAGCTGCAGTCGGTCAAAAGCACGGCCCCCAGCGTGCTGCAGTTCCGCCAGATGCTCGACGAGTGGATTCCGGTCAGCTCCGAGCAGGAGGGCGTCTATGAGCTGGATGCCCTCAAGCTCAGCTTTGACGCCATCCGCAGCCTGATCGAAAAGCTGGAGCGCGAAGAGTCCTGGAAAAAACACGTCACGGACGTGCGCAACTGGAACGAATACTACGCCGAAGAATTCTTCCGCGAAACCGATAAACCCATGAAGGTCTACCGCAGCATGGGTGAGCTCTCCGGCGGCGAAAAGGCCCAGCTGACCTACACCATTCTGGGCTCTGCCATTGCCTACCAGTTTGGCATCACCCAGGACCAGGAAGCCCACTCCTTCCGCTTTATTGCGGTTGATGAATCCTTCTCCAACCAGGATGACGAAAAGGCCACCTACTTAATGGACCTCTGTAAACAGCTGCAGCTGCAGCTGCTGGTAGTGACTCCCAACGATAAAACCCATATTGTGGAGCCTTATATCTCCTCGGTACACTTTGTCTATCGCCGCAACAACCGCACCTCTCACCTGCTGGATATGCCCATTGTGGAGTTTCAGCACAAGCGCAGCGAGTGGCAGACTTTGGCTGAGGTGATGAACTGATCTCCGCTGCTGCAGGCGCTCAGGGGGCCTGATTCTGCGGCAGCAGCGGCTCCCACCAGTTGCTGCTGCGGTAATCCGCGCTCAGCTGCACCGTTTCGCTCATCATGGGCGTGACCAGACGAAGTTGTTGCTCTGCAGCCTTGTCGGCCATATAGACAATCGGTTCGTACCAGGCATGCATGGCCAGGCGGAACATGCCCCAGTGAATCGGCACCATCACACGGGCCTGGAGATCTTTAAAGGCCTGCAGGCTCTCGGCCGGATGCATATGGGTTTCGGGCCAGAGATCGCTGTATTGCCCGCTCTCAACAAAGGCCACGTCAAAAGGCCCCAGCTTTTGCCCGATGGCTTTAAAATGGGTGTCATAGCCTGAGTCGCCGCTGAAAACAGGCGATGCTGCGGGCTTTGAATCACCCAGGAGGCCCAGAGGCTGCGGGTCTGTTTGACCAGGTGGCGGCCCGAAAAATGCTGCGAAGGCGTGGCCGTGAGGGTCAGCTCGCCAAAGCGTGTGCTTTGCCACCAGTCCAGCTCCTCAATGTGCTCTGGCGCAATGCCCCAGCGGATCAGATGGGCCGAGACCCCCAGGGGCACGATAAAGCGGGTGGGGGTGTTGCGAAAAGCTTTGACGGTGGCCATGTCCAGATGGTCATAGTGGTCATGGCTGATCACAATCAGATCAATGGGTGGCAGCTGATCTGGTGTCACAACTGGGGGCTGAAAGCGGCGCATCATAAAGCCCAGCGGGCCGGTGCGTTTGGCCAGCACCGGGTCGATTAGCACCTGTTTGCCGTTAATATTCAGCAGCAGACTGGAGTGTCCCAGCCAGATAAATTTGAGCGCTTCAGCGGGTGTGACAAAATCGGTCAGATTGGGCTCTACCGTGCTCAGAGCCACATCAGGTGTCAGGTGGGGCGTGGTGTTCAGCAGAAACTTTTTGAGGGCGGCAAAAGACTGGGTGCGCTCGCGGACGGCGTTCAGAATGTCGGGCTGTCGGTTCACAAAAATGCCTTTGGCGGCGTTGAATTGCGGCGAATCGGCATAGCGGGCGGTCTGCTCCGGCGAGGGCAGGCTCCCAAAGGACGCGGCGCGGGCCAGGGTCAGGCCGCCCAGTGTGAGTGCTCCTGCGGCCAGGGTCAGTCCGGTTTTTAAACGCATGTGTTGCCTCTTGTTCAGATACTTCTCTCAGAGTATACAACGTGATATCAGCTGCGCCAGCACCTGTTGGGATCTGCTTGCCGCAAAGGCTATAAAGTCTCTCTGGACAGCGCTGATTTTACTGTGTCTTTACCGTACTCATCCTGTTCCCAAAGGCTGGACTTGCCCTTTTACACCGATCTGGATCCGTGAAATGGTAGGGTGACAGGCTAAAACCGATTTTGCCCTCTGCAGGGGTAGGGCGTGCCGCAGTGCTATACTGAGGCAGTTCAGTACAGAGGAAGATACCCCATGCCTGCCGTCAAACAAGTTATGCCACAGGCCTTTCAGGACCCTGAAATACTCAGGCAATTGCTCGCTCAGGCCGAGCCCTTTGTGGTCCGACAGGCGGCAGCTGTACCGCCGGAACTGTATCAGCAGATGCTGCGGCAGTTTCAGAGCCACCAGCTGACCCTCTTTAATGTCAGCCACAGCAAAGCCAGCGGCGGCATTGAAAACTTTCACAGTCTGTTTGAGGCCATCGAGCGCTTAAGGGCCGGCTCGGCCAGTGGGGCTGACCCCCAGGCGCTCTGGCAGGAATATCAGGCTACGGTTGGCAAATATCTGCTCCCCTCCCAGAGTCTGAACACACAGCAGCACTTCAGCGTGCAGCTGGATATCCAGGCTGGCAGTGCGCTCAGCCGGCGGCTGATTGAGCCGATCACCACGGCCTATGCCCGTTGCCTGCACCCCATCACCCGCAGGCTCTATCTTAATACGGTGGTCAATATCTCGCGGGGTCACAGCGAGCTGGCCTACCGCAGCCGCAATCTGCACGCACATAACTACGATACCTTTACCACCTTTGTCAGTGCCGGGCCTGAAACGGCGGTGTATCTCTTTACGCCCAGCTTTTACCGCCAGTTCCGGGCGCGGGCCGTACCCACCCAGCCGGGTATTTTGCTGTTTTTTCCAGAGCGTGAAGCGGTGTCTGACCCTCTTTTTGAGCAGGCCCTGGTGCATGTGAACGTCCAGCCGGGTGATATTATTTATACCCCACCGATGTGGTTTCACTGCTTTCACCACCAGGGCGAATACATGAACATTGCCAACGGGGAGTTTTTGCCCGACTGGCTGCCGGCGCGCCTGCCGGCGGTCAATGCCGAAACCTTTGGCGCGGATGCAGCGCTGATTGCCCAGCATATGCGCAGCCTGCAGCAGTTTGCCCTGCGCGGGGGACCCAAAAACCTCTAACCCGCATTTCTCACAAAGTTGACTTTATATAAGGTATAGGGTATATTTTGTGAGTTTGCTGAGCTCAGTAGCCTCTGAACAAGCCGTCTCACGCTTGAGTCATCGTCTGTGTTCCTTCGCTGGGTGACAGACGACAGGCCAAAGATAACCTGGTTTCAGGCGATTGAGATCTTGGTGAAGGGGCTCAGGCTCACGGTATTCGCAATCGCTTCAGAACCTGTCCCCACAGAGAACGAAAGGGGCACGCGCTCGCCAATTGACAGATCAGGTGCCCACCGACATGCAGGACGCGCGCCGCTACCTTCAACAGCTTGAGCCGAATTGTTCCGGCCTGTGCTTTGGCGAGCTCTGTGCCCGTCAACCCCAACCGACGAATCGCTTGCACCAGAATATACGCCAGCCCTGAAAACCAGAGCCGAAGCTGATTGGCCCGAAACAGATGCGCTGACGTTCGTCCCGCAGCGAGGTCGTG
>JACYMC010000268.1 GCA_015272195.1 Candidatus Sericytochromatia bacterium
TTGTAGTAACCTCTTTGACACTGGAGCAGACAACACCCAGAGATCTTTACGAGCAGGTCTACTGTGCCCGCGGGGACATGGAAAACCGGATCAAAGAGCAGAAACACGACCTCGCTGCGGGACGAACGTCAGCGCATCTGTTTCGGGCCAACCAGCTTCGGCTCTGGTTTTCAGGGCTGGCGTATGTTCTGGTGCAAGCGATTCGCCGGCTCGGATTGACGGGCACAAAGCTCGCCAAAGCACAGGCCGGAACAATTCGGCTCAAGCTGTTGAAGGTAGCGGCGCGCGTCCTGCATGTCGGTGGGCACCTGATCTGTCAATTGGCGAGCGCGTGCCCCTTTCGTTCTCTGTGGGGACAGGTTCTGAAGCGATTGCGAATACCGTGAGCCTGAGCCCCTTCACCAAGATCTCAATCGCCTGAAACCAGGTTATCTTTGGCCTGTCGTCTTTCACCCAGCGAACGAACAAAGACAATGAATCAAGCGTGAAACGGCCTGTTCAGAGGCTACCGAGTTCAGTAAAAACTCCCGAAATATACCCTACACCTTATGTGAACGCACCTTTGTGAGAAATGCGGGTTAGCGCGTCCAGCCTTGCAGCAAAAATGCCGCTTAAGCCCCGCAGAGCAGCAAGACATCCTGGCCGCGTTTATGCATATCTCTGAGTGGGTCAGGATTTCTTATCTATGGCGGCCCAATCTCAGAGACGAAAAGGACAATCACCTGATTGAACTGGCCGTGGCAGGCAATGCAACTTATCTGGTCACACACAATATCAGGGATTTTCAGACCATGGAACTGCGTTTTCCGGGCCTGCGGGTTGTACGCCCCACAGACATCACAAAGGAGGATTAAAAGCATGGCAACATTGACCATTCGTTTACCTGATGATACCCATGCCCGCCTGAAAGCCCTGGCAAAACGGCGACGCATCAGTGTCAACAAACTGATGGAAGAACTCTCCAGCATCGCGCTGGCAGAGTTTGACGCCGAAACCCGTTTTATGGCCATGGCGGCGCGGGGTTCACGCGAGCAGGGGCTGGCCCTGCTGGAAACGCTCGATCAGCGGGAAGCAGAGCACATCAGCGGTTGAGGCGTTCGACGGCCCAGCGCAGGCCCTTGAGGCTGAGTTCTTCCATTGGCAGCAGCTCACGGATGCGCTGCAAAGTCCAGCTGCCGTAGGTCTGATCCCAGTGGCTGCGCGGAATCGGGTTGAGCCAGACCGTTGATTTAAAGCGGGCCTGCAGCTGCTGCAGCCAGTAAATACTGGGCTCGGGCTGCTCGTCTTCAAAGTAGAGGCTGCCATAGGGTGAGACCAGTTCCTCCGGGGCCATGCTGGCGTCGCCAATAATAATCACGCGGGTTTCGGGGTGGGCCTGCAGCAGTTTGGCTGTGGGTACGGGCCGGGTGTGACGGGGGTCAGCAAAGACCTGGCCGTAAACCGTGTTGTGAAAAAAGTAGGTTTTAAGATCACCAAAGCGATCGCTGAGCTTGGCAAAGAGCAGCTGGGTCAGCGGCACATGAGGCAGCATGGAGCGGCCGCCGTTGTCGATCAGTAAAATCACCTTGATTTTATCGCGCAGGGCTTTATCAAAGATCAGTTCAATCTCGCCGCCGTTACGGCCGGTGGCGGCAATCGTGGCGTCAATATCCAGCTCGGTTCGCGCGCCACTGGGTTTGAGCTGTTTGAGCAAACTCAAAGCCTGGCGCAGATTGCTGCCGCTGAGGCTATGACTGGCGGCATAATCGGTATACTGGCGTGCGCCAATGGCTTTGATGGCCGAGCGCTGGCCCGTGCCCTGCATCGGCGCGTGCACCCGCACACCGGGCTGGGCCTGGCCCGAATGCCCAAAGGCTGAGGCTCCGCCGGTGCCCACCCAGCGGCGGCCGCCGTCGTGGCGCTCGAGCTGTTGCCGAATCGTCTCCCAGAATTTTTTGATCAGTTCATCCGGGTCCAGCTTCCAGAGCGGGCCCTGAATCTCTTTGCGGGCAATGGCCTCGCGCAGCCAGGCCTGAAACTGATGGGTGTCAAACAGGGCCGGGTCGCCTTCGGCCACGTCAGGGATATCCACATCCAGAAAGTAAAAGGCAAAGGCCCGTTCAAAGGCGTCCATCTGCTCCACTTTTTTGACCACACACAGGCGCAGCAGCACAAAGAGTTCGTCGATATTGTGCACCAGACCCTTTTGCAGCCCGGCCTGAAACTCCAGCAGATATTGCATGCTCAGTTGAATGCCGTAGCGCGGCAGCAGCGCAAAAAAGCCCAGCAGGGGATTGGGGGCGGCGTCAGAAGCAGGATTTACCACTGCCGCCGCCGCGATTGCAGGCCGCTGCGGCGGTAGGCCAGCAGGTCTTCGCTGCGCTTGAGCAGGCTGCCAATAAAGGGGATTTTATCGGGCACACCGGGCTTGAGACCACTGTTTTCGAGGGCCTGCAGCCAGTCCAGCAACTCACTGGTGGCCGGGGCCTTTTCAAAGCCCGCCGCCCGCAGCTCATAAAACAGACCCAGCGCGGTATCCAGCAGGGTGTCATCGATTTCAGGGTAGTGCAGGCGCACAATTTCAACCATTTCGCTGCGATCCGGAAAAGCCAGATGGTGGCAGAAGCAGCGGCGCAAAAAGGGGTCTGACAGCTCCCGCTTGGCGTTGGAGGTGATGATAATCAAGGGCGGATGGGTAGCCTGCACCACCTGGTTGACCTCGCGGATCGTAAACTGCTTTTCGTCGAGCACGTCCAGCAGGTTGTCCTGTACGTCGGATTCGGTTTTGTCGATCTCATCAAGCAGGAGCACCACCCGCTCCGGGCTGCGAAAAGCCCGGCCAATCGGCCCCCAGACCACATAGTCAAAAAAGTTGTTGACATCACGGCCCGTGTTTTCGGTGCCAAAACGGGCGTCATTGAGGCGCAGGACGGTGTCCTGCACATAACAGACCTCCTCGCCCTTGATGGTCGATTTGGCCCGCAGCACCTCCAGCGGCATCTGCAGGCTGCGACTGATTTCAAAGGCCAGCTGGGTCTTGCCTGTGCCCGGCTCACCCGTCAGCAGCAGGGGTTTGTCCATCTGCAGGGCCATATTCACAATCAACTCTAATTCGGGGTTAAGGTAGTATTTGTCGCTGCCTTGAAACGCCATTGCTTTGCCTCAGTTTTTTGCTCAGTATAGCGCAGCAGCAGGTCCAACGGCTGCCAAAACAGCTGCTGCCAGGGTCATCCAAAAGTCAGGGAACCAAATTTGATCAATCGTAGAGCTTGTGCG
>JACYMC010000007.1 GCA_015272195.1 Candidatus Sericytochromatia bacterium
TTTTTGTATTCTTGTGTATAGTGGTCATATGGTCCTCCTGGCGGCTGGTTAGGCCGGGTTGATTTGGTGAAAGCATGATTTTATTTTAGTACCCATTTGGGTACTTGTCAACACCAAAAAACAACATTAATTGACACATTAAAGAACCCATATGTATACTAAGTATGAAGGTCACAAAAATAAGGAAGGGGATTTGATATGCTGAGCACAACGGCTTTTGTACCGTTATTGGATGCTGTTGTGAAACTCAGATTTGAATCCTATTCAACACAAAGACTTCGTGAGCTTATTGATGACTCCGGCCTCAGCTTGGTAAAAGTTGCGGAAGATGCGGGAATACCTTTGCCTACCCTTAAAAAATGGGTTTTGGGGCAGAGAACTCCTACTCTTGAGGGTTTGAGTAAGCTGGGGAAGTTCTTCGGTGTTTACTTCTTTGCTGAATGGGATGAAGAGCAACAGCAAAAAAGCCCCGAAACAAAATAGTTTCAGGGCCTAAGCTTTCACCAACCGCCAACCACGGCGGAGGTAACACCATCATACCCCATTTCACCGTGGACGGTGAACCTTGACAATTGAGTGTGTTTTTCTCTGATCGGGAGGGGAGGTGGTTGTGTGCTTGAGAATCAGTTTTTAGAGTTGATTATGGTGGGTTCACTCGTCATTGTGGCGCTGGTGGCCAGCCTTTCCTGTTTTGTTTTTACGGCAGAAATGGTTGTGGATGGCTGGCTTAGGTATCGCCGTTATGCTCAGGCAAAACAAAAGGCTGAGAAAGCCTCTCGGCTATCTCATTAAGGCTGTTAACCTGAGCCATATCCTGAACAATAAGGCTTCTGAGGTTTGCTGCTATTGATGCGATGCAAAAAATCTCTATTATGCTTTTGATATCTGTCCAGGATTCTGGAGTGGGCTGTTAAATCAACATCAAGCACAAAGAGTTTTTGGTCTGGATAGAAATAAGCTTGAGATGCTGAAGGGGAACGACGGGTTAGTTAAATGGATAAAGGAAGAGGTTCCATTAACTTTCTTCTTGAACTCTCAATCTCAACAGGTGATAACAGCGTATCAGCAAGTGATGGTGTGGAGCCAGGCGCATCCGCAATATACAGATGCCGCTAAATCAGAGTTTGCTGCCGTAGCGGACTCCTGGATGGTGGCATATGCAATGGCCCATAATTGCAAGGTGGTAACCAATGAGCAGCCAAGCCCAGAATCAAAAAAGAGAATCTTAATTCCTGATGCTTGCAACCAGTTTGGCGTGCAGTATACAAGCCCTTTTGAAATGCTGAGAACGCTGAGTATTCAGTTTCAATAGCCTGTAATCACTCCGCCCAAACCCCGATTTCATAGCCATTTCAGGCATTCAAAGTAGCCCAAAGCCACCACTTTAATCTACCCCCCCCCCCACAAATTTTAAACCTCAAACCCGGTAATTACCGGGTATTTTTTCGTTTATTTCAAAATGTGACATATCACACAAAGGAGTATTGCCCATGAGCGATATTTACCCCCAATCACACGAGGACAGTCATGCGGTACTTTCAGAAATGCACCCGCTCAGCCAGAAACTGAAGACGCTTGAAAGCGAGCGCAATGAACTGAAAGAACAGCTTGAAGAGTTGGGCCGAAAAACAGGTGAATTGCTGATTGAAAAGGACCGCCAGCAGGTAACGCTGGAGCGTGAGCTTGAACGCGAGCGATCCCATCACAAAATCACCCAGAACAATCTGCGCCAGGTGCAGCAGCAGTGCGACCATCTGACCAAAACCATGCAGGCCATACAGGCCGTGATGATGATTGGCGAGGCCCCTTTCTGATGCCCGGCCACAACGAAACCGCCCGGCTGGAACGACTGCAGCAGGAAGCAGCCGGTCTGCACACCCTCTGCAACGAGCAGCGCGCAGAAATCAACCATCTGCACCTGATTATCGCTGACGCCCTGACCTGCCTGCTGGACGATGGCCATTACCTGGCCAGAATCCAAAAGGCCAAGCAGGTGCTGGGCCAGGCTGAACAATTTAAAACACCAGAGAGGTCACCGCATGAGCATGAATGAAACCCGGATGATGCCCATAGCAGACATCCACGTTACCGAAAGGCTCAGGCCGGCCAGCAGCAAGAAGGTTGATGAGCTGGCAGCATCTATCGAGCAGGTAGGCCTGATGAACCCTGTCTGCGTTCGCCCTGATGGCACCCTGATTGCCGGGTGGCATCGTTTGTTGGCATGCAAAAAACTGGGCTTTGAATCCCTGCTGGTCAACGTCATGGCCATGTCTGACACCCTGGCCGAGCTGGCCCAGATTGACGAAAACCTGAAGCGCAACGAGCTGACCGCGCTTGAGCAGTCGCAGCACATCAAGCGCCGCGAAGACATCCTGCAGCAGATGGGTATGCGCAAGCCTGACCACCGGCCCAGTAAAAAGGGTGCAACGGTTGCACCCTTAATGAGCACTGAAGACCTGGCCGATGAAATGGGTATGAGCAAGCGCAGTGTACAGGTCAGGAAACAAATCGCCGAAGGTATTAGCCCTGACCTGCAGGAAGAGCTGGCCGACACACCCATTGCCGACAGCACCACCCAGCTGGTGGCCCTGGCCAAGCTGCCGCCCGAAGCCCAGGCCGACGCGGTCCAGCAGGTCAAATCAGGCCAGGCCAAAACCATTCAGGAGGCCAGTCGCCCCCATGTGGTTAACAATTCTGGCAACAATGAATGGTACACGCCCGCCCAGTTTGTCGAGGCGGCCCGCGTGGTCATGGGCAGCATTGATGTAGACCCGGCCAGTTCAGAGATTGCCAATCAGACGGTCAAGGCCAAAATTTTCTACACAGCTGAAACCAACGGGCTGGATAAGCCCTGGCCAGGCAATGTCTGGCTGAACCCGCCTTACAGCCAGCCCCTTCTGGGCCAGTTCATTGACGCCCTGCTGGAAAAGTTGGAGTCTGGCGAAGTGGGGCATGCCATTGTGCTGCTCAACAACGCCACCGAAACGGCGACACATCAAAAGCTGCTGTCGTGCAGACGCCTGAATGCCGTCTGCTTCCCCAAAGGACGCATCAAGTTTCTGGATGAGACAGGCCAGCCGGTCAACAGCCCATTGCAAGGGCAGATGATTGCCTATCTGTCCAGCCTGCGCCAGCATCCTGCGGATTTTGAGGGTGAGTTTAAGCAATACGGCGCTGTGCTTAAACCTGTCTGGTGGATTTAAGTGTCTGAAGTCATTCGCAACCGCGATTACATCCGCCAAATAAAGGATTTCAGCGGTTTGCGCATGGGCAAAATGATGCCCACAGATATTGATGGCCTGATTGAATACAAAAACAAGGCCTTTGTCTTGTTTGAGCTCAAGCACGGCCAGGGCAGTGTCAGAGGGGGCCAGCGCCTGGCACTTGAGCGCCTGACCGATGCCCTGGGTCAGGTCAGGCCAAGCGTGTGCTTTGTCTGCAATCACAGCAGCACAGAAGATATCGACGTGGCCAGGGTGACGGTCTGCGAGTTTCGTTTTCAGGGCCGCTGGTGGCCTGCCCAGCGGGTCCAGCTGGCAAAGTATATTCAGAGATTTTTAAGGAGTGTGAATTATGAATTGGGAGCTTGATATGACGCCCATTATTCGTGAGGTGTTAAAAAAAGAGATACGGCTAGTGCTCAAGGAGGCTATAGACAACGCCCAAAAAGAGTATGAAGCAGTAAGGAACGAGATTATTCGCCAGCGAGCCAGAGCCAATTGTATTTATCGTATTGTTAGGGAAACACTTGAATTGCTCGATAAAGATGAGCTCTATGAGCTGGACTGCAACAAATCTTTAGACTACATCTACCGCGCGAAAAAAAATATGCAGGGCATTTTGCAGGTGCATTTTGAAGACTTCGGGCTTCCAGGGGATTCTCATGAAATTCGATAATATTATTTTTGTTTTTCAATTATTGTTATTTGTGTTTTCCATGAGGTTTTTTTATTTGATGGGCTTCAGAGAAGCCTTCAAACAAAACGTAGATAACAATGACGCCTGAGCGCCTGCGCATGCTGAGAAAGCGCATTGGCCTGACCCAGGCTCAGATGGCAGATATGCTCTGCTACACCAGGGGGTACTACTCGCAGATTGAGTCTGGCCGTCATCCTATGCCATCCGGTTTTTACCTGCGGGCAGTGACAAAAATGAAAAAACACGCCCATAATCTAGCAAAACTGCTAGATGTTGAGCTAAAAACTGCAACTTGTCAAGAGGGGAAGGGGTATTATGGTACTTAAGATGGGTTATAGACCAGTTAGATGGAAGCCCAGCCGGGCGCGCCTCAAAGAGCTGATTTCTATCTGCTGCGGCAATATTGCGATGATTGCCCAAAAGACCGGATACAAGCCCCGCACCGTTAAGACCTGGCTCAAAGAATACCCCGACATCAAGCAGGCTCAGGAGTTTGCTGCAGCCAAAGCCAAGCTGAATGCCCAGCTGAGGCACCAGCACAAAGCCCTGATACCACCGGCAGACGCCAGGCGCTTACTCAGCACCTACTATCACAAAATCGAACACCTGAACCCGGCAGAGCTGAAGCTCTGGGAGCAGGAAGAAGAGATCGCCAGGGTAAACAATCTGGTGGCCCATGAGGGGCAGCTTCTGGTCAGGTCCAAATCGCCCGGCCAGGGTGAACGCATGGCCCCCAGCACTGGCCAGACTCTGCAGGTTCTGCTGAGCTGGGCCGACGTGCGGCAGATTGTCGAGCAATTCAGGCAGACAATAGCCCACGGGCATCAGGGCTGGCATGATTATGTTCTGCGCGTCTGGTGCGGGGCATTCAAGCCCATCAGCGATCCTGACAGCCTGCATGAATACGCCAATCTGCCAGAGCCTGGATTTGACGAAACGCTCGAAAGCGTGCGAGCCCTGCTGCTGGCCATAGAGGATTATCTTTAATGGCCATTACCTGGACCACCCGAAGCACGGGCACAGAAACCGAAGGCCCCTTTGCCCTGACCACCACGGTCAGAACGGGCGGCGTCAGCGGTGGATACCTGACCCGCGTTGACCGCGAAACCACCTACGACAGCCGCGCTCTGCCGGTAGCATTGCGCTCTGCCCTGGTATTCTGCCCCGCAGGCTCACCCGCAAGCATCAGCTGGTCTGAGCAGTTCAGCGACACCCGCACCGATGGCGATACGCGCATTGTCGAGAAAACCTTTGTGGGCACCCCGCTGGATGGCATGGATAATCCCATCGGTTCTGGGCGTATCTGGCGGCACGAAAAAACGTTTTATTATCAGGACCAGCCCATGGTCGGCGCTGAAATCGCGCTGGCGTGGGTGCCTTAAACAGGAGTAGAGCATGAGCAAGAAAGCGAACAAGTCTGAGTCTGAGCCGCAGCAAAGCCAGGTGCAGGTCATTGCCCCCGAACAAATCTTTGTGGCCGCCAATGCTGCCCGGCAGGATGTCAGCAAGGCTGATGCCGCTCTGGCGCTGCTGAGCCAGTATATTCAGGCGGTTGAAGCAGCCGGCGCAAAGCCTGCTGAGCATTTTGTGAAGCTGCGCCGTGAATTGCGTGAGCTGAAGCTGAAGGGCTGAAGCCCGCTTTGCGGGGGGTGTTTGCATGGTTGCAAAGAAAAAAACGGGGAACAAAAGTGACACCCCTACGCGTGCGAAGACCAAGCGTCAGACCCGCAAGCGCCTGTTTATCGCCACTCTGGCGGAAGAGCGCGGCAATATCAGCGCAGCCTGTGAGCGCACCGGCGTTGCACGGAAAACACACTACGAATGGGAAGCTTCCGATCCGGCCTATGCCGCTTTGGTGGATGAAATCTACAGCCATGTGTGCGACCGGGCAGAGCAGACCATTCAGCAGATTATGGAGCACGGCGAAGTTGAACGCAACCGCCTGGCCGCTGCTGAAACCATCCTCAAGGCCAGGGGTAAGGCGCGGGGTTATGGCACAGAACGCCGAGAGACCGAGCACAGTGGTTCAGTAAAGAAAGAGGTTCAAGCCCAGGTTCATGTCTATCTCCCCGACAACGGTAGAGCCTGTTATTCTGCGCCCCCAGCCGGGACCCCAGGAGACATTCCTGAGTAGCCCGGCAGACATTGCCATTTATGGAGGCGCGGCTGGCGGGGGTAAAACCTTTGCCCTGCTGCTCGAAACCCTGCGCAATATTGGCAACCCCGGATTCAGGGCCGTCATCTTTCGCCGCACTTTTGCCGACGTGGTGCAGTCTGGCGGAATCTGGGAAGACACTGAAACCATGTACCCGCAATTTGGGGCCCGCTCCAATCAGCAGACGCTGGCATGGGAGTTTCCGAGCAAAGCGAAAGTGGGCTTTGCCCACCTGCAGCACGAAAAAGACAAGCTCAAGTACCAGGGGGCACAAATCCCCCTGATAGCCTTTGATGAGCTGACCCATTTCACCGAGACCCAGTTCTTTTACCTCCTGAGCCGCAACCGCAGCACCTGTGGTGTGATTCCGTACATGCGGGCGACCACAAACCCGGATGCAGAATCATGGGTGGCCAGCCTGATAAGCTGGTGGTGGGACGCCGAAACCGGTTTTGCCATTCCTGAGCGCTCTGGCGTCATCCGCTGGATTGTGCGCGACGGCAACGACATTCATTGGTATGACAGCAAGGCCGAGGCGCAGCAACAGCACCCTAAAAGCCTGCCACTGTCGTTTACCTTTGTGCCTGCCCGGCTGGAAGACAATCCGGCGCTGCTCAAAAAGGACCCAGCCTACAAAGCCAAACTGCAGGCCCTCCCGCTGGTCGAGCGGGCCCGCCTGCTGGGAGGCAACTGGAAGATTAAACCCGCTGCAGGCCTCTACTTTAAGCGGGAGTGGTGGCAGAGTGCCGTTAGGGCTCCGGAGTTCACCAAGCTGGTGCGTGCCTGGGATTTGGCTGGCAGCAAAGACGGTGACTATACCGCCGGGGTACTGATGGGCATCACAGCAGACAAATCCTGCTATGTGCTCGACCTCAAGCGCTTCAAGGGCACCCCTGGCCAGGTCAGAAACACCGTGCTGGCAACTGCTCAGGCTGACGCCGAGCAATGGGGGCGCGTGACGATACGCATCCCGCAGGACCCCGGCCAAGCTGGCGTAGACCAGCGAGACAGCTACAGCAAGATGCTCAGCGGCTACCGCGTGCGCTTTCTGAAACCTACCGGCAGCAAGGTCATCCGCGCCGCAGCACTCAGCAGCCAGGTCGAAGCGGGCACGGTCTTTCTGATGCAGGCCAGCTGGAACGAGAGCCTGCAGGCAGAGGCTGAACAGTTCCCTGACGGCAGCCATGACGATATTATCGACGCGCTGGCCGATGCGTATAACGAGCTGGCTGGCAAAAAGGCCAGTTCATTCAACAGATAGGAAAGCATGAGCAATATCATTCCGTTCCGGCCGCGCCGCTTTGACACCCATGTCAACCTGATAACAGGCTTTGGGACCAAAGCGGACCACGCCGAGCAGTTTCACTGGGTGGCAGAGCCCCGGGTATCAAGGGGCACGCTTGAAAGCATGTATGCCGACCATCCTATTGTCTGGAAGCTGGTAGACCTCTTCCCCGATGATGGGCTGCGGGAATGGATTACCATCAACCATGACCGGTGCGATGAGTTGCTCAAGGCCCTCAAGCGCCTGTGCTTTCGCAAACAGCTGAATTACGGGCTCAAAATGGCCAGGCTGCACGGCGGCGCGGCGCTCTATGTGCACTTTGAAGGCCAGGACCCCGAAGAACCCCTGAACTGGGAGAATCCTGGAACCATCAGCGATATCTCAGTGCTCGACAAGGATTACATCTGGCCTGAGCAGCTGAATCGCAGTATGCGCTTTAACCATTACTGTGTCAATACCGAAGACGCGGCCGGTGCCAGGGTGCACAAAGACCGCATCATTGACCTGCAGGGTGAGTCGGTCTCCAGAGACTGGCAGCTTCAAAACGGCGGATGGTTTCAAAGCAGCGTGGCCCGCTGCCGCAAGCCCCTGCTGGCTTATTCGCTCAGCCACAACCTGGTGCCGAATATCATCAAGGATTTCATTCGTGATGTCATCAAGCTGCAGGGCCTGAATGAGTTGAGCATCAACACCTGTGAGCAGGACATGCGCGATTTTAACGACCGCCTGCACGCCATGCTGCTGGCCCAGTCCATGTTCAACAAGACCGTCATTGACAAAGAGGACGAATATCAGCGCAGCACCACCAGCGTGGCCGGTCTGCATGACCTGATTCGCAACCCTGAAAAAGCCCTGGTGGCTGCCAGCGGGATTCCGCACACCAAGCTGCTGGGCGAAAGCCCCGGCGGCACCCTCTCACAGGCCGGCAACAGCCAGGAACGGGACTGGCACAAAGCGGTGAGCGCTTATCAAGAAGACCGCATCAGGCCAGCGATTGAAAAAATGCTGCTGATGCTGGCCCCTTCGCTGGGCATCCGTGACGATATCCCCTTTGCCTTTAACCCGCTGGATGCGGTCACCCAGAAAGAGCAGGCCGAAATGCTCAAGCTGGTGGCAGAGGCCACCTTCAGAATGCTTGAGGCCCAGGCGTGGACCGTGGAAGAGGCCCGCACCCTGTTTGCCGGTGAAGAACTCAAAATGCTGCCTGTGCTGGATCAGAACACCAGCCGCGCCCTGGCAGCCATGAAAGGATTGCCCAATGACGAAGAAATCAAGCAAACCCAAAGAAACCCTGCCCGCTGATGAAAAGCCCACGACGCAGGCCGAAACGGTGGCGGAGACCCAGGCCCCTCAGCCTGAGCCTGATGCTGCTGAGCCCGCGTCAGCACCTGCGCCAGTTGAAGCGCCCCGGTTGAGCGTTCGTGACCTCGCTCGGCTGGGGCGTGAATACCGGCTGGGGCTGGTCAGCCTGGCCGATGCCCTGTCCGCCCATGATGCGTTTCTGCGCTCCGGCGAAGGCAGCGTTGAAGACAAGGCCTATGCCATCAAACACAAGCAGGTGCTGCAGCAATTAAAACGCTGAGCCGTCGCCGGATCCCGCGGGCACTTTACCCCTCGGGAGCTGAGCGCAGTTTTACCGCTGGCCTGCTGGAAGCGGTAAACGCCTGGTTTGCCGAGTTGCGCCCACAGATTCTGCGCGTGCGTGATGACCAGACCCTGTCAAGCCTGCTGGATGACTTTCGGCAGCGCTGGCAGGCCTGGGCCAGCCTCGGGGCCCCTGAGCTGATTGAACGGGCCGCCACCCAGGTGGACCAGGTCTCTGCACGGCGCTTTGCTGAGCAGATGCAGGCTGCTGGTATGGGGGTCCTAGGCTTGACCCGGGCCCAGCCGCTCAAGCTGGACGCTTACGAGATGTTCAGCGGCCCGCAGGACATCACCTCGCCCGGTTACCCTGACCTGCCGGACTTCAGCCTGTCGCTGGCTTCCGGCGGCAAGAAGTTTGGCGAGATTCAGCGCGACGTGGACCGCTTTGCGCGTGATTCATCTCTGTTGATTAAAGACATCGGAGACAAAGCCGCCAGAGACATCGAGCTGTTGGTGCAGGACGCTGTCTACCGGGGCACCATGACCAGCGAGCTGACCCAGCAGATTGAAGGCATTCTGTCGGGTATCATGCAAGATCAGAAAGACAAGGTGCAGGCCAGGGCCGCCCTGATTGCCCGCGACCAGATTGGCAAACTGAACGGCAACATTAACCGCACCCGGCAGGAAACGGCGGGCATCAAGCGCTACCGCTGGCGCACCAACATGGACGGCCGCCAGCGTCCTGAGCACAGCGCCCGCAATGGTCAGATATTCAGCTGGGACAAGCCCCCGGCAGACGGCCACCCTGGCCAGCCCGTGCGCTGCCGCTGTGTGCCCGAGCCCGTGTTTGAAGAAGACGATTTTGGCCTGACCCCCGAAGAGCTGGCCGAAGAAGCCGCCGAGATTGCAGCCTACGAGCGCACCCAGAAGCGCCTGCCGGAAGTCAAGACCCACAAAGAGCCAGGTGCTGCGAAGAAGCCCAAAGAGAGTAAACCGAAGCCGCCGAAGGCTGAGAAGCCCAAGGCAGACCCTGAAAAACCGAAGCAAGAGCCTGAGAAGCCAAAGCCACCAAAAGCTGAGGCGGAAAAGCCCAAGCCTGAGCCCACCGCTTCAGGGTCTGGCCCGCAGGAGCCCAGGCAGCCCGCTGAGCCTGCCCGCCCGGCAGAGCCCTCGGTAACGTCCTCGCCACCCGCAGGGCCAGCACCGGCCCAGACGCCAGCGCAACCGCCCGGAAGGCCACCAGCTGGAAACACGCCACCGCCAACAGGCGGACAAAGGCCTGCTGCTGGAAGTGCGCCGCCCCCGGCTGGGTCATCTGGAGATAGGCCCGCGCCTGCTGTGCCAGCGAGACCGACTATACAGCCTGCCAGCAGCACACCTGCGGCCAGTCCTAACCGGTTGCCATCAAGAGAGCTGCCCCAGCCGGGGCAGTTCCCAATCAAGCTTGACAGGCAGGTGCCTTTTCAGGAGTTGAATCAGCAGCAGAAAATGGTGCTGCGCTACAATCAGCTGGCACAAACCATGCCGGATCCAGCAGAAATGATTGTGGCCTGGGATAGGTTTGGTGTCGAGCGGGATATGTCTATCGGGCCTGTGCCCGGCAGAAGGATGTCAGTCAGGCTGAATAAGCCCCCGTCTGAGCTGAAAAATATGACGGTAACGCATAATCATCCCGATGTGGGGTCCTCTTTTTCTGACTTAGATATACAGTCGGCTATTGATTATGATTTGGCCACAATCGAAGCTATAGGCGTTCATCGCGGTACAAGCTTGATTTATCGGGCGTCAAAGCCTATTTTTGGCTGGCCAAGGATAACAATGAATGAAACGCTGCGTGACGCATGTAAGAGTGTGCTTGGAGAAAACCGGCGATATTTTCAGTCCACGCTTATTTCAGGGGCTCTTTCTCGTGATGACTTAACTGTATGGGCTAGAAATATTGCTATGATTGAATTTTCTTTACTGTATGGCTTACAATACAGTGTAGAAGAAATTGTGGAAATAAATTTTTGATGAACGAAAAAAAAGAACCTGAGTACTCCGTCTTGTCCTTTGATAATAACGAAGGCAGGGAGATATCTGACATGATGGATGAAATTTTGGCGGACCCCACTCCACCCAAAACCTGGAAGCAGATTATTCTTGATGCCGGAAACCCTTTGCCGGACTCACTCAAGGAAAAGTAAAACCAACCAAAACCCCCAAGCCCCTGGCAACCCCAGGGGCTTTTGCTTTGGAGAAATATGCAGACAAGAACATGCCTGGCCCGGCTTGATGGGGCCTGGACCAAAACGGACGAAGGCTATCTTGAAACCGGTGTCTGGCCCACCAAAGCCGGGGTGTTCCGGTACCTTAACAAAGACGGTTCTGTCCGGCGGGAGCTGCGCCCGCGCGCTGAAGTGCATGACGCGGCCAGCCTGGCCAGCCTGCAGAACAAGCCTATTACCAACAGCCACCCGCCCGAGCTGCTCAACAGCCGCAACACCCGCAAGTACATGGTCGGTGTGGTGCACGGTGACCACCAGCTGGCAGAAGACCGCCTGCACACCCAGGCCCGCGCCCTGGTGACCGACGAAGACGCTATCCGGGATATCCAGCAGGGCAAGCAGCAGGTCAGCTGCGGTTACACCTGCGACATCGATTTTACGCCCGGTGCTGATGCTGAGTTTGGCGAGTATGACGCCATTCAGCGCAACATCCGTTACAACCACCTCGCCCTCGAATGGCGAGGCCGTGCCGGCTCAGGGGCCCGGCTGCGTAATGACCAGTCAGAAGACAGTGCCGTGCGTTTTGACGCGCTGGAGCTGCCCGAAGATGCACCCGAACCAATCATCAACAACAAGGAGACCGTTATGGTTAAAATCCGCATTGACGGCAAAGAGTACGAAGTCAGCGAAGCCGCTGAAGTCGCTCTGAGCCATAAATTCAAAGCTGATGCTCAGGCGCTCGACACCGCCAAAGCGGAAGCTGACGCCCAGAAAGCCCGCGCAGACCAGATGCAGGCCAAGTATGACGCTGAAAAGGCCCGCGCCGATCGGCTGGATGGCATGGACATCACCGCCATGGTGAAAGCCCGCGCTGCCCTCGAAGCCCAGGCCCAGCGGGTGGTCAAGAACACCAAGCTCGACAGCCTGAGCGACCGCCAGGTAAAAGAGCTGGTGATTAAAGAGCGCTTCGACTGGGCTAAAACTGAAGGCCAGTCTGATGACTATGTGAACGCGCTCTATGAGTCTGCCATTCAGACTAAAACAGATAAAAATCCGGTGCTTGATGCCTACGATAGAGCGGAATCCCGCTCTGATTCGTTCTGGGATCAGGACGCGCTCGCAGTATAAGGGGGATTAAACCATGCAAACCACTTTCGGAAATTCTTTGCCGGCGCTGGTTGAAGGCCAGTTTGCCAAAGAGCGCCACAGCGCTGAAGTTGCCAGTGCGGTGGTCGATGCTACCAGCGGCATCAAGCCCGGACGCTTTGTGGGCCAGTCTGGTGAAGAGAATGTGCGCCTGCCCTACTCCAACACCATTACGCTGACCTTCAGTGCAGACACGGTGGCATCCAACACCATCAATGGCAACCTGGTGCTGAATGGCGCGACCACCGCCATGGCACAGGTGACCTATGCCACATCTCATGCCAACACCATGGGCCTGATTGCCGCCGCACTGGAGAACATCACCGGCGTGGCGTCTGCCGCGGTGGGTGCTGATGGCGACGGCAACGCCAATCGCCGCCTGACTATCACGCTGGACCCTGAGATTGACGGTTACGCGACGGGATTCGTTGTTGCTGCTGGTGCCTCTCAGGCCACCATCACCATGGCCAACGATACCGCAGAGCCTCTCTATGGCATCGTGCCCCTGACCCTGCTGGAACCTGACAGCAGCGGCAATGTGCAGTACGCCAATGGCGCTGCTGCACCCGTGGGCCGCAAGGCATATATCGCGGTTCGCTCTGATGATGCGCTGGTTAAAGGCCAGGCGGTCTATGTGCGCTACTACGAAGAGTCCGCCGACGACAAAAAGCGCGGCATGGTGATGGCCTCTGCCGGCACATCTGGCGGGATCACACGGGCCAAGCTCTTTGCCAATGCCTATGTGGAACGGGGCTGTGCCGCTGGCGGTCTCGCAGTAATCGGCGTGAATCTGCCGGCATAAAGGAAGGAAAGAAAAATGGGTGACCAAATTATCGTCAACGATTACGGCATGTTCCGGGCCGATGCCTGGGATGAGCTGAAAAAAGAGCGCGAGCGCGTTATCGAGCGTCGCAAGCAGATGAAGCGTGTAGACAGCTATACCAACCGTCAGCGCGTCTTTGATTTTGTGCATTACCAGCAGAACAAAGGCCGCCTGGATGCCAGTCAGACTGAGATTGTGGCCCGTCAGCTGTTGTACACCATGCAACAACTCAAAGAAATCACCTACCCTGGTGACATTCTGGAGCAGGCCTTTCCTATCAACACCGAGGCCGGGCCGGGCGTTGACAGCATCGCCTATCAGGAACTGGACTTTAACGGTGAGTTTCGCCTGCTGGCCTCTGCCGGAACTGACCTGCCTGAAATCGGCTCCAGTCTGAGCGAGACCCCCAAGAAAGTGGGCGTCTACGGCGCGTATATCGGCTGGTCTCTGGAGGATCTTGAGCGTGCAGGCTTCTCTGGCACACCGATTCAGCAGCGCAAGCAGCGTGCAGCCGTGCTGGCTGCCCAGAAGCTCAAGAACACCATTGCCTGGAACGGTGACCCACAGGGCGCAAACATTGACGGCCTGTTCAGCTATGCGCTGAATAACGCCGGTTTGTCGGGCGGCTGGTCTACTGCTGACGATGCGCTGGCAGATATGCTAAAGCTGATTGATACCCCTGAGAAGGATACCGAGGACTTCCCCGGCGATACCCTTGTCATGGATACCGAGAGCTTCACTTATATGAACAAGCCCCGCTCTACGAGCGCGGACATGTCTGTGGGCCGGTATATCCTGCAGAATACAGGTATTCGCTCGATTCTGAAAACCAGCCGTCTTAACAGTGTGACCAGCGCAGTTAACAGCCTGTCCAGCGATCGGGTGATTCTGTGCTACCCGCGCAACAGCATGGTGCTGGAGTTCATGCTGCCGCGTGACCTGCAAATGCTGCCTATGCAGCAGCACATGCTGCAGTATGTTGTGCCCATGGTGATGAACTGCGCCGGCGTCTTTGTTTACAAGGGCGGTGCCAGCGGGCCGGTCGCATTCGGGACGCCCGCATAACCATGGCCAGAGATAACACCGCGATTCGGGCCAAACTGGTAACGCAATACCCGCAGTTTGCTGCCGTGGCAGACGCTGTGATTGATGCGTTTCTGGATGATGCCCGGCTCACGGTGCCCCTGTGCCGGATTCCTGCCGGACGCCAGGACCTGGCACTGATGTACAAGGCCGCCTCCCTGATGGCAGAGGGCGGCCTTGTCTCTGCCGGCGGGGGAGCCGTCAAGCGTGAAAAGTCTGGTGACGTGGAAGTGGAGTATGCCGTGAGTACTTCAGCCACGTCGTCAGTAAACGCTTTTGAAGTGCTGTATCAGAATCTTGTGCGACCGTTTATCCGTAACAGCCCCATGGTATTAGGATGGCGGGGATAACTGCTCAGACCCGGCTGCTGGATGCTGGATGGGAAAAGTACAAAGATGCCATCGACAGTCTCGAAGACACAGAGCTTGTGATTGGCATTCTGGGCCAGAAAGCCCTGGAGCAGCACGAAACGGGCATCACGCTTGTCCAGGCTGCTGCTATTAATGAGTACGGCAGCGACGACGGCCACATACCCGAGCGCCCAGCCCACCGCACTGCTTTTGATAAGCACCGCAAAGGGTTGTCTCGCAGGCTGGCGGGCTCAGTGCGGCTGATAGGTCAGGGCACGCCTGTTCAGCAGCAAATGGATAAATTGGGCTGGTGGTATGTGGGCCAGCTCAAAAATGAAATTCAAATGTGGAATGACCCGGAGAACGCAAAAGCCACCGTGAAAAAGAAGGGCTTTAACAATCCCTTGATTCATCATGGGCGCACAGTCAACGCTATTCACCATGTGTTGCGCAAGGCTGGCAGTGGCGGGGCGCAGATACGCAAATGAGAGTTCCCTTTGCCCAGCCAGTGACCGTGACCCGTTACGTCGCAGGCACCCGCAGCAGCAAAGGCCGTTACACACCCGGCGCGGCTGCCCCTGTGGTGGTTCGCATGCTGATTCAGCCTCTGGGATTTAATTCGGATGCAGTTGAAGAACTGGCGGACCAAATGGGTGTGCGCCACCTTAGCGGCAGACTGCGCATTTATGCCGAAGCGGAGCTGATGACCGGCGAAAAGGCCAGCTCAACTCAGGCCGACAGGCTGAGTTATCAGGGGCAGGTCTATGAGATTCAGGAAGCCTCACTGTGGCCGGGCCGCCTGCCCCACTGGCGCTGCACTGCCAAATTGGTGGACGAGAAAACACCGTGAATATTACCACCCAGATACATGACACCCTGCATGCCTGGATTAAAGCCGTCACCGGGTTGTCAGACGGGCATATCATCCCCGACAAAGAAAACAGCCCGGAACCAACCGGCAACTTCTTTGTTATCAACAGCACGGTATCTGATGTGCCCATTGGCCTGGAAGACGAAGTGGCCTATGCCGCCTCTGGCCAGTACACCCTGCGCGCCATTCGTGAGCGCCGGGTTTCGCTGCATGCCTACGGCCCCAATGCCCTGGCTTTAATGAGCATGGTGCAGCTGACCCCTGACCTGCCCAGCGTGCGCAGGCTCTTTGCTGCTGCCCGGCTGGCAGTGATTGACGTGGGCAATGTGCAGGACCTCTCAGCACTCAAAAGCGCGCGCTATGAGCAGCGGGCCCAGATGGATGTACGCCTGCGCTATACCCTGACCCTGACCGAGGCTGTGACCACCATCGATAGCATCCAGTTTGGTGTGAGCGTCAATCTGGGTGGTGTTATCGACACGGTATCTGGCCAGGCCCCCTGATTACACCTGATTTTACAAGCTAAAGGAGATTACGCATGAGCGTTACTGAATTGATTGGCATCACAGTCAGTGAGTCCCAGTCCGGCACTGTGCTGGCGACCTTTGACCGCCTGGGCATTGTAGCGGGGGCTTCTGACACCCCGCCTTCTGACATGTCGGGCATCCGCGCCAAAGGGTATACGGCCAACAGCGATGGCCTAGCCGCCGTGGGCGAAGAGTGGGGTGATGCATCCGGCTTTTACGCAGCCTTTGCCAAAGCGATTTCACAAGAGCAGAAGCCCGCCATGATTTATGGCATCAAACGCGATGCACCGGTGGCTGTTCAAAACACCATCACCTTCGCCACAGCGATCGCGACGGGCCATACCATCAATGCGGTGGTCAATGGCACCACCATTACTGTGCCCTTCAATACCGATGCCGCGACCACCTACGGCGATTTTGAAACCGCCATTGAAGCGGTTGAAGGCATTGCTACAGCTACTGTGGCTGGTGACGTGATTACCGTGGTTGCCACTTCCGAATGGGAGCTGAGCATCAGCTGCTCAGCCAGTGGCGTTGGGGCCCCGACTGTAACCGTCGCGGTCAGCGTGCCCGGCCGGACCATCGCTGATGATATCGCTGACGCGATTGCTGAGGACGACACCAATCAGTGGTACGGCATCAGCACTGTAGACAGCAGCAAAGGCCTGGTGCTGAGTGCTGCAGCATTTATCGAGACCACCGAAAAGCTGTATTTTGCCCGCACCGACGAAGCGGCCACCAAAACCACCGGCGGCACCACCTCTCTGGGCTATGTTCTGAATAACCTCAAGTATCGCCGCACGGTGCTTTTCTGGCACCATACGCCCAATGAGTATATCGACACGGCCGCTCTGGCCATGTACCTGGGCAATGACCCCGGCACCCTGCAGCTGTTTGGCCGCTCTCTTGTGGGTGTTACACCGTCGCCCACCAGCCAGATTTCAGCCGCTGAAGTGACCGTGCTGAAGCTGCGCAGTGTGAACACCTATCGCAAGTTTGGTCCTACCGGCATGATTACCCAGGGCCGCCGAGTAGATGGCCAGGTGGTCGAGGCCACCCGTGACACCGATAGCGTGGTCAATGACCTGCGCCAGACCTTTCTGACCTTTCTGAGTCAGACCAAAAAGCCCTCTTATGACGGCCCCGGCTTTGCTGCGATTCAAGCCCAGGGCGACGGTGTGGCACGGCGCTCGGTCACCAACAACATTTTGCGCTCCGATTTGCCGGTGGTCTTTACCATTCCGCAGCTGGATGACATTGACCCGGCGGACTATGCCGCCCAGCTGGTGCCGAACTGTAACCTCAGCGGCACGCTGAAAAAGGGCGTGAACAAAATCGATATCAATCTGAATGTGCAGCTTTAAGGGGGATTAAACCATGACTGTACCGACACCTATCCAGTCCAGCACCTACAACGTCAAGGACCATACGATTACATTCCTTGTTACCGATGCGCCCATCCCTCTGTTGGGCGTGGGCGACGACTCTGAAAAATTCACTTATGCCCGCGATGAAGACGCCTGGACCAAAAAGCATGACTGCGACGGGAATGTGGCCTGGAGTTACAACCCCTCGCGCGGCGGTGAGATTGTCATCAAGACGCTGCACACCAGCAAGACGGCGACAACCATTCTCCAGACCCTTCTGGGTGTTCCGAACCCCATCACAGAGGTGATTAACCCCGTGGTGTTTGACGTCAGCATTACTGACAATAACGGCACCTGGCTGCTGCGGGGCAATAAGTGCCGCATCGCAAAACAGCCTGACGGCAATCGCGGCAAAGAGATTGGCACGCTCGAATGGCGCATTATGTGCGGTGAGCTGCTGGTCAATGAGCAGGGGGTCAATCTTGACGCATGAGTGATTACACCATAGCTTCAGAAGTCAAAGGGCATACCCTGCACATCACCGCAGGGGACCGGCGCTTTCGTGTGGAACCGCACACTGGCCGCGATGCTGTGCGCACCCGCCGCCAGGTTCGCAAGCTGATTATTCCGCAGATATCTGAGCTGACCGCTGCCCGTGAGCAGGTGATTCGGCGCATGTCTGACGATGACCGCAAACAGTATCAGGACCTCAGTGAACAGCTGCAGGCCCTGGGCCGTGAGGCCAGCGAAAGCAAGGCCAGGCTGGAAAAAGAAATTACCCAGCTACTGAACACTTACGAGATGGGTTCAGACCTTGCCCAGGCTTCAGCCAGGGCCGTCAGCCTGCTGGATCTTGACCAGGAAGCCCTGCTGGATGACTTGATTTTTAAGCACACCAAGGCCGCTGTGGGTGAGATGGGTTTTCAGCCCCTGACCAATCCGACGGTCTTTGACATTGTGTTCAGCGGCAAAGCCTCCAACCTGATTGACGATATCCGGCAGGAAGTGCTGGACTTCAACGGTTTTTTAGACCTGTAGCCAGTGAAGACAGCCCCGGCACCCGCAGCGGCAAATCGCTGGAGATACCCGGCGACGTGGGCGAGTGCTGGGAACTGTGGTTCATCTGGCAGACCCAACGCGAACGCATGCAAGAACTTGAGCAGTGGCCCTGGTGGCGTATTGCTCAGGCGGTAGATTTTATTCTGGCGGAAGCCAAAGCACAAGAGGAAGAGTAGTGGCAGGCATTACGGTAAATGAGCTGATTACCCGGCTGACTTTTAAACAGGACAAGGCGGGCATCAAGGCCTATGAAGCAGGCCTGACAGGCATCAGCAAGACAGCGGCCAAAGTGGCAGCCAGCAGCGGGGCCAGCTTTGCCAAAATGACCAGCCAAAACACCCGGCGCTTCGGCACCATGGGCAAGCTGATGGAACGGGTCATGACAGGCAGCTTCGGCAAGATAGTCAGTGCTGGCAGCAAGGCCTTTATGGGGCTTGAGAGCCGGTTTGCGAAACTGCGAGGCACTATGGGCAAGGGCCTGAGTGCAACCATCAAGTTTCATGGGCTCGACAAAGAAACCAGCCGGGTCACAGCCCTGCACAGCAAACTGTTGGGGCTGGCCGCTCTGGCCGGCGGCGGTATGACTGCGGGAGCGGCCGCCAAGTCCACATTCACTGCTGGTGGTGAGTATGAAATGCAAATGGCCCGGCTAACCACTTTGTTCGGGGAGCAGGCAGCGAAAGGCCTTTATACACAGATGCAGCAGTTTGCTGCGAAGACCCCGTTTGAGATGCCTGATATTGTTGATTTTATTGCAAGCACAACGGGCGCAGGATTCAACTTTAGAAAAAAAGACGGCACTCTCAACATGGAAGAGCTAACCGCCATCGGTGATCAGGTTGCATCTTCCGGTAAAAAACTCCCCGAAATGGCCCAGGCTATGATTGGCGCAAACCGTGGGTTGGCTAATATGATAGATAATTTTTTTGGAACTGCAGGCAAAGTAAAAGACGGCGGGATTGAAACAATACTGCAGGACAAAGGAAAGGAAATCAAAGGGTTTATTGGAGAAGATGACCCCAATAAACAAGAAAAAATCAAGCAGTTTTTTGTAAGTGCAGGCATGCGCGAGGGGTATGCCGGCGGCATGGAACGCCAGAGTCAAACTCTACCGGGCAAACTCTCCACCCTCAGAGACGCAGTTAAAAACCTCCAGACACAGTTTTACCTGGGTTTTCAGGGCAACGCCCATCAGTTCTTAGACAAGCTGGCTCAGTTTGTTGAGAAGGCCACCCCCAAAATGAAAGAACTGGGTGTTCAGGTGGGTATCTTTGTGAAGCACGACCTGCCCAAATATCTTAAGGTAATCAAAGAGCTGCTACCCTGGATCGGTACAGGCCTAGCCGTCATGTACTCTCACATGGTGGGTATTACCACGCTGAAGTTTGCACTCTGGCTTTGGAAAGCAGAGGCTGCTTTAAGGGCTATGGGATTTGCGGGCATGATTGCCAATGCCGGCATCTTTGGATTGCCTGCTTTAATAGGCGGCGTTGTTTTGGCGCTGGCGGCATTCGGCGCTGATTTTGTCTATTGGTTTAACACCGGCGAAAGTATGATTCTGAAATTCACAGAGCGCTGGCCCTGGCTGCATGATGCCATCAAAGGCGTTTATGAAGGCCTCCAGATATTTTTTATAGCCCTTCAGATGGGTTTTGAAAACATCGGGGCAGGCATGGCCAATGTCTGGCAATGGGCCAAAGACAAATTGCCTTGGGCGTTTAGCGCGCTGGGCGTTGCCTGGAATATTATCTACATTCCCCTTAAAACCGGTTTGGATATCCTAAAAGGCCTTTGGCAGGCCATTTGGGACGGGATCGTGGGTTCAATGCGAGCCCTCGAAAACATGTTTGACTGGCTCAAAAAGACCTTCCCGCTCCTTGAAAAGGCGGGTAACTTGCTTGGCTCAATCTGGAATTACAAGGGAGAAGATGGCGTTACAGGAACGGGCAGTGGTTCATCCAGGATTTTAAATTCCGCTCAAAATTTTGCTATTGGCTCACCAGGGAAGTCGCAGGCAGATAGATGGGCTAAGTCAAGTGATGTGATGGATGGGTGGAAGGTTAAGCAGCTCTATATTAGCGGGGTCGCCTGTGCCATCTCATCTAAAAAAGTAGTGCAGAATGCTGGTGCCACGCAGCAGGTTCTGAGCAATATGAGCGCAAGCGTTCCCGAAACGTATAAAAAATTACTGGCAAGCGGGCTTGCCGAGATCGTTCCCGCCAACCAACTTAAGGGCGGCGAGCTTTTCTTTCAGAAAAACATGCAGCACATGGGGGTGGTTGGCGCAGACGCAAAATCACTGATACACGCTTCAAATAGTAGCGGAAAACAAATTGGAATGGGCCAGAGATTTACGTCTACCGGCAACTATTTAGGCGGCAACGGCCTGTATTTGAGAATAAAGGACCAGGGATTCACGGCAATGCCCAGCGCAAACCCCGTTCCGGCAGGCGGCGGCAAGGGTGGTAACAGCGTCACTGTGCAGCAAACTTTCAACGTCCCTGTCCAGCCCAATGCGGTCAAGCGCGCCACGCAGGACGGCGTGACCAATGCGCTGAATAAGGCTGCAGCAGGCAAGCCCAAACCGAAAGCGGTGCGCTGATGACCTACTCAGAAACAGACCTGGTCTATGTCCTCTTTGCTGATGACACCGGGTATTATGTGCACTGTACTGTCAGCGTGGCCCCCAACTACAAAAGCGAGGTCACGCAGCATGAGGTTGAGCAGGGGGCCAATATCTCCGACCACATCCACAATCCCCCCGTGACCCTCAGCATGACACAGTTCATGTCTGAGCTGGTAGGCCAGGAAGAAAACGAAGAGTACGACCCCTATTTTGTCGGTGAGCATATCACGCTGCATGAGCGCCTGATTCAGGCACGCAACAACAAAGAGCTTTTATCTGTTGACTGCGGCCCCGAAAAAGGCATCTTTGGCGACATGGCTATTTTGGACTACTCCCCCAGCTGGGACAACGGCGGCGACGGCAAGAGCCTCAATTACACCCTCAGCCTGCAAGAAATTTCGCTGGCAGAAACCAAAACTCGCGACCTGGTGCAGGAGCGTGCCGAGCGTGAGCAGGTGGCCTCATTCAAACGCCAGACCGACCAGGGGCAGATTGGGGCCCGACCGGCAGGGGGCCGGTTGGCAGAGGCGACCGCTGAAACCCGTGGATTAAAAAGCCTTGAACGTCCGAATGAACTGGGTCCGACGGGGGCCAATGTTTTCAGAGGCCCCGGCCCGGGCGCTGAGGAACTGGTGCCATGAGCCTGTTTGAGATTCCACTGCCCCAGACCGACGGGCAGAAATTCACCTTTGCTTGCAGCCTGTCGGGTGTGCTGTACCAGTTCAGCTTTTACTTCAACGAGCGCACGCAAACATGGTCTTTTGGTATTGCTGATTCTGGCGGGTCAGACATTGCTCTGGGTCTGGCCTGCAGGTTGAATTATGACCTGCTTGCGTTTGTTTCAGACAGCCGCACCCCGCCCGGTCTGTTGATGCTGACAGATACCGGCGGCAAGTTTGTGCCGCCCGGGCGCAATGACCTGGGCGCGCGCGTCAAACTCATCTACGACGACCTCATCAACCCCAATGACTGAATACAAGCTGTTTGACCGGCGCTATGAGCTGGAAGTCAACGACGGCAAAGAGGCCAGGGTCTGGACAGATTTAAACGTCGGCTTCAAAATCACCAAGACCAACGAGGCGACGCCCAACGAAATGGAGCTGACCTTTTACAATCTGGGCCCAGATAGCCGGGCCTTTATCTACCGAAAGAACCTGAACGTGATTCTGAAGGCCGGGTACCGTGACAGCATGGGCCTGGTCTTCAGGGGCAATATTGAGTTCATCAACCACGAGAAGCAGGGCACAGACTGGATATCCCGTATTTATTGCAAAGACGGCGGCGCGGCCTTGCGGACTCTGACCATTCAGAAGACTTTTGCCAAGGGCACACCCCTCACGCGGGTGATTGAAGACCTCATTAAAAAGCTGGGTGAGCTGCCCCCCGGTCTGGCCGGGCAGCTGCAGCAGATTAATCAGCTGGCGCAGCGTGAAATTGACGTGCAGGGCTTCAAGCCCAAGAAGCCGCCCGTTAAACAGAAGAAAAAAACCAAAGCCCAGCCCCCGCAACAAAGCGAAGCACAGCAGCGTGATGAGTACCTCAAGAAAAAAGAGGACCAGCGCCAAAAGGCTGATGATACCAAGCTGCAAAAAGCCCTGGTACTGCGGGGATCTGCCATCGAAAAGCTCAAAATACTGTGCGAAACCCTGGGCCTGGTTTGCCATGTGACAGACCAGAGCCTGAGCGTTTATCCGGCCGGCCTGGCCGAATCCACCCGCGTGATTGACCTTGATGTATCGAGCGGTCTGATTGGCAGCCCCGAGCGTACCGAAAATGGGGGCTGGAAGGTCATGAGCCTGCTGCGCCACGAGCTGAACCCCGGCATGCTGGTGTCTGTCGGCTCTCTGTATCTTGATGACGTGCTGCTGGTGCAGCGTGTCGAGCACACGGGTGAGCGTTCCAGCGGCCCCTGGTTTTCTGAGATTTTCTGCACTGAGTACCAATAGGAGAACCCATGTCTTACGAGCACCTGCGCACACTTGAGGTGTCATTTGATAGTCTGCTGGATCCCCGTATCAGACAGCTGAACACGGCGATACCCGGTGTGATTGAAAGCTATGACCCCGGCAGTAAAACCGTTTCGGTCTCCGTGCCCATCTCAGACTTTTACGCTGGCGATGATGGCGGCGACATTGAAGAGCCCTGGCCCCTGCTTGAAGACGTGCCGGTGTGCTTCCCCGGCGGTGGCGGCTGGCAGATGACCTGGCCCCTGCAGGCGGGCGACCCGGTGCTGTTGGTTTTTTGCCAGCGGGACATCACACGCTGGTTTGCCACCAACGGCAAAGAGCCCCATGCGCCACTGCTGGCAGACACCCACAACGAGAGCAGTGCCATCTGCCTGCCGCGCCTGTTCCCCGAAGATTCTGCCCAGCTGGACGCGGCCAGCGAGCACTTCACCATTGAAGGCCATGGCGTCAAAGTGCTGTTTAAGCGCAATGGCAATGCCGTTATTGAGGCCGGCCGCGTGGAGCTGGGCGCAGATGGTGCCGCACAGGCCCTTGGTTTGGCCAGTAAACAGGATTTGGTAAACACCAACTTTGCCGCCCGCGTGGACCTGCTGATTACCATCCTGACCGGTGGGGCCTTCCCGCCGATGAGCCCTGTTGAATCTATTGCATCACAGAAGGTTTTTGCCAGTGCCTGACTTCCCGCTTGACGCAGACAATAACATCCGCCTGACCGATGGCGATTTGGCCATCAATGACCGCCGCACAGACATTCAGCAGCGCCTGCGCCAGCGCTTGCGCCTGTTTTATGGGGAGTGGTTCAGAGACAACACCCAGGGCGTGCGCTGGCGTGAGCACATTCTGATTCGCGACTTCCGGGCCAGCTGGGCAGACCGCGAAATCCGCCAGGCCGTCCGGCAGGTGGCCGGGGTGACCAGCATTACCAGCATCGATGTGCAGCACAATCACGCCGAGCAGCAAGTCAGTGTCACGGTCAGGTACAAGGACGACGCTGGCAGCACAGAGGAACAAGAGGTTAATATCACCCTATGACACTGACAGACCAGGGCTTTATGCCCCAGACAGCCCGCGAAATTGAACAGGAGCTGATTGGTAGCATCACATCCATTCCGGGCTTTGAAAACATCCCCACCGACGGCAGCAGCGCCTGGGGTAACCTGATTTCGATTCTGGCCGAGCGCGAAGCCCTGGTACAGGGTCTGGCCCTGGCCATCTGGCAGAGTGCTTACCGTGCCACAGCCACAGGCTTCAGCCTGGATATGGCCATGGTCAATCTGGGCAAATCCCGCAATCTGGCCAGACACAGCACGGTCACCCTGACCCTGTTCAACCGCAGCAGCGACAGCCCGGTTACGGTCCCATCCGAAAGCCAGGCCAGGCAGAGCAGTACCGGTGTACTCTGGGAAACCCTCGAAGACGCCGAAATACCCGCGCTGGACACCCTGCTGGCAGGATTGGATATTGACACCATCGCCTGGCAGTCTGGCAACACCATCAGAGCCACCTTTAACGGCACACCTGACCTGAGCGCTGTAGCTCAGGGTGATTTACTGCTTATCAGCAACGCCGCTGAGAGCGGCAATAACGGCACCTTTGTGATTACCGCCATCAACACCGGGGCTTACTGGGTGGAGTACACCAACCCCGATCGCACCGACAATACTGACGACGAGGCCACCGACAGCCCGGCTACCGCAGACATTGAAGACACCGAAACCAGTATTACCGTACCTGCGCAAAGCCTCAGCACCGGGCCTTTTGAAGCCACACCCGGCAGTATTAATGCTATCGCTACACCCATCAGCGGCTGGTCTGGCGTTAGCAATGCTGGCAGCGCGCTGATAGGCCGCAATCAGGAGAGTGATTCTGAGTTTGCTTTGCGTGTCGCTCAGGAGCTGGTCGTGGCTCAGGGCAGCACGGCAGAGGCCATCAAAGCCCAGCTGTACAAGCTGGCTGACGTGCGCTATGTGTCCGCCAAAGAGAACCGCACCGCCACCGTAGATAGCGACGGCAACGCCCCGCACAGCTATCGCTTTACCATTGTCGGCGGCACCACTCAGGATATTGTGGACACCATTGGCCGCTATGGTGCCGGCGGCATTCAGACCAACGGTACGGTCAGCGGCACCTACACTGCCCCCGAGGGCCGGACCGAAACCATCTACTTTGACCGGGTGGATGAAATCAACCCGTACATTGTAGTAAACCTGACCATCAACAGCGCCTACCCATCAGACGGTGATGCCTTGATATCTGCCGCTCTTGAGAACGTCGCTTTTGAGGCGGGTGACGACCTGTACAATTACCGGCTGATTCAGGCCGCAGCCAACGCTTCTGTACCCGGCATCGAAGCTATTGAAATCTTCCAGGGCACCAGCCCGGCCCCGGCCACGAAGGCCACCATTGTGGTGGCCCCGGATGAGATTATCAACATCACTGAAGACCGTATTACGGTAAACAGCTGATGCAAAACTTGCAGTATATCGGCACCCATGTGCCCGAAGCGCTGGCCAGGCTGGCACAGCAATACCAGGACAGCGGCAACTTCAAAGACCTGGTGGCCGTGCTGGCTGCCCGCTGGCAGAGTGTTGAAGATAAGCTCTGGACGCTCTTTGAAGGGCGACAGCTGCCCAACGCTACCGGCAGGACCCTGGAGCTGGCCGGCAATCATGTGGGGGCCGATCGCCCCGTGTTTGGACCGGCTGCTACAGATGATAATGCATACCGCGTGCTGATTTACGCCAAAATCGCTGAGAATATCAGCTACGGCACTGTACCTGACCTGTACAACCTGCTGGGGGCTCTGGGTGTTACCAGCATCAATCTGCTGCCCACCTACCCGGCCAGCCTGACCGTCAACTTCATCAGCAACAGCCTGGTGCTTTCCTGCGGGTGCATCCGCGCCATTCTTGAACGCGCTACTCACCCCATTTCATTCGATATCACAGAACACACCGCGACCCCATTTGGCTTTGAGGGCAACACCGCTGCCTTTGGCTTTAATGTGGGTCAGCTTGGAAACGGAGCGTAATACATGACTCAGCCACCTGTCTTTAACTGGGCCACCGCCGTGGGCGGCACCGTCATTGGCGGCCTGACCCTCACCGCCGCCGAATGGGTTGAGAATATCAACCAGGGCCTGTTGTCTTACGGCGTCATCGAATACAGCTGCAGCGGCAGCCCTGACCTTTCGGGCGTCCTGCAGGGGCATCGCCTGGTGGCGTCTGACTTTAGTTCAGACCTGAACAACGGCACCTTTCCTGTGCTCAGCGCCAACAACAGCAGCAAAAAGATTCGGGTGCTGATGACTGGCCGCAAAGACGACGGGGCTGACGAAACAGGGGCCGGCGCCAGCGGCGAAGTCATCAGCAGCGGGGCCTTGCTGAATCCGCCGACAGCCGCCAAGCAGGGGCAGGGCTATGTGCCAAACGAACTGCCCAATGCCTTGCAGCTCAACTGGATGCTGAACAGTTTTGGGGCATGGACCGGATATATTGCCACGGGTGCTGCTGGCGTCATCCCTGCTGCTGACCTGTCAGAATTGGCTGCCATTGATACCACGGGCTTTGTGAACCGGTCTGCCTTGGTTGCAGACATAGGCCTCTACCGCTGGGTGGCTGGATCTGCACTGACAGCAGACGGGTATGTTGTCAGAGACAGTGATGTGGCTGGCCAGTGGGAGCGCGAATTAGACATGGGTGACTTTGCTCCAGCCTGGCTGGCCCCGGATATTTCTGAGACTCTGCCAGCCGTCACGGCTACGCTGGATTTTTCATCAATCAGCGCCAGCTCAGAATCCACCCTGACCGTCACCGTGCCCGGGGCCAGGGT
>JACYMC010000181.1 GCA_015272195.1 Candidatus Sericytochromatia bacterium
GCTGAAATCGGCGAAGCACTGATGGAACATGGCTATCAGGTGTTCTGGGATTGGCGGCGCTATCAGGCGGGCGAAATTCAACGCTGCACATTCAAGCAATATATGCGTGGGCTACGCCGCCAGGTTCACCTGCTTTTGAAACAGGGCGCCAATTATGCGACCGAAAAAGGGCAAAAATCTGCGCGAGCCCAGACAGCCTCCACCTGCAGGGCCTTATTGAAGGTGGAGTCAGCGTTATGGACTTTTGAAAGAAAAGAAATCGAGCCTTCTAACAACAGGGCTGAAAGAGCCATACGTCCCCTGGTGGTCTTGCGTAAAGTTTGCTATGGAACGCAGTCGGAGCAAGGCAGTCGGCTGATAGAGCGTCTGTTCAGCGTAGTTCACTCATGCCGCCAGCAAAACCGCTCTGCCCTCGCGTTTCTGAAGCAGAGTATTGAGGCGCATCTTGGCGTGGGCACTATGCCTTCGCTGGTTTCTGAAGGGCTGCGCTAAATCACCCACCTGAAGGGATACAAATCTTCATTGATCAGGACCCCGCCACAGTGGCGACAGAGCTCAAAACATTCACTGTCAATTTCTATTGACGCACGACAAGTCTTACACTGAAGCATTGTTCAGCATCCTCGCTTTTAAATTGTATTGATGGGGGTTTTCTCGGCGCCAGAGAAAGATAAGTTTACGTGTCTCTTATCCTGCAGCGGATCTTTCAGCTTGTTCAGCACAGGGGCTATTTAAATAAAAATAAATAAAATAAATATCAACACAAGTCCTGAGCCAGTCAACCCTCAACAGGCTCAGGAAGCGGCACGCCACAGCAGCTCTCAAAATAGTGTATGATGAGGTGAACCGCGTTGAAGATCTTCTGAGTGGGGAGAGAGATGTCCCAGAGTTTTCGCCAGCCACCGCGCCAGATTGGTTTTAAACCCCAGGCCCAGCGTCTGAGCAGCGCCCCACCGTCTGCGCAGGCTGCGTCCGCAGCAGATGCCGCTATTGCCCGCCAGACCCAGCAGGTTCAGCAGCTGCAGGCCCAGATTCGCCAGCATGAAGCGCGTTTGCAGCAAACCCTCTCCCCTCCCGCCCGCAGCGTACTGGTACAGAAACTGCAGGAACAAAAGCAGTCTTTGCAGCAGGCCCAGCGCAGCCTGCGTGAGCTGCGCGGTCAGGCGCGCATCCAGCGTTTGCGCCCACTTTGCAAAACAGCCACTGAAACTGCTGGTGCCGCCTGGGCTGATACGCTGCGCCAGCAAGTGGCTGAAATCGAAGCCATTTATCGGGTGCACCAGCCCCTGCCCCCGGCGGGCCAGCAGGAACTGGGCGCCTGGCTGGGGCCGCTCCAGGAGCTGATTGCATTGCAGCAGCAGGGCAGCCGACCCGGTGCAGCCCGTTTGGATGAAGCCATAGTTGCTTTTGACGTGCTGGCCGCCAAATTATGGCCAGCCGAATCTGAGGTCTTGCAGACCCTCTGGCAGCAGTGGCAGACCTGGCTGCAGGCACAGCTGGCTGAAGCACCCGCAGCACCCGCAGTGGAAGATTTTGAGCTGGTCAGTTTTGATGAAGATGACGGCCAGCTGGAAATCAGCTTTGATTTTGCTCAGCGCAAGTCTGTGGTGCGCAACCAGTTGGGCATTGCGCTGAATCAGCCCAAAAAAAGCTACCAGGAATATCTGGACCAGGGCTTTGACTGTATTGATCAGACCGTTGCTTCCCAATTTCAGAACAAGGCCCCGCTGTACCAGGCTGTCGAAGCTTTTCTGGAAGCGGTGACCCTCGACAAAAGCCGCTACGAGGCCTATTTTGGCCTGGGCTATCTGTACAGCCTGGTGCAGGATCTGGAGCATGCGCTGTATTTTCTGGAGGTGGCCTGGAAAATCTCCGGCCAGTCCAGTATTCAGGCTTTGATGCAGCAGCTTCAGCCAGTCGATGCCGTAGCCGCGCTGGCCTGAGACGCTTCAGCGGGCTTTGCGGGCCTGCCCAAAGACCCAGGCTTCACAGAAAGAGGGAATATATACCTTTTCAAAGGTTACTTCCACAAAATACTGTTCCAGCAGGGCTTTGGCCCGCTCAAAGCTGCGGTGATCCGAAGGGGAGCCCACCTGCAGTGTCAGCATACCGCCGGGCTTCAGGCTTTGCTGCATGGCTGCAAAGATGGCCGGAAAATACGTTTCTTTCTCGTCCAGTGCCACAGACTCCGGCGACATGGTCAAATCATAGACAATGGCATCAAAGCCCTGGTGAGCCTGTAAAAACTGCCGGGCTTCGGCAATATGAATCTGGCTGCTGGGGTGTTCAAAAGCGCTGCCGCAAATGCCCCGCAGATGTTGCCGGGCGGCGTTGACGACCGCTTCATCGATGTCTACCAGAGCCACGCTTTTGGCGCCCTGTTCCAGCAGGGTTCGCAGGACACCGCCATCTCCGCCGCCCAGTACAGCGACGCGGCTGAGTGGGACGCCTGCCGTCAGCATGGGCTCAACCAGTGCCATATTGTAAAGCGTGGCATCGGATTCGGCAATCTGCAGTTCGTTGTCTAAAAAGAGCATGCGGCCAAAGTCTTTGTTGTCAATGATCACCATCTGCTGGTAGTCGGTGCGCTGATTCAGGATTTCCTGCTCAATGTGGTAACGGATGTCAAAACTGCTCATGGTAAAGTCGGTGATATGATCTTTTTCGATCACATCCACGCTCAGGCCCCGGCTCAGTTCTTTAAAACGCACGTACTCTGGCTGCAACTCACTTTTCAGAAAGTCCATCAGCTTGCGGGGGCCGGTAGAGCCCGGTGAACAGGTAAAAATATCCAGTGAGAGGTGCCGTTCTTCAGGGTAAGTGTGAATGGCCACATGTGACTCCCCAATAATGGCGATAGCGGTCACGCCGACGGGTTCAAACTGGTAGCTGTTGATCGCTTTCAGCTTCAGGTCGTAGCGGCGGATGCCTTTGCTCAGCAAGGCTTCCAGCTCAGGGGCGTGATTCAGAATATCGCGTTCACAATGAATAAATTCTGCGATGATCTGGCTTCCAAATGCTTTCATTGTGGGGGTTGACCTCCGGGGGATACAAAAAATGTTTTTTCGGGAAATTTCCTTTAAGATTAAGAAATTTTTAATGCACACATTTTAACATAAAAACAGGGCTGGTGGCCTGTAGGCCATCAGCCCCCCAGGTTCATCCAAAAGTCAGGGAACCAAATTTGATCAATCGTAGAGCTTGTGCGGGCTGA
>JACYMC010000154.1 GCA_015272195.1 Candidatus Sericytochromatia bacterium
GCTGGCTGGCTCAGATGATAGGCTGTCTCAGGACTTTTCATTCTGAAGCACTGGTCTCTCACGCTTTCAGTTGCAGCAAACCCTGCCAGCCTATGCTGATTTGAACGGGCCCCAGATCTGGCACCAGCTGCTGGATTTACTGCCGGAAGCCGATCGCGCCAGCCTGAGCCCGGCCCATCTGGCCCAGGCTGAGATCAGTGCGCATCCTGAGGGCTGGCAGCTCCAGTTGCAGCTGCCGAGCCGCACGGTGAAGCTGCTGCTGGATCCGCTGACGCTGCGGCTACGCTTGCTTTAAAGTGCTTCTGGGATGGCTTGCGTGTTATCAGACGCTGTGGCATTCAGTTCTTGCAAGCGCTGGCCCAGGCCGCTGTAGCGGGCGCGCAGGCGTTCGTTGGCCACCGCGGTGGCCACGGCTTCGGGCTCGCCCAGCAGAATCAGCAGGCGCTGAGCGCGGGTCATGCCCGTGTAGAGCAGGTTGCGCTGTAGCATGATGCGGTGCTGCTGGCTGATGACCAGCAGCACCACGGGGAACTCGGCTCCCTGGGATTTGTGAATCGTCAGGGCATAGGCCAGATCCAGATCCTGCAGGGCCTCGCCTTCAATTTCAACGCGGGCGTCGGCAAAGCGTACCCAGAGCTTGCGCTGCTGCACATCCATACCCTCAATAACGCCCAGATCACCGTTAAACACTTCCAGCTCATAATTATTGCGCAGCTGAATCACCCGATCGCCGAGGCGAAAGCAGCGCTCGCCCGAGCGCAGTTCGGCTTTGGTCTCGGCCGGGGGGTTGAGGGCCGCCTGCAGCACCTGATTCAGGGCCTGGGTGCCCAGCGGGCCGCGCTTCATGGGTGAGAGCACTTGAATGTCTTCGGGCGCGTGGCCGGCTTTGGGCAGGCGTTCGGTGAGCAGGCTGCGCAGATGGTTCTGCAGGGCCTGGGGCTGAGCGGCCGGCATAAAAAAGGCGTCTTCGTGGCGGTGGCGGCCCGCCGGCGGCAGCAGCAGCGGCAGCTGGCCCCGGTTGACGAGGTGGGTATTCTGCACAATGCGGCTCTGCTGTGCCTGGCGGTAGATTTCGTGCAGGCGCACGCTGGGCACGCAGCCGCTGGCCAGCAGCTCTTTGAGCACGGCCCCGGCGCCGACCGAGGGCAACTGATCACTGTCGCCGATCAGCACCAGCTGGGCTTTGGTGGGCAGGGCCCGCAACAAACTGGCAAAGAGGGCCTGATCCACCATCGAGATTTCGTCGAGCAGCAGCACGTCACAGCTCAGGGGGTAGCTGGCGTCGCGCACAAAGCCGTGGCTGAGCGGATCATACTCCAGCAGGCGGTGCAGGGTCTGGGCCTCTTCGCCCGTCACCTCGCTCAGGCGGCGGGCGGCACGGCCCGTGGGCGAAGCCAGTTTGACCCGCTTGCGGCCGTGCTGAAACCAGCCCAGCATGGCCCGGCTGACGGTGGTTTTGCCCGTGCCCGGCCCGCCGGTCAAAATAAAGACCCGCGCAGTGGCGGCCTGCCGCACCGCTTCACGCTGACTAGCAGAGAGCTCAATGGCCTGTTCGGTCTCGTAATCCTGCAGCCAGGCCTCAAAATCGTCAGCCAGGGCCATGGGCTCGCGCTGCAGAAGCGCGGCCAGGCATTCGGCGCTGTCGAGTTCGTCTTCGGCCTGGCTGCGCAGATAGACCGCGTAATCGACGCTTTCCAGCTCCCGTTCGGGCCAGATCTCCAGCTTTTCGATCAGTTTCTCCAGGGCCGGGACCAGTTCTGTGGGCGGCACGCGCAGCATCTTTTCGGCCTGGCTCAGCAGTTCGGCCAGGGGCAGGTAAACATGCCCGTCGCGCAGGGCCTGGCGCAGCACGTGGCGCAGGCCCGCCTGCAGACGGCCCGGATCGCTGGCCAGCCAGGTGCTGCTGTGCAGCTGTCGGGCAATCTGATCGGCCCGCTCAAAGCCAATGCCGGGCATTCTGGTGAGTTCATAGGGTTCCTGCTTGAGCAGCTGCAGGGCTTTGGGGCCGTACTCGCGGTACAGGCGCTGGCCCAGCGTGCCCGGCAGACCATGTTGCTGCAAAAAGCTGACCACCGGCTGCAGCCCGCGCCGCTCCTGCCAGCTCTCGATAATGCGGCTGCATTTCTGGCTGCCAATGCCGGGCACTTCACGCAGGCGCTCCGGATCGTGGTCCAGAATTTTGAGGGTGTCGTCACCAAAGCAGGCCACAATGCGCTGGGCCGTGGCCGGACCGAGGCCACTGATCAGCCCGGAGCCCAGAAAGGCCTCGATTTCGTCGGCTTCTGTGGGCAGCACGCTTTCGTAGTGCTGCACCTGAAACTGCTGGCCAAAGCGGGCGTGCTGCCGCCAGTAGCCCTGCAGGCGCAGCTGCTCTCCGGCCCGCACATCGGGCATTTCACCCACGCAGGTCAGGTTTTTTTCGCTCTGGCTGTCTTTGACCTGCAGCACGGTGTAGCCGCTTTCTTCAGACTGAAAGCTGATTTCCTGAATGCGGACCTGCAGTTGCTGTGTTGTCATAATCTGTATGATAGCGAATTCAGACCGGGCCTGGCAAAAATGCCGGCAAAAACCGTGCCAAAAAAGCCCAAAGAAAAAGACCTCTCGCGGGCAGAGGCCATTAAGCTAGAGTTGTGATGGGCTAACCAGAGTTGCTTGTGTCTTATCGAGTGCATCTTCACTATAACAGCTGACTTTGAAGTCAGTATGTCTGAATAAAAAAGGCCATAAGAAATTTTGATGAAATATTGTGCAGGGCCGTCTGTGTTGTGATAACTCGCGCAGATGGAGCGTGTTTGGGCACAAAAAAAAGAAAAAGCCCCTTTGGGAGGGGCTGTTAGCTAGAGTTGTGATGGGCTAACCAGAGTTGCTTGTGTCTTATCGAGTGCATCCTTAATATAACAGCTGACTGTAAAGGCAGTATGTCTGAACAAAAAAGGCTATAAGAAATTTTGATGAAATATTGTAGGATGGGTCTAAAAGCTTGTTTTTTTAAGATTTCATCAGGTTTTGAACTTTGGGGAGCCAGGCTTTAAAGATACCCGGCCCCCCATTTTTTCACATAAAAGTCAAAAATATGACGTCATGTACTGTAAAACAGTGCTGATTAGTATCCCCGGTACAGACCCCGCTTGATAAAGCGGCCGTGGGTTTTGTATACTGCTCCCCAGAAACCGGACAGAATCAGCGTGATTTTAAGTTCCTGATCT
>JACYMC010000127.1 GCA_015272195.1 Candidatus Sericytochromatia bacterium
GCAATCTGATTACCCATGAAACGGTCAGCCAGAACCTGCAGGGCATCCAGCAGCAGCTGGCACGCTTTCTGGACTTCAGTGGCGATAATGCAGCACAAATCGTCAACAACGCCGACTGGACCGCACCTTTAAGCTATATCGACTGGTTGCGGGATGTGGGCAAGTATTTTTCAGTTAATTATATGATGGCCAAAGAATCGGTGCGCCGTCGCCTCGAAGAACGTGATCAGGGCATTTCTTATACAGAATTCAGCTATATGCTGCTGCAGGCCTATGATTTTTTACATCTCTTCCGTCAGGCCAACTGCAAAGTTCAGGCCGGCGGTAACGATCAATGGGGCAATATCACCGCAGGGATTGACCTGATTCACAAAGCCGCCGGCGCCCAGGCCTATGGCTTTACCTTCCCGCTGGTCACCACCAGCAGCGGCGAAAAATTTGGCAAGTCAGCGGGCAACGCCGTCTGGCTGGATGCCGAGATGACCTCACCCTACCAGTTTTATCAGTACTTTCTGCAAACACCCGATGCCGATGTGGAGCGTTTTTTAAAACTGTTTACCTTTTTGTCCCTGGATGAAATTACCGATATTGCAAGCCAGCACCAGCAGGCCCCCGAAAAGCGCTATGGTCAGCGTCGCCTGGCTGAAGCAGTCACTGTCGTGGTCCACGGCAGCGAAGCCCTGAAAAAGGTGCAGCAGGCCACTGAGATTCTTTTTGGCCGTGAAATCCAGGGACTCAGCGACAGCGAGTTGCAGGGTATTTTTGCCGACGTGCCGGCCACCGAAATGCCCCGCAGCAGTTTGGGCGAACTCAAGCTCCTGGATCTGGTGCGCGACAGCGGCCTCGCAAAATCAAACGGCGAAGCCAAAAAGCTGATCCAGGCCGGCGGTATTTATCTCAACAATCTGCAACAGCAGGACCCTTATCTGCTGCTGCAGCCTGAGCACCTGGCCTCAGAAAGCACGCTGGTTCTGCGCAGCGGCAAAAAGAAATACCACCTGGCCCGATTTATCTGATAAAAGGTCGGGGCTTTGTCCCCGCCCTGCGATCTGTTAAGATGTAGAACACGGAGTGCTAGACAATATCAGCCATGGCGGAGCTTTCGCAAACCCACAAAAAATACTGCCTCAACTGCTTTCATATTATTGATACAGCAGTGAGAAGCTGCCCGCATTGTGATTATGTACAGCCTGAAACCTTCAATCCCATTTATCTCAAGCCGCCCCACCGGCTAAACCAGCAGTATATTATCGGCCGCGTCCTGGGTCACGGTGGCTTTGCCATCACTTATCTGGGTTATGATCGCCACCTGGGCACCCGTGTGGCCATCAAAGAATACTTCCCGGCAGAATTTGCCACCCGTGCACCCGATGGCGAAAACACTGTGCCCTACAGCGGCGAAAAACAAACCCTGTTTCAACTGGGCAAAGAAAAATTCATTGTGGAAGCCCGTCTGCTGGCGACCTTGCGCAACCCGAACATTATTCGCATCCGTCACTTTTTTGAGGCCTTTAACACCGCCTATTTTGTGATGGAGTATCTCGAAGGCCTGACCCTCAAAGAGCATATCGAAGCCCAGGGCGGTCAGCTCAGCTGGCAGACCACCAAAGAACTGCTCTGGCCCATGCTGGATGCGCTTGAGGAAGTACACGTCAAACAGTGCTTTCACCGCGATATCAAACCCGACAATATCTATATCACCCGTCAGGGCCTGCCCATTCTGCTTGACTTTGGCGCCGCCCGTCAGCAGATGTCAGGGGCGACCACCAATCTGCTGGCTTTTTTGACCCCTGGCTTTGCACCGGCTGAGCAATACTCAGCCAACGGCATTCAGGGACCCTGGACCGATATCTACGCCCTGGCAGCCACCATGTACTATGCCCTGACCGGCCAGGTGCCCCCGGTGCCCCAGGACAGAGCGCTGGGCGAAATTGAACTGATCCCCCCTTCACAGATGGGCATCAGCATTCCGCGCAAAGAAGAAGAGTGGCTGCTCAAAGGCCTGGAGGTCAAGTGGAGTCACCGGCCCGAATCGGTGCAGGAGTGGCGTCGCATGATGGAGCGCCACACGGTCACCACCACCATGGAGCTGAAAGCCCATGAACTCGAAAAAGAAATGGAAATGGCCTTTCTTCGCTCCGCCATTTTGCCGCGCCTGATGTCGCGTTTTTTAACCCCTGAAGGTGAAAAAGAAATCCGGGAAGCCGCCACGTTTGTGGGGCTAAAAGCTGAGCGTATTGACAGCCTGATTGAGCAGGCCCTGCTGATGACGGGCTCTGAACGACGTCAGCCTGAAGCCCCCTCAACCGGCAGTACCGAAAGTCCAGCCGTCAAAACCCAGCCTATCAAAAAAAGCAGCAACACGGTGGCTGTGCCCAAAGAAGAAAGCCCCGCTGCTGAAACCACCGAAACCGCGCCAGCCGAAACAGAATCCGAAAGTAAGACAACAGCCAGCGAGAGCACAACAGCACGCGACAAAAAGCGCAGCGACAGCGCTCCCGTCAGCCCCCTGCTGCGCAAGGCCATGGATCCCAAAGACAGCAGTGTGCTGCCACCGCGCATCCGCAACTCGGTGGGTATGGAGTTTGTCCTGGTGCGACCCTTCAGCCTCAATGGTGAGCAGACCGAATACAAAACCTTTAATATGGGCACGCCCCAAAAACCCTATATGGTCAAACTGACCCACTCTTATTATCTGCAGACCACCCAGATCACCCAGGGCCAGTGGCGCGTGGTCATGGGTCATAATCCCGCCCACTTTCAGGGTGATGACTGGCAGCCCGTGGAACAGATTGCCTGGGACGATGTCTCGGCCTTTTTACAGCGTCTGAACATGCTTAATGAAGGCTATTACCGTCTGCCCACCGAAGCCGAGTGGGAGTTTGCCTGCCGGGCCGACAGCGAAACACTCTACAGCTTTGGCAATGCCGAGGCACAACTGGAGAACTACGCCTGGTATGACCAGAATGCCCAGGGGCGTCCCCATGCGGTAGGCCTCAAAAAACCCAACCGCTGGGGCCTGTATGATATGCACGGCAACGTCTGGGAGTGGGTCTCGGATCGCTTTGGGCTGTTTCCTGAAGGCGAATTCAGTGACCCTAAAGGCCCCGACACAGGTGCTTCGCGCGTGATGCGGGGCGGCAGCTGGAATCTGGGGCCCAACTACTGCAAAACCGTTTCCCGCAACTACGAAAGCCCCGGCTACAAAGCCAACAACCTTGGCGCCCGCCTGCTGCTGGAAGCCTACTAACTTGACAGCCCCGTCGTCTGCGCGGCATGATAGCAAGATGCAAGACGATGAACTTCCTCGGCGTAAAGCGCGCAGCCCGGTCGCCTGGCTGGGTATGGCGGCCCTGATCACCATTGTGATCTGGCAGATGCCCATGGGTGGCATGATGCTCTATCCTTTTTCAATTCTGGCCACCTGGTTTCATGAAATGGGTCACGGTCTCACCGCAATGTTGATGGGGGGCGGCTTTAAACAGCTGGTCCTCTTCCCGGACGGCTCCGGCGTGGCCTGGCACACAACCCAGGGCCGCCTGCAGCAGGTCATGGTTTCAGCCGGCGGCCTGCTGGGTCCGCCACTGGCGGGGGCTGGTCTGATTCTGAGTGGTGTCTCTGCACGCCGCAGCCGCCTGGCACTGACAGGTCTGGGATTACTCTTACTGATTTCAACCCTGATCTGGGTGCGGGGCGCCTTTGGCTGGGTGATTTTACCGCCCATGGGTCTGAGCCTGCTGTGGGCCGGACTCAAAGGCCCGGACTGGCTGCAGCCGGTCCTGATCCAGTTTCTGGGCGTACAGGCCTGTATCAGCAGTTTTCAGCAGCTGGACTATCTCTTTATGCAGCAGGCCAATCTGGGTGGCCAGGTGATGTTATCTGATACGGGCAAAATTGCCGAAAACCTGTTTTTACCCTATTGGTTCTGGGGCGGCCTGATTGCAGCGCTCTCTTTTGCGCTGCTGTTTGGCAGCCTGCGCCAGGTTGCCCGCCGTCAAAAGTCCTGAGGAATATCCATCGTTTCGACCTGTTCTGTCGCGGGTGCAGCAGGCGGTGGGGGGGGCGACGCCGCACGACGCTGCTGGGGCGGACGCTCTGAAGGCAGCTCAACAGGCAAAGAAGGCGCAGCCATATCCAGCTCATTCACAAGGTTGTCCAGCGTCTTTTGATCCCAGTCAGCGGGGGGCGGCTGCCGGGGGGTACTGGCCGGTGTGCGGCGGGTCCGGCCCGTGACGGGTGCGCCCTCATTAACAGGATCCGATGCGACGGGAGCGACAGGGCGAACACGCTGACGCACAGCCGGGGCCGTGGGCAAGGGCTGACGTTCAGCCCGCTGCCAGTCTTCTGCACTGAGGGTGGCACGGTAGTGCTTGACCAGATCAGGGCCAATCAGAACCGTAAAATCGGAGCCAATATCCCCTACACTGGCCGTGACACGCTCAGCTTTAAAACCGAGGGTTTCCTGAAGGCCTTTCAACTGGTCTGACTGACCGGTCTGGGCAATCAGACGGGTCACCGGCGTATCGTGCGGGGCCCGGCGTATCGACCAGACATTCCAGCCCGCTTCACGCAGACGGCGAATCACTTCGCGCCCGGTCTGAAGATCATCCGTGGCATTCCAGACCGAGACCCGGAACCGGGCTTTGGGATCTTCTGTATCAGCCGTCAGAGACGGCTCCTGATTGAAAGAAGAATCGGGAAACAGTTCAGAAATGACGTTGCGCGCTTGATAAGGCAAAACCTCCCAGAAACTCACACCGCCAATGGTTGAAAAGGTCCCGGGCAACATGACCATGCGAATGTCTTCTTTTTGCAGGCCGGTGCCAAAGCGCACCATCTGCCCAATCACCTCACTGGGGATATCGGTCTCAATGTTATCATTGAGGTGCTCCATCAGGGCCGGAATTTTAAGCCAGGACTGGGGCTGCATCATTTTATCGATCACAGCACGGATAAAGTTCTGCTGGCGCTGTACGCGACCAATATCACCGAGCTCGTCTTTACGGAAGCGCACGTACTGGTTGGCCTGCTCACCATTCATGGCTTCTTTCCAGCCCTTATGAATATTAATGCCCAGACCGCCGGTCTCGTCGACATAATACATGTCTTTTTCAACGTAAATGCGCAAACCGCCCAGAATATCCACCATATTAATCAGGCCATCAACCTTCAGGGCCATATAGTAGTCAATGGGGACACCGGTCAAATCAGAGACCGTGCTTTTGACCAGATCAACGCCGCCATAAACCATCGCGGCATTGATTTTATCGTAGTGGTAGCCTGTCAGCAGGGCACGGGTATCACGGGGAATAGACAGCAGGCTGACGCGCTGGGTCTGGGGATCCAGGCTGGCCAGCATGATGGTGTCTGTGCGGCTGCGCTGACCCGTTTCAGCTTCGTTGACGCGGCGGCCGCGGGCATAGTTATAATCTGAGCCCAGAATCAGAATATTCAGCTTGCGATCGAGGGGGTTAAAGGGCCGCAGAATATCCAGCGGATTAAAGGCCTGCTCCTGGGCCACATAGATGGTGCGGCTTTCGCCGGTGGCCGGGTCATAAATGGTTTTGGCTATTTTGGGGGGGTTAAAGGTGCGAGCCATCACGCCGACCACACTGCCCAGCGACAGCGAAATGCAGACCAGCAGCGTGCCAATGATCACCCGCAACCACTGTTGCGTCTGCTTGGAACGAACGGGCGGTGGTGCAAAGGGTTTAAGAGCCGGTTTTGCGGGCATAGTCACGCGTTTCAAATCTTCATTTTGACCCTGGTTTAGATTGTTTGAAGAGGTCGGGCCCTGGCCATCTAACACCATAACATATGCCTGCCGCAAAAAAGCAGGGGATACACCCATACCCGCCCGAATTTTGGCACCGGGATTTTCGCCCGGCCAGGATATGAGCTAAGATAGGAGTATTCAAGCAGCAACAGAAAGACAGGCAGCATGCGCAATATTTATCTCGCCTTTATCTGGCATATGCACCAGCCCCTCTACCGCCGTCCCGGCAGCCACGACTATATGATGCCCTGGGTGCGTCTGCACGCCGTCAAAGACTACCTGGATATGGTAGATATCCTGAGCCACTACCCCCGCTTAAAGCAAACCTTTAATCTGGTGCCTTCTCTGCTGGAGCAGATTGAGGATTATGCCAGCGGTCAGGCCAGCGACGCCTACCTTCGCCTGAGCCAGAAACCGGTAGAAGATCTTAGTCCTGCAGACAAAACAGACATTCTTTCAACGTTTTTTGACCTGAACTGGGAGCAAATGGTACAGCCCTTTGCGCGCTACCGTGAGCTGGCCGCCTTGCGCAGTCACTATGGCCCGGATTATGCTCAGGCTGCGCAACAGTTCAGCCCCCAGGACTGGCTGGATTTGACCACCTGGTTTAATCTGGCCTGGATTGATCCCCATCTACGCGAGCGTGAGCCTGAACTGCATGCCCTGGAAATCAAAGGCCGTAACTTCAGTGCTACAGACCGGAGCACCGTGCTGAAGCACCATCAGCGCATTGTGCAGGAAGTGATTCCGGCCTACCGCCGGCTGCAGGCCAGCGGGCAGATTGAGCTGACCACCACACCTTATTACCACCCCATTCTGCCCCTGCTCAGCGATACCCAGAACATTCAGCGCAGCCGTCGCGAAAGCGCCATGCCCCGCCAGCAGATGCAGGCCCCCGAAGACGCCCGCTGGCAGCTCAATCAGGCGCAACAGGCCTTTCAACAACACTTTGGCATGCAGCCACAAGGCCTCTGGCCGTCTGAGCAGGCTCTGAGCGCTGATCTTCTGCCGCTGATTGCCGAAGCCGGCTTCAGCTGGGTGGCCAGCTCCGAAGGCATTCTCTGGCACAGTCTCAACACCTGGTCACGGCGCAACAGCCAGCATGTACACGAACATGCGCTATGGCTCTATCGCCCTTACCAGCTGGGGCATAGCGGTGTACAGATTGTCTTTCGGGATATTTATCTTTCGGACCTGATCGGCTTTCAGTGCTGGAAAGGCGATAACGAACACAACGCCGAGCTGTTTTATCAGCAAATCAAGCAGATCCAGCGCAGTCTGGATCAGGCACCAGAGTTTCCTTACCTGATCACCATTGCCCTCGACGGTGAAAACTGCTGGGAGTACTATCAAAAAGATGGCCACTTGTTTTTGAATGCGCTCTACCAGAGACTCTCAGCCGATCAGAGCATTGAATCGGTCACCGTCAGCGAATATCTGGAGCGCTTTCCGGCCCAGGATACGCTGCAGCAACTGCATCCGGGCTCCTGGATCAACTCTGACTTCAGCACCTGGAGCGGCGACCCCACCAAAAATTATGCCTGGGATCTGCTGATCGCAGCCAGAGAAATGCTGGTGCAACAAGAGGCCCAGCTCAGCGAAAGCGAGCGCCGACAGGCCTGGGAACTGCTATACACCGCAGAAGGCTCCGACTGGTTCTGGTGGTTTGGCGAGGGCCACAGCTCAGCCCACGATCATCTTTTTGATGCCGCTTTCAGAACCTACCTGCAAGGCATTTATACCCTGCTGCAGCATCCTGTCCCTGAGGCCCTGCTGTCCCCCCTCGAAAACCAGGTGCACAGCCCGGCCCCGGAACGGCAGCAGCTCAGTGCGGGCACCATGCAGGCCAGCCAGGAAGGATATTAATTTAAGTTTATTTTAAGGTTAAAAAATACTTAATTTAGCCCACATCAGCGTCAGGGTCAGGGCCTGTCAGCGCATATATTCTTTAGCGTTAATTCAAGTGTTTTTAAAATGAGTGAGGATCTACCCGTCATGAAAAAGTCCATTCTTTCTTTGAGTCTGCTGGCCCTGGGGCTGAGCGCCTGTGGTCAGCCCCAGATGATGATGCCCCCCAACCCCATGATGCAGCGCGGCATGGCCCCCATGAACGCCATGACCTCCATGCGGGCCGCCAACAATTTGCAGGCCCAGCTGACTTTGTCGCGCCCTAAAGAAGAAAGCCCGATTATCGAGCGCAACGTGCCGGTTGAGCGCTCGCTTTTTGATGATATTGCCGACAGCCAGCGCAACCGCCAGTATGCCAACGATCCGCTTTACAGCCTGGTCAGCACGGCCCAGCGCAATCCTTTTGACGGCTCTTATGATCTGCCGTTTCATACCTTTAACGACTTCCGCGATCATGTGCGCTATGGCTACAGCACCACCCATGAAGACTACAAATACATGGACGTAGACTATGCCCGCAGCCACTTCAATCGCTATATCAACAGCGCGTTTCCTGAAGTGCAGCGGCTTTACAAAGCCAACCGGGACCAGATGAAGCGCTTTATTATGCTGGACGTCCTGGCCAACAGTCTGGTAGTCGATCGCGATCGCCTGCCTTATGAAGACGTTCACAACCCCCCGGCTGAGCGTCACTATAAACTCTTCCCCACCGAAGCGGCCGAAGTGATGCCCACTTTTGGCGAGATTGTGGCCCATAACCGCAATTCCTACGACGTCAACTACGTGCGTTGGGATATGTACCGCGCCGCCCGTTATTACCAGGCCAACTACCGCCGCATCTTCGGTCTGGTAATGGAGCATGGCCCAAACAAGCGCGATGCCTGGCGCCTGGTGCACCGCGAAATCTCTGCTTACGCGGGCCGCTAATCACAACACAGCAATCAAAAGCCCCGGGATGCTCCCGGGGCTTTTGACATAAGATGATATCGCTGTAACTCAGGCCGGCTGCAAACAGTAGACCGTATAGTCAATATCTGGAAATATATTGTCGAGATAGGCCAGCTTGTCCAGCCATTCGGGGTCAATTTCGTGACGGTAAATGGCCTGATACAGCTGGTTAAAGCGATGCAGATGGGTTTTGACCCGTTTGACCGCATACTCGACCATGGTGCCCGTTTTCATGATAAAGGGCCAGTCCGAACTCTGGGCCAGCAGCAGCTCACGGGCCGCCTGATTCAGCGCCTGTCGCTGAATCGGCGTGGGCGCCTGAAAGCGGTAGGCCATTTCAATCATGCGCTCAGTGGCTTTGTGCAGGTGGCGGTAGATTTTGTCATTGGTCTCATTGAGCCAGAAGCTGTTGTAGCCATTGGCCCCCCAGCTTGAGGGCGAGGGCTGGGCGACCTGCTGCTCCGGATTAGCCAGCAGATAGGCATAGGGCGTGGTCATCTCATAGACCTGCTGATTATGGGCCGCCTTGCGCAGCACCAGATTCAGCCACTCAGGACCTTCAAACCACCAGTGGCCATAAAGCTCAGCATCATAGGGTGAGAGCACCAGCGGGCGATGGCCTTCAAAAAGGTGGGCCAGATGGGTGATTTGCTCTGCACGGGTTTTAACAAAGTGGCCCGCATAATAGTCGGCCCGCTGGCGTGCCATTAACAGATCATAGGGCTTCTTCTGATCGGTTTTGCCCGTGATGCGATGGTACTTGATGCCCGTATTTTTGCGCGTACCGTCAGGCTGCACATAGTCTTTGATGTAGTCAAAGTCGAGATCATAGCCAATATCGCGGTAGTACTCACGAAAGAAGGGGTCACCCGGATAGCCGATTTCAGAACTCCAGACCTGCTCAGAAGACTCCCGGTCGCGGCAAAATACGGCCACACCGCTGTCAGGGCAGAAAATGGGGGCATAGGCCCCGTAACGGGGCCGGGGACTGGCATTGACAATGCCGTGGGTGTCGGTAAAAAAGAACTCTATGCCAGCCGCTTTTAAAAAGCGGTCGGCACCAGGGTAATAACCGCATTCAGCCAGCCAGATGCCCCGCGCCTGCCGGCCAAAGTGCTGTCGATAGCTTTGGGCCGCCACCTCAATCTGGGCCTGAACCGCTTCAGGGTACATCTGAAACAGGGGCAAAAAACCGTGGGTGGCACAACAGGTGACAATTTCAAGCACCCCGGCATCCTGAAAACGGCGAAAAGCTGTCACAAGGTTGCGGCGGTACTGGGTGTCAAAGAGTTCATAGGTGGCTTTAAAGCGCTGACAATAATACTGGGCCAGCGGCTGCAGCGCGGGGTCTTTCTGGGTGCGGAAGACCTCTTTTTCGGCCAGTTCCACCAGGCGGCCGATATACACCAGATAGCGCTCCTGCAGCAAAGGGTCGGCCAGCATCGACACCAGCGAGGGCGTCATGGTCATGGTCAGACGAAAATCAATGCCGTCATTGAGCAGGTTCTCAAACATCACCAGCAGCGGCACGTAGGTTTCGGTAATGGCCTCATAGAGCCAGTGTTCTTCTAAAAAGTAGTCGTATTCAGGGTGCCGCACATAAGGCAGGTGGGCGTGCAACACCATGGCGTGATAACCCAGAGGTTGCATGCTCAGACCCCCTGACCACTGGCGCTGCGCGGCCAGAGACTCCAGGCGCTGCGCCCTGGACTGCTAGCGGCCTGTGGCTGCATCAGCCCTGACCAGGCGCGCTCTGAAGCCCCTTCAGGCCGCAACCAGTAGACCTGTTCTGAAGCGCCACCCGGGCGCTGCCACCAGCGCATGCGCTCAGAGCCACCCGGTGTATACCAGCTGAAGAGACTGGCGCCCAGAAATTTGCGCAGGGTCTGATCACTGGCTCCCAGCGGCAGGTATTCGGTAAATTCCCAGGGCCAGATAGCGTAAGAAATCATCACGGCCCGGTCATAAGGGTCGGCAATCCACTGTTCATAAAAAATTGGCGAGAGCCCCACGGGCAAATCACTGAGCCAGCGAATTTCGTGAGGTACCCCCAGCCAGTGCTGCAAGGTTTCCTGGCCTGCCGGGCTGAGCAGATGTTGTTCAAGTACTGGCGCTTCCAGTTCGGGGGCTGACTCGGACGCTAAAACCCACTCCGCTGGCTGCCAATCAGCGGGCTGTGGCAGGCTATGCTGAGCTTGTGGCTGCGGGAATCCCGCCTGCGGGGCTTGCGGGTCCTGCGGCGCGAGAGGCGGAGGCTGAGGTGCAGGCGCAGACCGCTGGGGCGCAAAAAAAGCGGCTGGCAGCGGTTCCGGCCAGCGGGTATCGCGGGGCGGTGGCACCGGATGATATTTGATCGGCGTGGGCACATATTCCTGAAAAAAGAAATGTGCAGAGGTTTCGGGCTTGGCCGCAGGCTGCAAAGCCGGTGGGGCCTCAGCCGGCGGTGGCAAAGTCACTTCAGGGGGCAAAGCGGCCAGGTCCGTTTCACGGGGCAGCGCCGGCACAAAAGCCGCAAAAATATCCTGCTTCACAGGTGAAACCGAAGCCGGCGGCACAAAAATGGTGTTGGAGCGCAAAATGGGACGAAAACCGGAAGCCAGGCGCACGCCCAGCTCCACGCAGAGATCAGCGCCGGATACCGGCGCGTTCAGGTACCATTCCCGGATCAGCGGATGGCAGGGCTCCTCCCAGGTCTGATGGGCATTGCTGCCATCAAACACCATCTGGCTGACATCGTGAATACGCAACACAAAAGGATCATCCTCAGCAATCCAGGACCGTACATCATAGAGGGTTTCCTCGGCAAAATCCCAGTAGACATAAAAGCGATGGGGATCAATCGGCAAGGCCACCAGCTCATCTTCACGATAGAAATCAGGCAGTTCAATTTCATCGTCTTTTTCAAGAATATATTCTTCGTGGGTACCCTTATGCACAAATTTTGAAGGGGCAAAGAGATAGCGCAGGCGGTGTTCCTCGTAAGCCTTGACACGCGCCTGCTCACGCGAAAGCGGCGCTTCCGGCTGAGCGATTTTTGTCTCCAGTTGCTTTCTGGCCTCAGCCAGAGCCGGTGCGAGGCGCTGTTTTTGTTTGCGGCGCAGGGCGCGGCGCAGACTGGCCGGTGATTTGCGGTAATAATGCTTGATTTTGTGTTTACGGGCCAACTGACGCAGGGCTTTTTTGTTTAAGGTATGCAGGGGTTTTTCTGCTTCATTTTTAGAGTGATTCATAACGTTCAATGGCCTCCGTCTCTCTCTGCACATTGTACCCGATCTCAACACAGGGATTATATTTTGATGGCTTTTTTCTGCCTGTGAGACCCCAGTTCTCTGTCCTGCTGCACTTGTTTTGCGGGGTGCAGCATGGTATATTTTTGAAAAACCCGAACGTACGCCTGATTTTACTCACGTCAACCGGGGCATGTGCAGGATGATTATGGCCAAGCAAACAAGGTATCGTATCCACCGCAGGCAGCTTCTCTGGGGCACGCTGGCTTGTTTTACATGCTTACTCGCACCCAGCGCTGCCGAAGCCAAAACCTATGGCTCCTACCAGATCGCCCAGTTTCGCCGCGAAGCCACGCCTGAGCCCAGCAACACGCCCATACCGCTACCGCGCTTTTATGCCCGCCACGTCGAAGAGGGCAACAAACTGCTGGCCCAGAATCGCATCAGCGAAGCCATGGAAGAATTTTTTACGGCCAAAACCATCAACCCGGACTATTACCCCACCTATGTAGGGATGGGCAATGCCTATAAAATGCGTGGCCAGCTGGAGCAGGCCATGGAGCAGTATCAGATTGCGGTCCGCCTGCTGAACCCCAGCTATGCCTCTGAAGACATGCTGCGGGCTGAGTACTTTGCCGAGCGCCGCCAGTACCGTCAGGCGATTGACAGCTACTGGGAAGTCCTGCGCATCGATCCCCAGGCTGGTAACTATTATACGCTGGCCATGCGGCATCTGCGCTTTGGCAACGATCGGCAGGCCATCAAGGCCTTTGAAGAAGCCGCCAATATTGATGATGACTATGCGGCACCCCACTTTCAGCTGGGCAACCTCTACTTTCGCGACAACAAGCTGCAAAAAGCCGTAGACCCCTATAAAAAAGCGGTTCAGATGGAACCCAACAACCCACTCTACCGCTTTGGTCTGGGTACGGCCCTGTATAAACAGGCTACCAGTAAATCCAAGCCTGATATGCGCATGGTGGGAGATGCCACCTATGCTTTTGAACAGGCGCTGAAACTGGGTATGCAGGTTCCCCGGCTGCACTTCAATCTGGGCACCTGCTACATTCTGACCCAGCGCCACGACGATGCCATCCGGCACCTTGAAGAAGCGGTCAAACGCGGCCTGAAAGACGAAGACGCCTTTTACAATCTGGGCAACGCCTATTTTGCCAAAGGCATGACCAGCAGCTTCACCTGGGACGGCTACGACAATCTGGCAGACCCCAAAAAGCTGAATCAAAACAACGTCAAGTTTGGCTATTTGCTCAAATCCGTCTATGCCTACGAAGCCGCTCTGAAGCAAAAGTCTGACTACGCCCCGGTCTATTATGACCTGGGTGCAGCCTTTTACCGACTCTCTGAGCTGAAGCTGACAGAGCCTTTTCAGAAGGCCATACTGCAAAATGAAGCTACCCAGAAAGACTATGCCACACGCGGTGTAAAGTTTTTCAGAGAAGACATGCTCAACCAGGCCATTGCAAACTTTAAATCCTTTCAGTCCTACAGCAGTGACGCCAAAAAGCGCGCCAACGCCTCAAAAATTGTTGACGGCCTGGAAGTTCAGCTCAAGGAATTAAAGCGCTAAACGCTGCAAACCAGCAACAAAAAAGCTTAAAAACACCCTGGCGTTGCCAGGGTGTTTTTGCTTTGCCTTACTGTGGCTGAGCAGCAGCTGCCGGGGATGCGGAAGGCACCGGCGGCTCCGCAACCAGACGTTCCAGGTCTTCGGGCACATTCACATAGGCCAGATAAATACGGGGATCCCCGTCACGTCTGACATAATAACCCGAACTGGTCGGGGTTTTGTTCCCAATATGCACAGTTTCAGTGCCTGTGGCTGTCTTGAGGCGCATGATCAGGGCCGGCGGCTCCAGACCAAAGTCTGCCAGCTGCACTTCGCTCTGGTTTTCGAAGAGCACTTCAGCAGCCTGCCAGGGACTGAGCCGGGTCAGCAGCAGCGCAATCCGCTCTGCATCAGCCGGCTGACCGTCGGCAAAGACCCAATTTTTGTCTTCGCCGCGTTGCAGCGCAATACTCACAGAAGGCGCATTCTGGTCGACTTCCAGGGCCTGCACAGCCTCAGCATCCTGTGCCAGAATATTGGCTTTTGCAGCCGTTGAGGCGTCCAGCGTCGCTTCCTGGGGGCTGCGCTCAAAGGCGATAACATACGTCATCAGGGCCACCAGCACCACCAGCATGCCCAGGGTATAGTTAAACTTCATGGGCTTACCTCCGCTTCCACCAGATGCCCGCACCCAGCAGCAGCAGGATCAGAGGCATGATGTAAATGGAGAGATAAAAAACCAGCCGTTCCTGATTGTTGGTCAGCTGCAGACTGCGGTCCTCCTGGGGTTTGGCCCGAATCGAAATCAGCGATTCTTCTTCGGCCAGCCAGGCCACTGCGTTCATAAACAGGTCCTGGTTGCCCAGCATGCGTGAATACCAGTTGGAGGCAAACATGCTGTTGCCTATCACCACCAGACGACTGTTTTTTTTGTCTGCCTCGGCCGTTTTGTCAGTGGCTGCCGCGCTGGCGTCTGATGAATTCAGCGTCAGGGCAATGGCCGCCGAGAGGGGACCGCCGGCGTCACTGGCGTCTTTCTGGATCAGCGAGTTTTCTTCCAGATTGGTCTCGGCCCAGCTGGCAGCCGTGGTTTTCATCAGCTCTGTGGCCTGAACTTTTTCGGGCGGGTTATTCAGGTTAACCGTACGCGCCAGCGGCAAGAGCACAGCACGGCGCTCCAGTCCTTTGGTGACCGGATGAAACTGGAACTCATTAAAGGCCGGCACGGTCACATCATTCTGAATATTGCGCCCCGGATCCACGATAATGTCCTTGCCCAGCTGCACCCCCAAGGTATTCAGCCAGGCCTCCAGGCCACTCTGATGCAGCGGCGCCAGCATCAGAAAAAGGCTGCCCTGCTTCTGCTCAAGATATTGCTGCAGCGCTTCACGCTCCTGGGTCAGCAGGGCTTGCTCAGGCCCCGCCACGATCACCGCGCGGGCGTCTTCAGGCACCTGCATATTGCTGGCCGGCAGCGAAAGCTTGGCCACCTCATAGTTTTCGGCTTCCAGCGCTGTTTTGAGATTGCTCAGCCCCAGGCGCACATCAAAACTTTCGGGGTCCATTTCATTGTGACCGGTTAAAAAGTAGATTTTGGGCTTTTCGCTGCGCGTAATCGCCAGAATGGCACTGGTGATCTGCTCTTCCTGCGGTGATATCAGCTCTTTGCGCGCTTCACCACTTTGCAGAATCACCGTACCGTCGCCGCTGCTGAGGCCATAACGCAGGGCCAGACCGGGCTGGCGATCAGGATCAATAAACTCAAAGCTGAGCTTGCCGTTGGCTGCATCTTTATAAGATTCCAGCCGGTTAAGGGTTTCCTGGCGCGTGGCGTTGGTGGCCCGGTAAAAGGCAGTGACCTTCACCTCTTGCTTGAGATTGCCCACAATCTGACGGCTCTGCTCAGACAGGGTAAAGGTTTTGTTTTCGGTCAGGTCAAATTTAACGTCATGACGATAAGCCAGGTAATTCAACAGCACCACAATACCAATAAAACTCAGGCTCAGAATCACGGCATTGGCGCCATAACGGGCCTGACGGGTCTGCGAAAAGCCGTAGATGCCTTCACGCCAGGCAATCACAAAGGCAGCCAGGGCCACGCCCAGCACAGTCCAGCCACAGACCTGCAACAGTTCTGCGGTTTCGCGCAGGGATTCGCCCTGACTGGCCAGGCCCATGCCAAGGGCCAGTGTCAGAATACCAATCACGCCTATCAGCAGACTGAGGCGTTTCAGAGAAAGAGAAGTTGTGTTCATGGTTTATCTCCAGCGCCGGGTCTCTAAGGATCGAATGGTTAAAAAGAGCAGAATACCAATGGTGCTCAGATAGTAGAGCACATCACTCAGCGAGAGCAGGCCCTTGGCAAAGCTCTCGTAGTGGGTATTCAACGAGAGATAATTGAGTACCTGGCCCAGACCGGAGCCGGCCAGATTGCTCGAAGCACCCAGAAACCAGAGCAGCAGTGAAATCGAAAAAGCCGATACAGCGGCAATAATCTGGTTCTGGGTCCAGGTAGAGGTCAGCATGCCAATCGCCAGAAAGGCGCTGCCCATTAAAAAGATGCCGATATAGCCACTGATAATCGGGTACACATCCGGATTACCCAGCACCAGCAGCAAAATCGGAAAATGCAGCGTGCAGGCCAGCATCAGCGCCAGCAACAACAATGCAGCCAGAAACTTGCCGATCACAATGCCCGCATCTGAAATCGGAGAGGTGACCAGCAGTTCCAGGGTTTTGTTGCGCTGCTCCTCAGCAAAGAGCCGCATCGAAACCAATGGGCTGATCAGCAACAGAATGACTGCCATATTGCCAAAGAGATAGGTCATCATACCCGCATCACGGGTCACGTTCAGAATCAGGGCAAAAAAGTAGCCCGAAACCAGCAGGAACATGGCCGTGATGACATAGGCGATGGGTGAGACAAAATAGCTTTTGAGTTCTTTGAGGGTAATGGCCCAGATGGTGCTCATGCGTCTGTACCTCCCTGTTCATTGGTCACCAGCTGAATAAAGACGTCCTCAAGACTGCCTTCTGCCGTTTGCAGGGCATACAATCCCCAGTCTCTGGCCACCATTTCGCGGGCCAGCCGGGCCTGAATGCCTTCGGCCTGGCTTTCAATCAGAAAGGTGTGCAGCTCTGCATCACTGCGCTGATACTGCACGCCCTGAACGATTTCAAGGCTTTTGAGATGGGCTTCAATCTCGGCCTGGGGGCCGTGTACGCGCAGAGTCACGCGTTGCAGCCCCGCGCTGCGGGCAATCAGATTTTCGGGGGTGTCTTCGGCCAGAATGCGGCCCTTGTTGATAATGATCACCCGATCACAGGTCATTTGCACCTCAGGCAGAATATGGGTGCTCAGAATCACCGTGTGCTGACCGCCGAGGCTTTTAATCAGCTTGCGGGTTTCCTGAATCTGCTTGGGATCCAGACCAATGGTGGGTTCATCCAGAATAATGACATCAGGCTTGTGAATAATGGCCTGGGCCAGGCCAACCCGCTGGCGATAGCCCTTGGAAAGCTTATTGGGGGTTTTGTTCAGCACATCGCTGATCCAGCAGGCTTCAGCCACTTCCGCAATGCGTGCCTGGCGCTGCTTTTTGTCTTTGAGACCCTTGAGGCGCCCGACAAAATCCAGATAGGCTCTGACATTCAGCTCATTGTAGAGCGGGGGCGTTTCGGGCAGATAGCCGATCCGGCGGCGGGCTTCCATCGACTGCTTGACAGTATCAAAGCCCGCAACGGCAATGCGTCCGGAGCTGGGTGCCATAAAGCCTGTCAGCATGCGCATGGTGGTGGTTTTACCGGCCCCGTTGGGACCCAGAAAACCCAGAATGGTTCCCTGAGGCACCTCAAAAGAGAGGTCCGAAACCGCATGCTGCTGGTTGGCGTAGGCCTTGGTTACATGTTCGACGGTAATCATAACAAGTACACTCACCTATTGTTTCAAAGTCGCGTTGCATAGACATACAGTGGAAACAGATTAAATTTTACTGATATCTTAATCTGGTGACAACATTTTAGCACGCCTGCCCCCGTGCTTGCGGCAGGACACATGCACTGTGCTAAACTGAAGCCACTTGATATACAGGAGTACCGCTTATGCGTTGGCCTTTTCTGTTTGGCACAGCCCTGATGCTGGTGGCTTGCCAGGCCCCTTTAAGCCCTTTTATCAGCCAGGCCCCACCGGCTCCTGCCACGCTGCAGGCGCTGCAGGCTAACAGCGCCATCCGCCGCTACTACCCCATGGAAGCCGGCCGCAGCTGGACCTTTGCGCTGGAGCAGACCCAGAACGGCAATGACAACACCAAATTCAAAACCATGCGCATGTTCACCGAACCCCTGCCGGCTGAAGGCAACGTCGAACAAGCCGTGCTGCGCCGGGTGTATCCCGACAGCACCGTCACCCCCAATCCCACCCTGATTCGCCGCTTTGACGACCGGGTGGAGCTGAGCCGCTACAACGAAACCGTACAGGCAGCCTTTGCACCAGAACTGATGCTGGAAAGCGCTTCCGCGCCCTTTGTCACGGCTATCAAACTGCCTTTTACCTCCGGCAACCGCTGGGAGGGCCGACGCTTTAAAGGCGGCTCGGAGTGGATCAGCGTTGTGGGCGAAGAGCGGGTCAGCGTACCCGCCGGTGAGTTTATGGCCTTAAAAATTGAGCACCACAAGCGCTACGAGAACGGCAAAGAAGACTTTCTGCGCTACTGGTATGCGCCAGATGTCGGCATGGTCAAACTCTACGAAGAGCTGACCTTTTATTACGGCGAGTGGCTCAAATTCAGTTCCACCGGGGTACTGACAGCCTATACCGCACCGGGCCGCTGAATCCTGAAACACAAAAGACCGGATCAGTTGATCCGGTCTTCAGGCTGAAAACAGCCAGGATTTATTTAGCGGTAGCCGTGCCAGCGTTCTCCAGCAGTTGCTGCAGCTCCTGGCTTTCAAACATTTCGGTCACGATATCGCAGCCGCCCACGAGCTCACCGCCAACGTAGAGCTGGGGAAAGGTTGGCCAGCTGCTGTACTCTTTGACAGCCTGGCGCTTGGCTTCGTCAGCCAGAATATTCACATAGGCGTAAGGCTTGCCAATTTCAGACAGCATCTGTACCACTTTAAAAGAAAAACCACACATGGGCTGCTCCGGCGAGCCTTTCATGTACAGCAAAACGGGGTTGGATTTGACTTCCTGCTCAATTTCTTGCATCACATCACGAGACATAAGGGTTATCCTCTCTTAAATTCCATAATAGGCGTCTGCCGGACGGGCCAGCTCAGCCGGGGCCTCAGCCCAGGTTTTCATACTCAGCGCGTGCACAGGCCGGCCATCGCCCACCAGATGCGAGACCAGACCATAAACCTTCTGGTGTTGCTTAACACGACTGAGCCCCTGAAAACCGGACCAGATCACATTCACTTCCAGATGATCACCGCCGCCGGTAAAGTCGCGAATAAACACTTCCGCGCCTTCAAGGGCATTTTCGATCAGCTGTTTTAATTCCTGGGTAATCATGAGCAAAAGCTCCTTGTTTGAACTTCTCTTTAACAGGCTAGCACAGAGTCTTAAATCCAGACAAGATAGTCTGAATTAAAGTCTTCAGATCGTCACTTCAGGTTTGGGGTTCAGATTTTCAGCCAGCTGATTGCCTTCAATGTGGGTGATCAGCCAGATCGGTATCACGGCCTTAAGGCTGTCCGGCGGGTTGATAATATCGACCACCTGCTCAAAAATATTCCAGACCGGCATGGTCAGCGCCCGGCTGCCCTGCTTGTGCATATAGTCCTCAAAATTGCTGATCTCCCAGGCGCAGGTATGCACCTTGACCTGATCGTTGATCTGCACCAGGGTATTGCCCATACCCCGGCATTTGGCCGGACGCACAGGGTAAATTCCACATTTATCCATCACCAGAAAAGGACAGGTTGCGTTTTTGAGTGATTGGGCCAACACCTGATAGGTTTCGCGGATTTCTTCGGCAGGAATCTCACCATTCATCATTTTTTGCTGCAGAATCAGAGCATCCCGATGCTGCGCCACATAAAAACGGGCCCGCCGAATGATCTCATCCTGGATAATCTGGGGAAACTCATTGATGTAATAAAGGATCAGCTCCCACTCTGCCGCTGTGATATAAGGCGGATGCAGGCCTTTACAGCACATAGCACAGTCTATCTTGCAGCGGATATTGGTGTACTTGGCTTTGACCTCATCCATCAGAAAGTCCATGATCTCATAGACATCTTCGAGGCAGGTGATCTGCCGCAGGGTCTGATAACCTTCTGTGATGGTGGCCGCAAGCCCCTCCATACCTTCTGCGGGCAAGACAGGATTGGATGTCATCGGCTCTGCTCCTTTATTTTATATTCCAGGCGGTGCGCTGCAATGCGCTCCGCTTAACGCAAACAATTGAAAGATCCTGCTTTAATTGTAGAGCAAACTGCCACGGTTTGGCGCATATTTCAGACAGAACTCACAGGCGGCGTGAAATAAACTGGCCTGCACCCTGTTCTCCCACAAAACGGCCGGCATCAAAGACAATTTTACCGCGAGAAAAGGTCATATCCACCGTTCCATGGACTTCTTCGCCTTCATAAATCGAAAAATCGCTGCTGGTATGCATCTGGGCACAGGAAAGGGTCTGACGCGCAGTCGGATCAAAAATGACCAGGTCAGCATCTTTGCCAATGGCCACAGCACCTTTTTGGTGCAGGCCAAAAATCTGGGCCGGAAAAGCAGAGAGCAGAGAGACCAGATACATCATGCTGAAGCGTTTAGCGGCCACCCCCTGATCGTGCAGCACAGGCAAGAGTGCACTGAGATTGGCAAAACCGGGCGGAATGGCCGCCAGATCCTGTCCCAGCTTTTTCTGGGCGTGGGTAAAGCCCCGATGAGCACTGGCCACGACCTGAATCAGGCCAGCTGAGAGCCCCCGCCAGAGCGCTTCACTGTCAGCCGCCGGGCGCAGGGGCGGCAGGCAGGCGTAATGACGGCCATCTTTTTGCGCATAAACCGTTTCATGATGGCTCAAATGGTGCAGGTGACAACTGACGTTCACCTGCGAAGGCAGGGCATGGTAGTGCGCCAGCACGTCAAGGGATGCCGTTGTACTCAGGCCATCCAGAAACAGAGGTGTTTCAAAATGTGCCGCCAGACTCAGTACCTGCAGCACCGAAGCGGCTTCGGCCTCAGACGGCCAGAGCCTGGGATAGTCAGGAATCGACTCGTCTTCGGCAGGAATGGGGTACTGCTGCCGCAAATGCTGCATCAGGGCCTGACTGCCGCAGTGCAGCACCAGCAGACTGTTGCTGGACTGCATGGCATTCATCAGCCGCAGCAGACTGGCTTCAGACAAAGACTGCTGGGGAAAGGGGTCATACAGCATGGCCTCAAAGCTGGGATAGCCCTGATCCACAAGCCCAGGAATTTCAGCCAGACTGCTTTCATCCAGCCGGGGCAAACAAATATGCAGGCTGTAGTCCACGGCGACCTGTGGGTCAGCCAGATCACGCCGGTTGCGGATGGCTTCGTGCAGGGATTCGTCCGGCAAGGGCACCACGCGATCAATAAAGGTTGTGACGCCCCCGGCCGCTGCGGCCTGCGAGCCCTTAAAAAAATTATCGGTCGAACGGGTGTTGCCAAAGGGGGACTCAAGGTAGGCGTTGGTTTCAATCAGACCGGGCAAAATGTATTTGCCGCTGGCATCGATGTTTTCCTGCCCTGAAAGGTCTTCGCCCAGGGCAATAATCCTGCCGTTGCGAATGCCGACATCGGCGCGAAACATACTTCCGGCGTTAATGACGGTTCCATTTTTGATTACAATATCCATCATGGCACCTTCGTTTTGATACGGGCTGTTTTAGATTCTTTTGATTGTAACAGCTTATGGTCTGAATGCCCATGCTTATCAGGGGAATGCGGCCTCTGAGTCAATCATCAGGCCTGATACAGGGATCTCAACAACCCACGCAAAGGTTTAGAAAAGATTTTTTAAGGTTAATTTTAGTTTAAATCAAAGCCATTTGCTTCACTTCAGGGCGGTCAGGGGCTACAAGAAAAGAAAAGAAGAACGAGGGAGCCGATATGGTGCAAGTAACTGAGCAAATTTCAAACAGCGTCTGCCGTTTTATCGGTGAAATGCTGCTGGAGCAAAACCTGATCAGCAGCGAACAACTGGCAGCAGCTATCTCCCATCAACACAACACACAACAGAAACTGGGTGAAATCCTGGTCGCCCAAAAACTGATCAGCCAGGAACAACTGGTGGAACTCCTTGAAGCCCAGTTATTGCAACGCCTGAGCGCCCATCCCACCGAACGCCGCCAGCTGGGTGAAATCCTGCTTTCACTGCATGCCGTCAGCCGTTGGCAGCTCTCGACCGCCCTGGCCCGCCAGGGTGAAACCCGCCAGAAAATTGGTGAAATGCTGATCGCCCTTGGCTACACCAGCAAAGGCCTGGTTGAAGAAGCGCTCAGCCACCAGAGCAGCGGTCAGGTCAGAGAACATTGCTGCAGCCGCCGGCGCAGCCTGGGTGAACTGCTGCTGCAAAGCAACCGGGTCACCCCCGAAGAACTGGAACGCGCGCTGCTGGAGCAGCGCCAGACCCACGACTATCTGGGCAGCATCCTGGTGCGTCAGGGCAGCCTCAGCGAAGATGAACTCGAAGATCTGCTGGCCGCTCAGCTACTGCTGGACTGGCAGCACGAACAGCACAGCACCGAACAGAGTCCCCTGCAGCCGGTACACAAACGTCTGGGCGAAATTCTGGTCGCTACCCACCAGCTGACCCCCAAACAGCTCAGCGCCGCCGTGGCCGAACAGAAACAACGCCAGGATCGCCGCCTGGGGGACATTCTGCTTGAGAAAGGCCTGATCCCGCTCAAAGAATTGCTGCGCGCCCTGCGCCTGCAAAAGCGTCTGGCCACACTGGCCATGGCCACCCTGACCGGTATGACCGTGCTGAGCGCCTGCGGTACACCTCAGGTGCCCCTGCAAATGCCCCAGAACTATTATCAGGTGCAACAGGTGCAGCAGTTTGGCCGCCCGGCAAACGTGCGTCAGGGTCTTTTTCGCACCCTGCAGGTCGAAAGTGGCGCTCAGATTCAAGTTTACCAGAACGGCAGCCGCGTGATTGACGGGGTCCCTTTCTTTCGCCAGGGCAACGACAATACCTGTGGTCAGGCCGTGATCACCACCTTAGTCAACTTCTGGGGCATTGAAATGGATTACCAGGCGGTGGTCAACGAAGCCAACCCCAATAACCTGGCCACCACCGACGCGGCCATGACAAACTATCTGCGCAGCAAAGGCTTACAGGCCCAGCCTTTTCGCCGGGCCAGTCTTGAAAACCTGATCCATCAGGTCAATCAGGGCCGTCCCACGCCCGTGCTGCTGGACTTTGGCGGCCTGTCACAAGAGCATTATGTGATTGTGGTCGGCTATAACCCCGACAAAAACACCATCATTGTGCATGACAGCCTCGAAGGCCCCTATATCGAAATGCCCAGCACGCGTTTTGTGCAGATGTGGGAAAACCAGTCCCTGCAGTCAGTGCACATCTTTGGCGGCGAAAACTACCGGCGCATTATGTTTGACGTCTTTCGCGGCTAAGCGTCTGGCGGCTTTGCCGTGACAGCACGGGTATAAAGCGTTTATACTGAGGGCAAGCCCACAACACCAATCGCACAACAGGCAGCCCGCACTATGAACGACCACGCCATCATTGAACGCTTTAAAGACGGTTTTGACTTCGAACTTGATGCTTTTCAGATCGAAGCCGCCGAAACCCTACTAAACGGCCGCTCGGTTCTGGTGACCGCCCCGACAGGCTCAGGCAAAACCATCGTGGCCGAGTTTGCGATCTTCGACGCCCTCGACCGCAACCTGCAGGTCATTTACACCACCCCCCTCAAAGCCCTCAGCAACCAGAAATACCGCGACCTGCTGGAACAGTACCCCGCTGAGCGGGTGGGTCTTGTCACGGGCGATCAGTCGATCAATCCCCAGGCCGATGTGGTGGTCATGACCACTGAAGTTTTGCGCAATATTCTCTACCAGAACCCCCGGCGCATGGACTCCGTACTCTATGTGGTGATCGATGAATGCCATTACATGAACGATATGGATCGGGGCACGGTCTGGGAAGAAATCATCATCCATGCCCCCAGTCACCTCTGTCTGGTGGCCCTCTCGGCCACCATCGCCAATGCCGACGAACTGTGCAACTGGATCTCCTCGATTCACAACGAGATGAAGATCATTGAACACCTGGAGCGCCCCGTGCCCCTGCGGCACTTTTACTTTGGCGGCGAAAAGCTCTACCCGGTCTTTAATAAAAAAGGCCGTCTGGACGCCCGGCTCGAAAAGCTGGCCGAAAAACAGAAGTCCCTCAAAAAACAGCTGCACCAGGACCGCCGCAGCGGCAAAAAGACCCGCAAACCCGATCTCATACCCGAAGGCCGCGTGATTGAAGCCCTCGAAAAAAAGCAGATGCTACCAGCGATTTATTTTATCTTTTCACGTAAAAACTGCGATGACGCCCTTAGCAGCTGTCTCGACAGCGGCATGGATCTGACCAGCAAAGACGAAAAAAAGCTGATTGAGGCCACCATCAAACAATTGCTCGACGAAAACCCCAGCCTCAAAGAAACCGGCCCCTCCACCGAAAGCCTGCTGCTGGGCCTGCCCAAAGGGCTGGCCGCCCATCATGCTGGCCTCGTACCCCTGCTACGTCACCTGGTTGAGAGCCTGTTTCAGCGCAATCTGGTCAAGGTGGTCTTTGCCACCGAAACCCTGGCCGCTGGCATCAACATGCCCGCCCGTACCACCGTGATTTCTTCACTTTCCAAACGCACGGATGTGGGCCACCGGGTACTGACAGTCAATGAGTTCACCCAGATGACAGGGCGCGCCGGACGCCGGGGCATGGACACCGAAGGCTATTGTGTGATCATTGGCAGCCTGTATCAGTCACCTTACCAGGCCGTGGAGCTGATCCAGGGCGACTATGACCCGATTGCCAGCCATTTTACCCTTTCTTATAATATGGTGCTCAACCTGCTGCGCAACGGCGAGCGCAAAGAGGTCCGCGAAGTCCTGCAGCGCAGCTTTGGCCAGTATCTCAGTAATAAAGAAATGATCAATATCAACCTGCTGATGGAGCAGAAGCGCCTGGCACTGGAACAGATCAAGTCCTCACCGGAGTCCAAAAGCTATATCCGCCACCTGCGCTCCCAGCTGCGGGGCTTCGGCAAGCAGATCAAGCGTCAGCAGGAAATCTACCTCAAAGAATTTGACGCCCTGACCCGCGTGCTGCAGTATTTTGGCCGCATCAAGCCCGACGGCAAACACTGGCGCCTGACACCTCTGGGCGAAATGACGGCCCATATCCGGGCCCAGAACGATCTGCTGATCTCACTGGTGATGGAGAGCCTCGACTATAACAGCTTCACGCCCGTGGAGATGGCCGCCATCTTCTCGACCCTGGTCTTTGAACCCCGGCGCTATATGGAACACGACCTCAGCCAGTGCTCCAAAAAGGTACGGGAGTTCTTCAAAGATATTCTGCACATTGCTGACGATCTGCGCTATGTGCAGGAAGAAGAAAACATTCATCTGCCCCTGACGGTGGAATTTGATTTTGCCCCGCTGGTGGTGCTCTGGGGCAACGGCGCCCGCTGGTCGACCCTGTTTAAGTTCACCAATATGACCGACGGTGACGTGGTGCGCGCCATGCGCCAGCTGATCGACCTGCTGCGCCAGCTGGAGACCATGCCGGCAGCGCCGGAGGAGTTCCGCAAAAAGATCCGAGAGGCCATCCCCCTGCTGGATCGGGATCTGATTCAGTCCATCGCCTAGATTTTGGGCTATCTGGTTTACATGCTGAGGTGGGTTTGTTAAAATGATTTCAGTTGAGCAACAGCTCAGCCAAACAACGACGCGGTGTGGAGCAGTTGGTAGCTCGTCGGGCTCATAACCCGAAGGTCGCAGGTTCGAGTCCTGCCACCGCAACTTTTTCGTTTTTTGGGGGTGTTTATGTCAGCGCCATCACCCAGCCGCAAACCCTTTGAACTCACCGACGAAAGCCCTCTGGGCTATTTCAGCAAGCTGACTGAGTTCATTTATGACCCCCATTATGCCCGCTACCTGCGGCGCATCGCCATGCGTTACGACCGCGAGACCCTTCCTGCTGAGCTGGAGCTGATACCCTTTTTTGTCGACGCCCTGATCTTTGAAACCTACATCGACGGGCAAACCCCGCTGGATCGCTTCTTTCAGACCTATCAGCAGCAGATGACGCCGGAACAGCGCCAGGTCTACCGCGACTTTAAAAACTACCGCTTTGGCTGTTATCAGGTCATGGCCCATGAGGGCCACGATATTGCCATGCTGCGCGATCTGGTGGATGACGACACCTTGCAGCTCTGCGACAGCGATGCCCGGCGCTTTTTATTTCAGGGCTTTTATGTGGTGGCCCGCCTGCTGCCTTTTGAAGGCCGTTATGTGCCCACAGGAGCTTGTGCCGTCATCAATGTCAAAACAGATCAGCAGGCGCTGGCCATGGCGCGTTTGCTACGCCAGCCCCCGCTGATCATTGACAGCCGGAGTGACAACTCAGGCAGCAGCCTTTAAAAAAGGCTTTAAGCGTTCTGCCAGCGCCTCATAAGGCACCGCTCCCGCCTGCTGCATTACCACCTTGCCCTGCTCAAAGAGCATCAGGGTCGGAATGCTCTGAATGCGGTAGTGATTGGCAATGGCCGGATTGTCATCTACATTGATTTTTAAGACCTTGAGCTGGCCCCGGTACCGATCGGCAATCTGCTGCAATACCGGCGCCATGGCCCGGCAGGGGCCACACCAGGGGGCCCAGAAGTCAATCAGAATCGGCACATCTGACTGCTTGATCAATTCCTGAAAAGGGACTTTTTGTGCGTGTGCCATGGGGTATCTCCTTTGCTGGCTTACTACAACCAGTATACCCCCTGCGATATATAAAATTCAAGTCTTTTGACTTATAACTCAATATATCCACCTTTCATGCCGATAACCTGCTCAAAAGCGCCCGGTAATG
>JACYMC010000080.1 GCA_015272195.1 Candidatus Sericytochromatia bacterium
TAATTTGATCTCTCTTCCTTGGTTTATCTCGGACAGAGAGTATTTTATTTTTTTTTGGCTGCTTATGGCTACCTTTACCAACAGAATCCGTTAGAGTCAGAATTTTGAAACCCTGGGCATTATCTTTCCTTACGCCCTGATTCTGGCAGCGGTGGGCCTGATTGAGTCTTTAATGACCCTGTCTCTGATTGACGAAATGACCGAAACCCGTGGCCATGCAGACCGCGAATGTGGTGCGCAGGGCCTGGCCAATATTATTACCGGCTTTTTTGGTGGTATGGGCGGCTGTGCCATGATTGGGCAGAGCATGATCAATATCCAGGCCGGTGGCCGGGGCCGCTGGAGCAGTATTATGGCAGGTCTGGCCCTGCTGGGCCTGATCCTGTTTGCCGGTCCCTGGCTGGCCATGATCCCGCTGGCTGCACTGGTGGGCATGATGTTTATGGTGGTGATCGGCACCTTTGAATGGTCCAGCTTTCGGGTCATGCGCCGCGTACCCTACAGCGACAGCTTTGTAATCGTCATGGTATCAGCAGTCACCGTGCTGACCGACCTGGCCCTGGCCGTGTTGCTGGGCATTGTGGTCTCTGCACTGGTCTTCAGCTGGAAAAAAGCGCAGTATATCTTTGTGCACAGCCGCCTGGACGCTGAAGGTGCCCTTCACTACAAAGTAAGCGGTTACCTCTTTTTTGCCTCCGTGCATAATTTTCTGCAGGCCTTTGACGTGCGCCAGGACCCCGAAGAAGTGTATATTCACTTTGAGCACTCCCGCATTATGGATCACTCGGGCCTGGAGGCTGTTAATAACCTCACCGAGCGCTACCTGAAACTGGGCAAGCGCCTGCATCTCTGCCAGCTCAGCCCGGAGTGCGAAAGCCTGATCAGCAAAGCCGACAACCTGCTGAGCGTCAGCATTGCCAAACCGGTTGCTGAGCGCCCGCTGCGCTTTCCGGCCACCGGTGAGCTGCCGGTTTTGCCGGTCTAAAACTTCATGGGATAATGGGACCATGCCAATTGCCCATTTGTTTCAACCCTTGCTGCTGGCCTGCCTGCTGAATCTGCTGGTGGGCCTGGCAGCCTGGGTGCTGACGCCCAGCGGCCCGGTTGCGATTCTCAACAGTTGGAGCCAGGGCTTTGGCAGCCTGATGGGCTTTGCCATGCAGATGGTGCTGATGCTGCTGCTGGGCCATGTGCTGGCCAGCGCGACCTGGGTTTACGCCCGCCTGCAGGCGCTGGCCCGCTGGCTCAGCCTGCAGCGGGGCACAGCCTTCTGGATTGTGGTGCTGAGTGCAGCCATCAGCTGGCTGCACTGGGGCCTGGGGCTGGTCGCCGGGGCCCTGATCGCCCGCGAAGTGGCCCGCAGCCAGCCCAATAACAGCGTGGCCCGCCTGCGTTATACAGCAGCCGCCTATGCAGGGTTTATTGTCTGGCACGGCGGCTGGAGCGGCTCGGCCCCGTTGGTGGTGGCCACTCCCAAGCACAACTGGGCCAGCAGCCTGGGCGTGATTCCCGTCAGCGAGACCCTGCTCTCGCCGCTGAACCTGTGCCTGCTGCTGGGCATCATCCTGACCGCGGCGCTGAGCGTCCAATTTTTGCCCGTCAAAGCCGGGCAGCTGATGTCCGCAGCAGCAGAGCCTGAACAGAGCCCGCCGGTCGCACCACAAGCCCGCAGCTGGGATTACGTGCTGCCCACCGGCTGGCTGATGGTCATCCTGACGGCCTGTCTGCTGCTGAGCGGCCAGCAGAGCCTGAACCTGAACACAGTGATTTTATTGCTCTTTGGTCTCAGTTTTGCCCTGCACCGCCACAGTACGGCCCTGCAGCAGGCCGTCAGCGAAGGGCTGGGCGAAACCGCCGGTGTGGTGCTGCAGTTTCCGCTCTACGGTGCCCTGATGGGCATGATGCAGGATTCCGGGCTGGCGGTGATGCTCTCAGAACAGCTGCTGACCGTTGCCACACCCGCCACATTTTTACCCCTGGCCTTTTTATCAGCTGGTGTACTGAACTTTCTGGTGCCCAGCGGCGGCGGCCAGTGGGCTGTACAGGCCCCGGTGCTGATTCCCGTAGCCCAGAGCCTGCAGGCTGATATGGGCCAGATGGTGATTGCCTTTGCCTGGGGTGACACCTGGACCAACCTGATTCAGCCTTTCTGGGCACTGCCGCTGCTGGCCATTACACGGGTACAGGCCTTAGACCTGCTGCGCCTCAGCAGCAAAGTCTGCCTGCTCACCGGCATAGTGGCGAGCCTGATTTTTTATGGTTTTGGTGCATGATCAGCCCGCTGCTACTGGCCCAGCTGAGTGCCGCCCCTCTTTATATCAGCCTATCTCCCATTGAAAGACTCCCCCAGAACTGGCGCTTGCCCGTTGAAGGACGCATCAGCAACGCCTTTGGCAACAGCTACAGCTATTACTCGGTTTACCGGGGTGGTCACACCGGCGTGGACCTTAAAGCACCGCAAGGCAGTCCGGTACGCAGCCCGGCAGACGGCACAGTCGTCAGGGTCGTACAACAAAATAATCTGCGTTACGGTCATTACCTGATCCTGCAGCACGGCCCCCGCCTGTTTTCGCTGTCGGCGCATCTGCAGCAGATTCAGGTCCGCCAGGGGCAAAAGGTCCGCCAGGGTGACGTCCTGGCCAGGGTTGGCACCACTGGCTCAGCTGGTTACCCGCATCTGCACTTTGAGGTGTTTTCGCACCTGCCCAGCGCAGACGGCGCCTGGGGCTATCTGTATATCTGCCATCCCCAGCCAGCATCGTCACGCGTGAGCTTTGTGAACCAGCCAGCCGTCAGTTTCAGCAGCATTTACCGGGGGTACCGGCAGCCCTGCACGGCGCGCAGTCTCAAAGAACCGATGACCTATTACAATCCAGAGTTGTTCTGGAGCCTGGGACAGCATCTGCCACTACGGCAAGTCGGCCCACCCCAGAACGAGTGGCATGACAGACAGGCCCAAAAGTAACCCAGTCAGAGCAACACCTTTTAATTTCAGTGTCAGCAAAAGCCCGGACTGACGCTCTGCCCACACACAGATGCAGTTCCTGACAGTGATTCAGAATGAACCGTTCTTCGCACTCCCTGAGTAGACTTGAGGGGATCGGCTGAAGTTTTTTTACACATGAAAGGGTCTCCTTGAGGCGATGGATTCAATAACCACAAAG
>JACYMC010000185.1 GCA_015272195.1 Candidatus Sericytochromatia bacterium
GGTACTCGGGAATACCTTCCCAAATCTTCAAAAGCGGTGTACAGTGGTGCATTTCGTATAATCCTCATCAGGTTTTTAACTTGGTGAGGTTTATTTTATGCCCTTTCACGACTTTTGGAGAGCCCTGTATATTTTGTTGGATTCAGCGCTATCGCGTGCAAATCGGGTTAAAATGTAAGGGAAAAATTACATTTTCAAGCTCAATTTTCGGCTGAGCTACAGCGTCCGGCCAGATAGTCTGGCCAGACTGTCTGTTGAAAATCGCTCAGGGCCTGGCTGCTGCCAATATCTGCGCCTGCTTTTTCAGATAAATACCATTTGTGGTCCTGCAACAGACAATAAGCCTCTGCAACCTGTAAGTCCACGCCTGTCAGCATTGACGTCAGTGCGGGCTGCAGCGGTAGCCAGACGTTTTGCAGCCAGTCCTGGGCGGTTTCGCTCAGCGTCTGGCCGTCTGTCTGAGACAGATGCAAGGCCTGAATCTCGCTGATGATACGCTGCGCCTGATGTTCTTCGGCTGTCAGACCGGTCAGATCCAGCAGGCGCTGGCTGTGAAAGTAGCGGTCGGCAATCAGCAGGCGAAAGTGCAGGCGGTTGGGCTCTTCGGCAGACTGCAGCAGCACTTCGTCGACTGAAAAGCCCAGCCGGTTCAGCTTTTGAATGCGATCCTGAATCCGGTAGGCCTGCTGGGGTGCAATGCTTTCAGCACGGGTGACTTCCTCCCAGAGCTGCTGGTAACGCTGCTGGATCGATTCCCCGGTTTCAAAGATCGGAAAGTCGGCAGGCAGATCGCCTGCTGCCGCCAGATCAGCCAATGCACCGGTAATATTTTCATTCATGATCTCCAGCTCATGCTGGCGCAGCGGGTCTGAGAAACTGGGGTGGTGTTCCGTGGTTTCGGCATCGACCAGATAGGCCTGCAGACGACCTGCATCCCGGCGGAAAAGGGTATTGGACAGCGAGCAGTCGCCCCAAAACATCCCACTGAGGTGCAATTGGACCAGCAGACTGGCCATGGCATCCAGCAAATGTTCCCGGTAGTGGGCAAAATCAGGGCGGATAAACAACAGGCGATAGGGGACGGCATCGTCGAGGTAACGGGTGATCAGCAGGCTTGCCTCGCTGTCAGCGTTTTTCAGTTCTGCATGGGCCACGGCCTGGACCGCCGGCAGATTCAATTCTTCAAGCCTGCGCAGGGCGTGGTATTCTTTCAGGGCCAGGCTGCCGGGCATCTGCTTTAAAGCAAAGAGCTGGCCTTCGCAGCGCACAAAGCGCACCACATGGCGGCACAGGCCAATCGCCAGATCTTCCAGGGGAGCCTGGGAGGCTTGCCAGGTATCCAGACTGTGCGCCCAGGGCAGATTTAAAAAATCCGGAAATCCAGGGCGAACAGACAGGGAGGTGAGCACAGACCGCTTATCAGGAGGGCAGGTTCTTTTTCAGTTCCTGGATGCGGCTGTTCAGGGTCTGAAACGCATCCTGCCAGTTCAGGTTTAAAGGACTGTTACTGCTGTGTTCAGGACGCAGATCCTGCACCATTTTCATCACCTGCTCAAAAGGGGTGGCAAGGGTGTCGACCGTTTTTTCGATCTGGTTGATCATCTGGTTGAGATAAGCTTCATAGGCTTCGTCGGAGTGGGTCTGCACAAAGTATTCTGCGCGCTGCTGGATCTCTTCGGCCACCATGGCCACGATTTCCATATTTAAGGTCAGGGGATGCCGGATAAAATCAGGTAACATGCTGCTGCTCTCCTTTGGTGTCTGTTGACACGGTGCGTTATGATGAGATCATAACACAGAATCCGTCTTTCAGGAAACCAGAGAGCGCGTGTTTAAGCGGGTGACCCAGCCTTTCTGAAACTCGTCGGGCAGGGGCGGCACATCCAGATCGGCATTCATGACTTCCAGGACGGTGGCGGTGGGCAGGGTCTGGCGGGCGTGCACAAAGGCCACTTTGATCAGGGCCCGCGCCATCAGCTTGCCTTCGTGCTCAAAGCGCTGCTCCAGATAAAACCAGCGCTCATCCCAGCTGACCAGACGGGTATTGAGATCAACTTTTTGAAACAGTTTCAGGGAGCGCCAGTAGCGGATTTTGATATCGGCCACCACGGGCATCCAGCGCCGCTGCACCCCTTTGCGAAAGAGACCGGTGCGCAGCATCAGTTCAAAGCGCCCCAGATCCATCAGGGCCAGATAGCGGCCGTTGTTCATGTGCAGGTTCAGATCCAGATCACTGGGCAGCACCCTGAAACGCAGATGTGAGGTTGCCATGGGTTCCAGCGGTCTGCCCCACAGCAGGTGCTTCAATAGCAATAGACAGAGGCGAACATAAAGATTCATCCAGCGTGCTCCTTGTTGATCCTCTGACGGCCCATAAAATTACCATAGCATTTTTGATGGGACGGTGCATCAAAAAGGCGTGACGATTTGATAACAGGCGCTTTAAATGTAGTTTACTGTATGGCTTCCGGCGCGCTCTGAGCCGGCTTGCGTCGCCAGTAGATCGCCAGGGCCAGCCCGGAGATCAGGTGCCAGATGCCCCACCAGGCGGCAATCAGGGCCATGCCGCCAAGGCCATTAAAAAAGTTGAAGATCAGAATCAGACCAAAGCCGGAGTTCTGGATCCCCGTTTCAAAGGCCACGGCCCGTGCATCTGTTGTCTGTAGTTTCAGGGCACGTGCCGCGCCGTAGCCCATGCCCAGTGCCAGTCCGTTGGTCAGCAGCACAATCCAGAAGGCAATGCCGATGTACTGCACAAAGTAGTTCAGATTGCTCTTGAGGGCCATGGCAATAAAGGCCACCAGAAAAAGCAGCGAAAAAATCTGAAAGGTTTTGTGCAGTTTATCGGCCAGCCAGGTCAGGCGCAGATTGATCAGCATGCCCAGGGCCAGCGGCAGCAATAAAATCAGGGCCACGGTTTCGAGAATCTCCCAGGGACTGATGGCAATGCTTTTCAGCAGCGGGGCGGTATAGGGGTTCAGACTGCCCCAGAAGGCAATATTCAGGGGGGTCATCACAATCGAGCTGGCTGTAGAGACCGAAGACATGGCAATCGAAAGCGCGGTGTTGCCACCGCTGAAATGGGTCAGAAAATTCGAAAAATTGCCGCCCGGGCAGGCCGCGACCAGCATAATGCCCAGGGCAATACTGGGCTGGGGTTGCAGCAGAAAGGTCAGGGCACAGGCCATGGCGGGCAGCAGCAAAAACTGGCAGCAGAGGCCGATGAGCGGGGCACGGGACGCATCAAACACGGTTTTAAAGTCGCGTGGATGCATATCCAGCGCCACGCCAAACATAATAATCGCCACGGCGATATTCAGCAGCTGCAGGCTCTGGGGGCTGAAATGCAGGCGAACCAGATCAATTTCCATGGGGCTTCCTCTGCGTGATGGATCTTTGGGTGCTTCAGCTGTGATACCACAGCCGGGTCCTAAAAGCAAAACCCCAAAACCCACCTGTTGCGGTTACAATGGGGGTAAATCTGTCACAAAGAGGCCTTTATGAACGAAAAAGAACTGGCGCAGCTGGCCATTGACACGGCCCTGCAAATGGGTGCAAGTTATGCTGACGCCCGTGTGATTCGCCTGCAGCGGGAATCGCTGGAAGTGCGCAATGGCAATGTGAATGGTATCAAGCAACACATCGAAATGGGCATGGGCATCCGGGTGCTCGTTAACGGCGCCTGGGGCTTTGCCGGCAACCCGGATCTCAAAAAGTCCAAGGTCGAAATCGCCGTGCAGCGCGCCGTGGCGCTGGCCAAAGACTCTGCCCATCTGTATCATAAGCCGGTCGAGCTGGCGCGGCGCAAAGCGATTGTGACCAGCTGGAAATCTCCGTGTGAGCAGGAGCCTTTTGCCGTTTCACTGGAGCGCAAGCTGGAAGCCCTGTTTGAAATTGATCAGATTCTGCGTGGTGTTAAGGGGGTGGCCCTGAGTGAATCGGGCTTTGACTTCTGGAAGGAATGGCAGATTTTTGTCAACAGCGAAGGCAGCGCGATTGAGCAGGAAATTATTCAGACGGGTGCTGGCTTTTCGGCCACGGCGGTCTCTGATACCGACGTGCAGATCCGTTCCTTTCCCTCTTCGTTTGGCGGCCAGTTTGCCTCAGCTGGCTATGAACTGATTCCCACCCTTGATCTGACGGCCAACGCCCAGCGCATTGCCGAAGAGGCCGTGCAGCTGCTGAGCGCCAAAAATTGCCCGTCTGGCGAAAAAACCCTGATTCTGGGCGGCAGTCAGCTGGCTTTGCAGGTGCATGAATCCTGTGGCCACCCGGTGGAGTTTGACCGGGTGCTGGGCCATGAAGCCGACTTTGCCGGCACCAGCTTTTTGACCCAGGATAAACTCAAGCATTTTCAGTATGGTTCTGAGATTGTGAATATTGTGGCCGATGCCACCGTGCCTGGCGGCCTGGGCAGCTTTGGCTATGACGATGAGGGCACCCCGGCCCAGTGTTCTGATATTATCCGCAACGGCAAGTTTGTGGGCTATCTGATGGGCCGTGAAACCGCCGAAAGCTTTGGCATGGAATCCAACGGGGCCATGCGCGCTGAAGGCTATAACCACACCCCGATTGTGCGCATGACCAATATCAACCTGCTGCCGGGCGAGCATGAACTCGAAGAGATGATTGCCAGCACCAAAGACGGCATCTGGATCAACGATAACCGCAGCTGGTCGATTGATGACAAGCGCCTCAACTTTCAGTTTGGCGGTGAGCTGGGCTGGGAGATCAAAGACGGCAAGATTGTCGGCATGGTCAAGAATCCCACTTATACCGGCATCACACCCCAGTTCTGGAACAGCTGTGACGCCATTGCCAATCAGAAGCACTACAAGGTCTGGGGCACACCCAACTGTGGTAAGGGCCAGCCCATGCAGGTCGCCCGCGTGGGCCATGGCGTTTCGTACGCCCGTTTTAACAATGTAAAGGTAGGCGTTGGCTATGCTGAGTAAAAAGAAAGCCCAGGAAATTCTGGCAGATGCCATTGCGGCCTCCCCGGCCGATGAAACCGAGGTGATTCTGAGCGGAGGCAAAACCTTTTCGACCCGCTTCACCAATAACTACATCTCCCAGAACGGGGCCCAGAAAGAATACGACCTGACCGTACGCGTGGCTTTTGGCCAGCAGGTCGGCGTGGCCTCCTGCAATATCTTTGACGGCCCGGAGCTGAAGCGGGTGGTGGCGCAGGCCTGTGAGGCGGCCCGTCACAGCAAGGCTGATCAGGATTGGACCGCCGTGCTGGATCCTGTGGAGCAACCTGAAATTGATTTTGCCTATCAGCAGGGCACGATCGATTACACGCCGCACGACAAGGCCGAGCGTCTGGCCCCGATTCTGAAGCGTTCTGCTGAGCGTGAGCTGACCTCTGCCGGCATGCTGGTCAACGGCGACCAGATGCTTTCGATCATGAACTCCAAAGGTCTTTTTGCCTATCAGGCCTGGACCCAGGCCTCCTTTACCTATACGGCCATGGCCCAGCGTCAGGGCTCGGCCTGGTCCGAGTTTCATACCCACGACGTGCGTGAAATTGAGGTTGAGGCCCTGGCCGAGCAGGCCATGGCCCGCGCGCTGCAGGCCCGCGACCCGATTGCCGCTGAACCCGGCGCTTATACCGTGGTGCTGGCGCCCACTGCCGTGCTGGAGCTGGTGGAGTTTCTGAATTATCTGGGCTTTGGCGGCCTGGCCTACAGCGAAAACCGCACTTATACCGCCGGTAAGCTCGGTCAGCAGATCTTTGATCCGCGCATCAGCCTGATTGACGATCCCTTTCATCCCCTGACCCTGGGGCCGGGGTTTGACTATGAGGGCCAGCCCAAAAAAGCCCTGCCCCTGATCGAAAACGGCGTGATTCAGCACATGACCTACGACCGCCGGCTGGGAGCCAAAATGGGCGTCCGGTCTACCGGCCATGCCCTGATGCCGCCGGCGACCATGGGACCCTTTCCTACCAATGTGCGCCTGCTGGGCGGCGATCAGAGCCTCGATGAGCTGGTGGCCAGCACCGAGCGGGGCATTTATGTGACCCGCCTCTGGTACTCCAATGTGGTCGATCCCAAGCAGGCGACCGTGACGGGCATGACCCGTGATGGGACCTTTATGATCGAAGACGGTCAGCTGACGCAGCCGCTCAAGAACATGCGCTATAACGAGTCTCTGCTCAAGGCCTTCGCTCACGTCGAGGGTATTGGCAACCAGGTCTGCAGCTTTCAGGGCTACTTTGGTCGCCTGGCTGTGCCGGCGCTGAAGCTGCGCAACTTTCACTTTACCGGCGTCTCGGCTGACTAACGCCCCCATCTGAGCGCTGTTCCTGAAGCCCCCGCAAAAGCGGGGGCTTTTAATATCTTGGCAGCCTGCGGCGAGCAGACCCGTGGCAAGAAAAAAACCGCTCGGGTGAGCGGTCAGCGTAGAGAGAGAGATTAAAAACGTGTGTTTAGAAGGTGTCGGTGTTGGTCCGCTCCTGCATCACGCGGCCAGAGGCAAACTTCTGCACGCGGGCGTTTTTGGAGTCGGTGACGTAGACAAAGCCGTCTTTATCCACCGCGACACCCCAGGGGGCGTTAAACTGGCCGTTCTCGGTGCCGAAGCTGCCGAATTCAGAGAGGTAGTTGCCTTCGCTGTCAAAGCGCTGCACGCGGTTGTTGCCGCTGTCGACCACGTAGATGTCACCGTTGCGGTTGTCGATGGCCAGGTCGGTGGGGTTGCTGAAGTTACCGGGCTGCACACCGCCTATGCGACCAAAGGAGAGGGGCATGCGGTTGCCGTAGCGGTCAAACTTCATGACTACCTGGCCAGGGGCTGCAGCTGCGTTGACCACAAAGATGTCGTCGTTGTTGTTGGTGGCCACACCGCGCACGCCGTTGGTCGGAATGGGCAGCATGTTGGGAACGCGAACGTTCATGCTGGAGTCCAGCAGAATCAGGCGGCCCGTGCCGGGGTCAGAGATCACCGCATCACCGGTGGTCATGGTGGCGATATCAAAGACTTCTTTAAAGTTCAGTTCAATGTTGTTGATCCACTGGCCGCCGGAGCCGTAGCGGCGCACGTTGTTCTGGCCGGTGTTGGCCACAAAGACGTTACCACCCTGGTCTACACCCACGCCGTTGGGGCGGCGCAGCAGGCGGAACATATCGACTGAGAAGAGCTTGGAGCCGGCGCTGAGGGGCGCGCCAAAGGCTGCGACAATGCCGCCTTCGCCGTTGAGGCGCTTGACTTCGCCGTGGTCATAGGAGATCAGGCCGCCGGCACCGACCACATCGACCACATAGAGGTCACCGCTGTCGGGTGAGAGGGCAATGCCTTTGGGTTGGTTGAAGCTGTTAAAGGCGCGGATAAAGCCGTTGACGGCAGAGGCGCGGAAGGGCATGATTTCGATTTTGTTGGGCATCTGTACAGAGGTGCCGGCTTTGACTTCGACCAGAATCTGGTTATTGCCGGGGGCTGTGGCGTAGTCGTTGCGGCGCACGGTCAGAGTCTGACGACCCTGGGGCACGCCAGAGAGGGTGAAGTAGCCAGAGGCATCGGTGGTGGCATTGCGGGCCGGACGCACGCCGGTCACTTCGACCTGTACGCCGCCGACACCAGCGCCGGTCAGGGAATCAACGACTTGGCCCATGACGGTACCGGTGGGCTGGTTCATGGGATCCATGGTGACGGGAGGCTGCATAATAGGGTTAACGCCGATTTGGCCGAATCCAGGCTGACCAAAGCCGGGCTGGCCAAATCCGGGTTGCATCATCATGGGGGGAAGTTGGTTACCGCCACAGGCTGTGAGCAGAATGCTCATGGAGGCCAGGACTGTTGCTGCCGCTTGTTTCAGCTGTTTTTTCATAACCATTTACCTTCTTCAAAAATCTCTCTACTGTTCGATAATAGGATTATAGGAAAGGCGCATGGGATCTTACTTATGCTCTAATTAATCTTTGGTTAAAGAAAGGAAAAGGCAGTCAGATCAGCGCCAGAGGCGGGTCAGGCGCTGCCAGAAACCCTGCTTTTGGGCCTCAGCCTGCTGTTCCTGCTGCTGAAAAACGGTCACGGCCAGCATTTTGATCTGCTTTTCGACCTTGGCAATCTGATCTTTGGTGACCAGGCTGTCCTGGTGCTGCTCCAGATCGTCTTCGCGGCGGGCCAGGGATTGTTTGAGGCTTTGCAGATGGTTTTCAAGTTCCTGAATGCGTTGCTGCTGGGTGGCCTCTTTGTCGGCAAAATGATCTTGTTTGTCCTGAAGCTGGGTTTCGAGGGCCCGGTTTTTTTCTTCCAGCTGGCCGAGCACGTAGGTGCTTTCGCTGTAGCGGGCGGCCAGGGTTTGGTAGTTTTCCATCAATTGCAGATAGGTCTGGGCCATGCGGCTGAGATCCTGGGTGATCAGGGCCTCATGCATATCGCGCTGCAGGTGCTGTACGGGGGCCAGAGAAGTCTCTGAACGCAGCTGCACCAGGGCCTGGCCTACGTCTTCGTTGACAGGCAAGGGGCGGCGCTCTCGCGACGAAAACGAAAAGCTGCGGCCAGCGTTTTCGCCAGGCGCTTCTTCGCTTGCGGTGCTATCGGTGGTCTTATCTTCCGGGTTGGTCGGGCGTTTGCTGCCATTGCCGTTGGGTGCGGTGGGTTTGGGCGGCGGCGGAATCTGTCCGGCCAGGCTGCTTTTGATCTTGCTGAAGCTTTTGCCCTCTTTGCGCAGGCGGGCCACGGCGGCAAAAAAGGCCTCCCATTCGGCATCATAAATCAGGGCATCCGGCTCATAGCGCGGGTGTTCCAGATTGAGATTGATCTGCCATGAGCGCATAATCGCTGGCGTGACGCCCAGTTGCTCGGCAAGATCTGCAATGCTTTTCATGATTCACCTGTACCCATTCATTGTGATCATTCTAACAAAAATGATCGTATTCTGGCAGCGCGCGGGCATATGCCTTTTAAAAAACCAGCCCCCGGTGCGGGGAACACCGGGGGCTGTGGGGAGCGAACTCCCGCTCGGGAAGTGGAGATGGCGAGAATCGAACTCGCGTCCACGAAACCCACTACAAAAGCGTCTACGAAGTCTAGTCTGCGGTTTTAAATCTCATCTGCCGGCGGCCCCACAGACAGGGTTTCGGCAGACCAGCTGAAAATCTTTCTGGCGGGCTTATCAGCATGGACCCGTCAGGCAGCCACTGTATTAGAGACCCACCTTACTCCGTGGCGCAAAGCGCGGTGGGTGTGCTCATTCTCTAAGCAGCAACCGCCACGGGGGCAGCAGTTTTCAGAGAAGGAACAGCAAACAGTTTTTTCTTGTTGTTTGCGTTTAATTTAGCGCCGATAGTTTAACGGGTACGTCGACATTCCCGACTCGCAGCTCTTGCCATGACATTCCGTGTCGAAGCCTTTACATCCCCGAGTGATCTTATGCTAACACGCGCGCACAGGGGAATTCAAGCCTTTTGTGCTGCGCAGGCCCGGTCAGAAAGGGTACAATAGCAGAACATTTTGAATAAAGGTTGCCCCCATGGAGTTTTTTACCCAGTTTATTGATATTTTTCTGCATCTCAACAAACATATGGAGACCGTGATTCAGGATTATGGCACCTGGGTCTACGCCATCCTGTTTCTGATTGTCTTCTGTGAAACAGGTCTGGTGGTCACGCCTTTTTTGCCCGGTGACTCACTGCTCTTTGCTGCCGGGGCTTTTGCCGCGCTGGGCCAGCTGGATCTGGCGCTGATCTTTGTGCTGCTGATGGTGGCCGCTGTGATTGGCGATGCACTGAATTACTGGATTGGCTCCATGCTAGGCCCCAAAGTTTTTCAGAAAGAAGACAGCTTCTTTTTTAAGCGCAGCTACCTGGATAAGACCCAGGCCTTTTACGAAAAGTATGGCGGCAAGACCATTATTATTGCCCGCTTTGTGCCGATTGTGCGCACCTTTGCCCCTTTTGTGGCCGGCATTGGCAGCATGAAGTACCGCCGGTTTTTTCTGTACAACATCATCGGCGCTTTTCTCTGGATTACCGTCTGTACCTTTGCGGGCTATTTCTTTGGCAATATTCCCGTGGTGCAAAAGAATTTTGAGCTGGTGATTCTGGGTATTATCTTTATCTCGGTGTTGCCGATGGGCTTTGAGTTTCTCAAAAGCCGTGCCGAGAAAAAGCGCGCGGCACTCCCTTCTGCAGGCTCCGGCGAGCAGGCATGAGCCACGACCACCCGCTGCCGCCAGATTACTGGGAGCCCCTGCCGCCCATGCCCTCGGCCCTGAGCGACCACGCTGTGCCCCCGCTGAGCGATGTGCTGGCCGGCCGGCAAATTGCCCTGCTCGTCTGTGGCGGCATTGCCGCTTTTAAAACGCCTTTGCTGGCACGGGCCCTGCGCAAACACGGCGCTGAGGTCACGGTATTTGCTTCAGAAGACGCCTTGCGTTACGTTACTCCGGATGCCCTGGCCTGGAGCAGTGACCGGTCTGTGGTGCGGGCGCTGAGTGCGCGCGCCGAGCATTTGGGCGACGGTCAGCGCTTTGATGCCTATCTGGTGGCCCCCGCGACTTATAACACGATCAATAAATTTGCTGCCGGTATGGCCGATAATCTGATCACCACCGTGCTGGCCAGTGCCCTGGGCCAGTTGGAGCGCGGTCAGACCCGCATTTTGCTGGCACCCACCCTGCATGGCAGCATGCACAACACCATCCTGACCCAGAGTCTGCTGTTTTTGCAGGAGCTGGGGGTCACCGTGCTGCCGCCACGCGATGCCTACGGCAAACACAATCTGCCCGATGAAACTGAAATCGTTTACCGCACTGCACGTGCGCTTTCCCATTCGCCGCTGCGCGGTCTGCCCGTGCTGGTCACCGGTGGGCCCACGCCTGTGCCCCTTGACGATATCCGGCGCATCACCACCCGCTTTACGGGGGCGCTGGGCTGTGAGATCGCCAAAGCCCTGTTTGTGACCGGAGCCCAGGTGCACTGGGTGCATGGTCAGAGCACCTTTCAGCCGCCAGACTGGCTGCCCTGTACGATTGTTGACAGCCTGCAGGCCTATCAGGATGCGGTGATGCAGATTCTGGCCTTTGCCGACTGCCGGGCGGCAATTTTTTCGGCAGCGGTGGCTGACTATGCGCCAGCCAGGGCGGTCAGCGGCAAAATTCCCAGCGGGCAGCCTGAGCTCAAGCTCTCGCTGCAGTCCACGGCCAAGGTGGTTCAGCAGGTGCGTGAGTCTTACCCTGAACTCTTGCTGGTCAGCTTTAAGTATGAAGTGGGTCTGTCCCATGCCGAGCTGATGCAGATCGCCCGCCAGCGCCTGGCACAGTCTGATGCCGTGGTGGCCAACCGGGCTGAAGAGCAATCCCAACAACAACAGGCCTGGCTGGTCACATCCCATGCGCCTGAGCAGCGCTTGCAGGGCAAGCCGGCGATTGCCGCCGGCATTGTGGCCTGGCTGGAAGAGCAGCTGACGGCTGAGTCTGTTGAGTCGCTGGAGCTGGATGATCCTTTGATTGACCTGATGCCGCCTTTGTTTCAGGATTAAATCACCTCAGTTTAAGCAAAATCTCTTGTTTGATATCCTTTTCTTAACTATTTATTATGTTTTTGTTATCTGATTCATAAGAATGTTTTGGGCCTGGCGGCGGATATACAGAATATCGAACTCAAGTTCCAAAATAAAAAAAAGCGTAGTTAAGCGAGGGAAGTTAAAATGGGAAATATTGCACTGTCTAACCACCAGTGGTTAGTAAAATCATTCGACACCAACAACAATGGCACCATGGACGAGTTGAATGCTGATGCCCGCATCATGCAGTCTGTAGACACCAATAACGATGGCAAAATTGCCTCTGCTGAACTTGTCAGCGCCCTGCAGGCTGACAAAGTTGAAATCAACCAGGGCCAGATTGTTGAGAGCAAAGGCAGCAAAATCTTTGTGAACGGCCTTGAAACCCTTAAAAATGTCAACGCCACCGCCCGTAACTCCTGGGGCAATGTCTGGGCGCCCACTCTGTATCAGGATGACACCCTCGAAGATCGTTACAGCAAATTAATGGACAGCAACCGCGCCTATGGCTCTGCTGTCAGCCGCCAGGAAAGCGCGCTGCGCTCCATCCGGGACATGACCTCTGGCGCTACCGATGCCACTTCACGAGCCCTGCACATTCAGGCCAAAACCGCGCTCCAGAGTGCCAGCTGGCGTACCTGGATGAGCGTGATCGACAGCATGGGTAACAATGGCTATGCCAGCGAAAGCAACGTCAGCCAGCTGCAGCAGGCCAACACCAACATGCAGGCCGCTTATGAGACCCTCAACAACACCCTCCGCGCCATTTCTGAACAGACCAAAGATCTGCCCGATGTACACGGCGCTATTAAAGCCACTGATGCCAGTATTGCCAACGCTTTCTCCAACATCCAGTCCATTCGCAATGCCCCCCAGACTCCGCAGCAGGTTCATGGCCGTCTGAACCAGTTGGCAGATACCGCTGAAGCTGAATCCGGTGGCCGTGCGGCTGCCTGGGGCGGTATCGGTGCCGGTGTGGGTGCTGTCGGTGGTGGCCTGATTGGCTTCTTCGCCGGGGGCAAAAATGTTAAGAGTGCAGCCATTGGTGCCGGTGTCGGTCTGGCTGTGGCCGGTGGCGGTGGCGCCCTGGCAGGCCATCTGCGCGACCAGGCTTACCTTGACGAAGCCCGCTCTCTGCGCTCTCTGGCTCAGGACGTGACCAGCTACAACCCCTCAGCAGCTGAAGCCAAACTGATGCCCGAAACCCAGAACCTCTACAACGGGGTGCTCAAAGCCCGCGAAACCAACGATCTTGACAATGCCCGCGTGCACACCAACGAGATCAATGCGATTCAGGGCCGGGTCAACCCCGTGGCCAACGAAGCTGCCCGTATTCTGGGTGCTTACAAAAAGTAAGACTTTCTTTACTCCCTCCCTTTTAAACACTTGAGTTCCGCCGGCTGCAAAGCCGGCGTTTTTGTTTGGGCTGTTTTTATGTTGATGTGCGGCCTCAGCTGAAAGCGGCCAGCCATTCGTCCGGGGGCAGGATCAGCTTACGCGCTTTTAAATCCATAATGCCAGCCGTCAGCACCAGTTCAGAGGCCAGCTCCTGGCTGTCTTTGAAGTGCATCTGCTGGGTCAGGGTGATGATTTTTTTGTCGATCGCGCTGCAGCGGCTGCTGATCACAATCACCTGGCGTGGCAGCAGCTCCCGTAGAAAACGCAGGTTGGCCTGCAGCACCACCGGCCCAATCCCGCTGGCGTGAATACCGGCGGCACTCATACCGGCCGCGTGCAGCCAGTCCCAGCGGGCCTGTTCATAGATTTCCAGGTAGCGGGCGTTGTTGACATGGCCAAAAGAGTCGAGCCAGGTTTCGGAGACACTGTATTCGGTCTGATGCATGGTTTACCTCTCAGTTACTGTATTGTTAACAGGTATTGTATCCGGCAAAATTTTTAGTCTCGGGTGCTGCGGATAGCTTTGGGCATAGCAGCGTAACCAGTGATGATAGGCATCCGTGTCTCTGGTTTCACAGGCCAGAAACAGCAGCGACTCCAGCACGGCGGTTCCCCATACTTTTGCTGGCGCAGGAAGTTCGGGTACGAGTTGCCATGCCGCAGTCAGTGTCTCTCTGGCTTGCTGATCCTGATGCAGAATCAGTTCGCTCTGACCCCAGTGACGCAGGGCGTGAAAGCGTTCCAGTTCATTTGGATGCTGAAGCTCCAAAGCCAGCAGCTGACGGTACCTGGCAACTTTTTCCGAGCCCAGGGGCGAGTGTTCCGGGGCATGAGACAGCGTAATATCTGTTAAAAAAGGCCCCGGCGTCTGGCCGCTGGGATCCCAGGGTATTTCATGTACCCGTCCCAGATAGACAATGCCCCTGTGATTGGGAAACAAAACGGTTTTTTGACTGACGGTCTGCTCCGAACTTTGTTGCCAGCGCAGAGCGTAAAAAGCAGGCGCTGCCTGCTCCAGAAATTTCTGCAGTGCCTTGGATGCTGTGGGTGTCAGCCATTCGTCGGCATCAATACTCAAAACCCAGTTTCCCTGAGCATTTTTTATTACCTGATTGCGGACTTGAGCAAAATGATTAGTCCAGACTGTTTGGCTTACGTGGCAGCTAAAACTTTCAGCGATGGCGATACTCTTATCCGTAGAGCCCGTATCCAGTACATGGATCTCATCTGCAAGTCCTTTGAGACTCTGCAGGCAGCGGGGTAGATTATGGGCTTCGTTTTTAACAATCAGACAGGCTGAAAGCTTGATCATACCTGGTTGCGTCGGGCATAGTCTGCGCTGGCTGCACGCAGAACGGCCTGAAATTCTTCAGGGCTGTCGGGCTGCCAGTGCAGCTCCTGCGTTGCGCGGGAAGCGTCGTAATAGCGATAGTTAAATGAAAAACGCAGCAGATCGGCCGAGAGGCCCCGATCGGCCAGTGGGGGCAGATGCTGCAGCAGGCTCAGGGCGGCGATCAGGGGCTGGCGCAGGCTGCGCGGCAGTTGGTGGCGAGGCCCTGGCTGCTGATAACAGGCCGCAATCCAGCTGAAGAGTTCCTGATAGCTCAGGTTCAGCGATGACAAAATATAGCGTCGGCCCGTTTGACCTCTCTCACGGGCCAGCAGGTGACCTTCAATCACTTTGGGCAGGCTGACCACTGCCGTGCCGCCCGGAGGTGCAACGCGCCCCCCCTGCTGCAGCTGGGCAAAGAGTTTGCCTGTGTTCATTTTGGTGTCACCCGGCCCAAAAATGGTGGAAGGGTTAACGATCACCGCATCCAGGCCCTGGACCACGCCGCGCAGCACTTCGGCTTCGGCATCGGCTTTGGTTTTGAGATAGGGCATGCCAAAAAAGCGCGGGTCCAGTGCCTGGGCTTCGTTGAGCTGTTGCTGTGGCGAAAAGCAATAGCCCAGGGCAGCGGTGGAGCTGGTATGCACAAAACGCTGAACCCGGTTGTGCAGGGCACAGGCCACCATCAGGGCTGTGGCGTGGACATTGACCTGCTGCATTTGCCAGGCGTCGCGCGGATGATAGGAGATCATGCCCGCCACATGAAAGACCTGTTCAGCACTCTGCATGGCGCGGGCAATATCGCCTGCGCGCAGCAGTTCGCCGCAAAAGACCTGTAAATCCAGCCCGTCAAGCGCCGGGTGCCAGGCGCCGGGACGCAGCAGAACCTGGACCTGATGGCCTTGCTGGCAAAGTGTTTTGACCAGGGCGGAGCCGACCTGGCCGCTGGCGCCGGTGACAAAAACGCGGGCCATCAGAGCTGCCGTGCCTGCAGCCAGGCCCAGGCGTCGGCCATGCTCTGGCGAAAAGGTATCAGGGGCTGCCAGCCGAGTTCCTGACGGGCTTTGCGGGCCGAAAAATAGCGGCAGCGAAAGCCGGCTTCCAGATTGTCCGATGAAATTGGTACCGGCTGGCGCGAGAGGGTCTCCAGCAGCTGAAAGGCAGCGTAAAGGGGCTTTTTACTGATTTCCGGCAGCACCAGTGGGGGCGGCTGGGTGCGCAGCACCTCGGCGGTCATCGCGTTCATGTCTACAAAGCTCAGGTTGTCAGATCCCAGAATGTAGCGCTCGCCGTTGCGGCCGTGGGCCAGCAGGGCCAGCAGCCCGCGGGCAATATCGCGCACGTCGGCGGTATAGGTGCCGCCGGGCGGCTGGGCCGGAAAGCGCCCGGAACGGATGCCTGAAATCAGTTTATAGGTATTGTTGAGATCGCCGGGTCCAAACATCAGCGCCGGATGAGCGATCAACCAGCGGGTGCAAGACTGTGCGGTGGCGGCCGCCAGTACCAGATCGTCGGCCCGCTTTTTGGAGAGCATATAGTGCTTGAGGCCCTCGCGCTCGGCTGCGGACCAGTCAAAAGCAAAACTTTCGTCAATCGGGGTATCGGCGCTGGGGTGGTAACCCAGGGCGGCCACAGAACTGACCTGCACAACGTTTTTGACGCCCGCCTGCTGGCAGGCCGTGATGATATGGCGGGTACCTTCGGTATTGACCCGGTAAAGCAGTTCCCGGTGTTTTTTCCAAAAGGAGACCAGACCAGCCAGGTGCAGGACCGTATCCGCGCCGGTAAAATGTTCGCCAAAGCTTTCAGGTTGGGTAATGTCCACCTCAAAGTGGTATTGCAGACGCGGGTCGCTCAGCAGCTGGCCAAACACAGGCCACCTGGGCGGCCCGAGATCCAGCACCGTGATGGCCGTGATGCCTGGCTGCTGTAAAAGGCGGTAAATCAGATGCTGACCCAGAAAGCCTGCGCCACCGGTGATCAGGATCTTCATTGTTTGATACTGACGTGCCACTTGTCAAAAATGGCCTGAAAATCAGCGTCGTCACGTGCCTGCTTCAGAATGCGGTTGATTTCGGCCAGCAGCTCGCTGCTGTCGCTGTGCAGCAGGGCCACATAAGGCACTTCGGCCCCAATGGGCTCGCCGGTCAGCTTGATCGTGTCCTTTTTCCAGCTCAGCCAGCTGGCCACGGCGCGTTCGGTCAATGTAGCGCTGATTTCTTTGGCAGCCAGGCTGGCAAAAGCGGCTTCAGGGGTGTCAAAACTTTTGATCTGAATGCCAGCTTCTTTGCTTTTGTTCAGTTCCTGCAGCATCAGTTCACCCACAGAGTCTTTGACCACGCCCACAGCTTTGCCTTTGAGATCAGAGAGGTTATAGGTGAAGTTATCACTCTGGTGAACGGCCAGCTTCTGAAAACCCGTGTAATAGTGCTCGCTGTAAGCGATGTTTTCAGGCAGGGTGTTGCTGAGCGGTTTTTCAATGGCATTCAGCGCCAGATCGACCTCTTTTTTTTGTACCCGCTCACCCAGGCGTTCCCATTGGGTGGCTTCAATGGCCAGCGGGCGCTCCAGTTGCTGGGCCAGATAGTTCAGGATATCTACCTCAAAGCCTTTTAAGGGTGCGTCGGGACCCTCGCCAATGCGGTAGACAAAAGGACTTCCCAGACTGGGATCCATGGCCACTTTCAGGGGGGCGGGGCCTTCAGCAGTATTTTGGGCGGCAGGACAGGCACTGAGCATGAGCAGCAGTGCACACAGCCCGCTGCTCAGCCAGACCTTCACACAGAAACTCCCTGGGGCAGAAAGGCCAGTACGGCAGCCTGTAAATCCTTCAGACCGCCGGGCTGATCACCACCGCCAGCCTGGGCGAATTCAGGTTTACCGCCCCCTTTTGCACCGACGCGGGGTGCCAGCTGGCGAATCAGGTCGCCGGCTTTGATCTGTTTACTCAGGTTTTGATCCACTGCCGCGACAAGGGCCACTTTGTCATCAATAACCGCACCGAGCACCACCACGGCCTGCGGACGCTGGCCTTTGAGGTTTTCGGCAATTTGTTTGAGGCCGTTCATATCAGCCACGCTGATCTCGGCTGCCAGCACGCTGATACCCTGGTGTTCCTGGAACTGCTGGGCCAGACCGGCGACCTGCTGCAGGGCGATCTGCTGCTTGAGCTGCTTCAGCTCTTTTTCCTGGGCGCGCAGGCTTTCCTGCATTTTCTGCAGGCGGCCCGGAATGTCGCCAAAGGGCACTTTCAGCTCGCGGGCCAGGCCTCTGAGCAGCTGATCGTTATGACGGTTGTAAAGGTAGGCCTGTTTGCCGGCCACGCCGATCAAACGGCGCACGCCAGCCGCAATGGCTTCTTCAGACACGATTTTAAAGCTGCCAATGGTGCCGGTGGCCGGTACGTGGGTGCCGCCGCAGAATTCCTTGCTATAGCCGCCCATGGCAATTACGCGCACGGTGTCGCCGTATTTTTCGCCAAACATGGCTACCGCACCGCTCTGGCGGGCTTCTTCCAGAGGCATCACGGCGGTGCTGACCGGGTGGTTCAGCATGATCTGGGCATTGACCAGCTCTTCGATCTGCTGCAGTTCTTCGGGGGTGACGGCCCGGTTAAAGCTGAAGTCGAAGCGGGTGTGGTAATGGGTGACTTCAGAACCTGCCTGGGCCACCTGATCGCCGAGCACGTCCTTGAGGGCCTGGTGCAGCAGGTGGGTAACCGAGTGGTGTTTCATGGTTTCGCGGCGTGTGCTCTCTGCCACGCTGGCCAGGACGTTGCCCGCACTTTCGAGGGCTTCCCAGCTTTCGCCCTGCACCACATGCACAAAGACTTCGCCGACCTTTTGCACATCCACCACCTCATAACGGTGGGCGCCGGCCTGCAGCAGGCCGTGGTCGCTGACCTGACCGCCGCTTTCGGCATAAAAAGGCGTCTGGGCCAGCACCACCCGACGCAGCTCAGGCTTGCCGCTGTCGAGCACGGCCAGAACCTCGGCTTCCTGTGAGAGGGTGTCGTAGCCTGTAAAGACCGTGGGGGCCAGACCGACAACACCCGCGCCAATATCCAGGCTGGAGCGGGCGGCCGCCCGGGCGCGCTCGACCTGCTCGCGCATGGCCTGCTGGTAACCGGCTTCGTCCACGCTGAGGCCTTGCTCCTGGGCGATCTCCTGGGTCAGTTCCAGCGGGAAACCGTAGGTATCGTAAAGCTCAAAGGCCACGCTGCCGGGCACCTGCTTCTGCTGGCCCAGATCGGCCAGGGCCTCTTCGAGCTTTTTCATGCCCCGGTTGAGGGTTTTGCTGAAGCGCTCCTCTTCGGCCAGAATGGTCTCATGAATCAGAGCCTGGCGGGCCTGCAGCTCTGGCATATGGGGGTACTGGGCCAGCACCACCGGAATCAGCCGGTGCAAAAAGGCTTCCTGAATGCCCAGCAGATGGCCAAAGCGGATCGCCCGGCGCATAATGCGGCGTAGCACGTAGCCCCGGCCCTCGTTTCCGGGGGTGACCCCGTCACCAATCAGCATCACGCTGGCACGGATGTGGTCGGCAATCACCTGCAGGGCGGTCTGGTAGCGGGGATGGGTGGCAGACTCAGCGCTGGCCAGCGGGCGAGCCGCATCAATAATGGCCTGCAGCAGGTCGCATTCGTAATTGCTCTGCTTGCCCTGCACAACGGAGGCAATGCGCTCTAAGCCCATCCCGGTGTCGATATTTTTAGCGGGCAAAGGCAGCAGGGCGCCGTCTGGCTGGCGGTTGAACTCCATAAAAACCAGGTTCCAGACTTCTAAATAGCGGTTGCCGTCGTTGAGCACGTCTTCGGCAAAGGGCCGTGAACCCATGTTTTCACCGAGATCATAATAGATTTCAGAGCAGGGGCCACAGGGGCCTGTATCGCCAGCTGCCCAGAAGTTATCCGCTTCGCCCAGGCGGGCAATATGGTCTGCTGGCACGCCGACCTTTTCACGCCAGATGGCTTCGGCTTCGTCATCGCTTTCAAACACCGAAACATATAGGCGCTCGGCGGGCAGACCCAGTTCCTGGGTCAAAAATTCCCAGGCCCAGGGAATCACTTCGGCCTTGTAGTAGTCGCCAAAAGAGAAATTGCCCAGCATCTCAAAAAAGGTGTGGTGCCGGGGCGTAAAACCTACATTGTCGAGGTCGGTGGTGCGGAAGCACTTCTGATGGGTCACCGCCCGCGGGGTGCTGGGGGCCTCGGTGCCAAACATGATCGGCTTGAACTGCAGCATACCAGCAGTGGTCAGCAGCACGGTGGGATCGTTATAGGGGATCAGGGGAGAACTGGGCAGATGTTTGTGCCCTTTGGCCTCAAAAAAGGCCACAAATTTGTTGCGAATGTCAGAAGCGCTCAGGACGTTCATGGCGTATACCTCTTTTTTAGACAGCAAGGCTGTTAGGGCCTCAGTATAACACCGGGCGGCGACGGCAAAACAGCCTTTTGAGCCAATGCAGGCTCTAAAGTTAACTTAAGATATAGAAGCGGTTAATTTTCGGCTTGGTTACGTCATATTCCAGGTGGAAGCGGCGACATAGATGCTAACGCCCCCAGCGATCCAGTCCACTTTAAGGAGACTCCGCATGACCTACGTTTCTTCTGCTCCCGGTGCCGCTTATTATCCCCAGACCGCTGCACCGCAGTATGCTCAGGCCGCAGCACCCGTATCTGCCCCTTCAGCTTATGGCCAGGGTGATCGTTATCAGCCGGTTTATGCACAGTCGTATGGCGTGCCGATGCAGCAGGCGCAGGAAACCTATTCCCCTATTAACAAACAGGATCTGATGCTGGGCGTGGGCGGTGCTGTGGGCGGCTTTTTTCTGGCCGGTCTTGTCGGTCTCAGTGGTCCGATTGGGGCTTTGATTCTGGGCGTGGCCCTGCTGGCTATCAGCGCCGGTGGCCGTGCCATCAAGCACAACAGTCAGAAAAAACAGCAACAGCAGATGATGCAGCCGCAACAGATGCCCCAGGTGCACTCCGGTTTTCAGCAGCCTTATGCCGGTCCGTCTTACAGTCAGCAGCAGATTTCTTTTGCGCCGCAGCAGGCGGATCCTTCTGCCTACATGCCGCAGCAGCCGCAGGTGCCTATGATGCAGCAGCCCTATCAGCAGGGCTACCCGCAGGGCTACCCGCAGCAGCAGGGTTCGCCTTACGGTCAGCCACCCCAGCAGGAAAGCTTCTGGTCCAAGCTCTTACGCTGGCTCTGATCGTCACTGATTCATAACACGTGCCCCGGCATCTGCCGGGGCACGTGTGTTTGGGGGGCAGTTGATGGCCGGCTAGGGCCGGGTGCTCATATACAGCTGCTGTGCTTCCGCGTCTGAGAAGGCCCGTTCATAGATGTAGACCTCGTCAATGCTGCCTTTAAAGTGTTCGATAAAGCTGGGGTTGGCGCCCAGATGCAGGGTGGTATGCCCTTCGGTATGGGTGGCCTGGCTTTCAAACTTTTGATCGTTGACAAAAAAGCGCATGCGCCCGCTGCTGTGTTCATAGCTGGCCAGCAAAAAGACCCAGCCTCCATCGACATCGGCAGCACCGAGCACTTCGCCGTCAGGGCCTGCAAAGGCACTCCAGCCCCACTGGCCGGAACGGTTATCCAGTCCCAGACTACGGTCGTATTCACCGTTATCGTGAGAGATGACCTGCTGAATGCCGCCATCCGCCGGACCGGTATAGCGCACCCAGGCACCCAGGGTCAGGTTGGGATAGCGCGAGGGGTTGATATCAATATTCAGTTTGACAAAGGAGCCGTCGCCACTGAAAACCAGGGCCTGATCGGCCTGGCCAAAGCGGTCAGGGCCTGCGCTGATGTTATTGTATTCTGCGGCCAGCTCCAGGTTTTCGATGGGGGCGTTAAAGCTCAGATGCTCAAGCAGGCCGTTTTGGGGAATGTTGTCCTGATTGCCTGTCGGCGGCGTATTGTTGCCGGTGGGTCCGCAGGCTGTCAGCAGACAAAGACAGAGAGCCAGAGATGCAAAGGGGCGCATGGGCATAAATTGACCTCGTAAAGCAAAAGATAACACAGTGTAGTCTTGTTGTTGACGGGATGCAATCCCTGCGGCGTCTACAGGTGCTGTGGCATAATGTAGGCTGATGAAACACAAATTATCAGGCTTTGTCGCTATTTTAATGGCCTTGCTGGCCTGCGCCCCGGATCTCAGTGCCGACTCTGCGATTCCCGGTCGTCTGGTGGCGATGGGTGATTTGCATGGTGATCTGAACGCCACCCGTCGGGCCCTGCAGCTGGCCGGTGCCATGGATACCGCAAACCAGTGGATAGGCGGCAATTTGCAGCTGGTGCAAACCGGCGATCAACTGAATCGGGGGGATGGTGAGCGTGAGATTCTGGACCTGTTGGCGAATCTGGCACAACAGGCAGAGCGTGCCGGCGGCAAGGTGCATGTTCTGAACGTTAATCACGAGATTATGAATGCGCAGGGTGACCTGCGCTATGTGACGCCTGAGGGCTTCAGGCGTTTTAACGACCTGCCGGGACTTGATCTGAGTCAGCCGACGCTCGCAGAATTGCCGGCTTTTGCCCGCGCCTGCGCGGCGGCCTTTTTGCCGGGAGGGCCTTATGCCCGACGGCTGGCTGAACGCCCTTTGATTTTGCAGCTTGGCGAAAATGTTTTTGTGCACGGCGGTGTACTGCCAGAGCATGTGGCTTATGGCATTGAACGGCTGAACCGTGAGACCCAGGTCTGGCTGGCCGGTCAGGGCCCTTTTCCGTTGCTGCTCAATGATCAGAACAGTCCCATCTGGACCCGCGTGTATTCACAGCCCAATCAGCCTGTTGACTGTGAGCGGTTGGCCCGGACGCTTGAGGCCCTTAAAGCCCGCCGCATGATTGTGGGATACACCGTCCAGACCGACATTAATTCTGCCTGTGAGGGCCAGCTCTGGCGCATTGACACCGGCATGGCCGCCGCTTATGGCGGTAAGGTACAGGTATTAGAAATCACCCCTGAACAAGTCAGGGTTTTAAAAGCCGGTTAATGGGCCGGCAGCCTGCTGAGGGCGTTGCAGGCATGAGAGGTCAGCATCTCCAGAATCACTTGTTGTAATTCACTGGGATTTTGAATATGGACGTAAATCATGCCGTAACTTTGGGTGTTGGGTACTTGCAAGGGGCTGAGCCAGCCGGCTGCAAAACGGTCGGCTTCTTTGAGCAGACGTTCGGGATCGGCCTGGATCTGGTCCATGATTTCGGAGGCTTGCTGATGCAGGGTATCATCGTCCATGCTCTCGGGACCATGAAAATAAATATGTGGAATGGCCTCAGCCTTGCTCATATCACAGAAATACACCAGGGTGAGTTCAGATCCGGCCAGGGCTGAGACCATCTGGGTCAGCTCTTCCAGACAGGCCGGAATATTGTCGGTGCTGTAGAGGCTGAGCAGCGCCATATTCAGATAGGCCAGATGATCCCGGTGTTCCTGCAGCAAACGCAGCTCGGTATAGGCTTTGAGGGCCGTGCGCACCGAAGAAAACAGGCGACTCTGGGTCAGATCGGCCTTTGAAAGATAACCGTCGATATCATAGGTTTCAATCACTTGTTTTTCGGGGGCAGAGCCGGGTTGGCCCGTACGCAGGAGAATGCGCACGATCTCGTTTTCCTGGGTCTCGCGAATGCTCCGGATGGCCTCCAGACCGGCGCTGTCGGACTCCATGACCACATCCATCAGCACCAGTGCAGTTTCAGGATGTTCAGCCAGGTCGGCCACCGCTTCGGTGCCGCTGTCATGGAACACCAGTTCCAGCGGCTGATCGTTCAGGCGCATGTTTTTAAGGCTCAGACGGGTCAGGGCGTGAACATCGGGTTCATCATCCACAATCACAACACGGTAACTCATGGTTTGCTGCTCCTGCTGACAAGCTTTTGAAGACGGAATCAATGACAGCACTATACCATTCATTTGGCTTTTTTTTTAAGGTTTTAAGGCCATGCTTAGAGTCCAGGCCTGAATATTGGGTCCATATACCGACATGTTCTGTGTATTTGCCACCAAAAGCACCTATACTTGTTTAAACGCTTGACGTGATCCCAAAATTAAAATACATTTGTATACATCTGATAATAAGAAAGCGCAGACCATGTCTACCCAAACCGCTGTTGACAGCATGATTTCCGTCAAAAACCTCTCCAAGGTTTATGCTTCAGGCTTTCAGGCTCTCAAAGATATCAATCTGGAGATTCAGCCCGGCGAAATTTTTGCCCTGCTGGGCCCCAACGGGGCCGGTAAAACCACTCTGATCAGCATCATCTGCGGCATTGTCAATGCCAGCAGCGGTCAGGTTCAGGCCGCCGGTTACGATATTCAGCGTGATTACCGCTCTGCCCGCCAGGCGATTGGTCTGGTTCCTCAGGAGCTGAGCACCGATATGTTCGAAAAGGTCTGGAGCACGGTGCGCTTCAGCCGCGGGCTGTTTGGCAAGGCGCCTAACGATGCCTATCTGGAGCAGGTGCTCAAAGATCTGACCCTCTGGGACAAAAAAGACAACACCATTATGACCCTCTCCGGCGGCATGAAGCGCCGGGTGATGATTGCCAAGGCCCTGGCCCACGAGCCGCGCATCCTGTTTCTGGATGAGCCCACCGCCGGGGTGGACGTGGAGCTGCGCCGCGAAATGTGGGCCCTGGTGCGTAAGCTGCGCGAAACGGGTGTCACGGTGATTCTGACTACCCACTACATCGAAGAAGCCGAAGAAATGGCCGACCGCATCGGCATTATCAACAAAGGCCAGATCATGCTGGTGGAGCAAACCCGCAGTCTGATGAAAAAACTGGGTAAAAAAGAGCTGATTCTGGATCTGGCCCATCCCCTGGCGGCTATTCCTGAGGCCCTGCAGAGCTTTCAGCTCAGCCTCGAAGCCGACGGTCATCAATTGCTCTATCACTTTGATGATCAGGCCGAAAGCACAGGCATTCCGCTGCTGCTGAAGCAGCTGGCTGAGGCCGGCATTGATTTTCGCGATCTGCACACCCGCGAAAGCTCTCTCGAAGACATCTTTGTACAGCTGATTGGAGGCCGGGCATGAACTGGTACGGTGTCAAAGCTATTTATCGTTTTGAGCTGGCGCGTTTCTTTCGCACCCTGTTTCAGAGCATTGCCTCGCCGGTGATCTCCACCTCGCTGTATTTTATCGTGTTTGGCTCGGCCATTGGCGGACGCATGAGTGAGATTGACGGCATCAGTTACGGGGCCTTTATTGTGCCGGGTCTGATGATGCTGACCATTCTGACCGAGAGCATTTCCAACGCTTCTTTTGGTATTTATATGCCCAAGTACTCGGGCACGATCTACGAAATTCTTTCGGCCCCGGTCTCGGCGCTTGAAATTGTGCTGGGCTACGTGGGGGCTGCCGCCACCAAATCCCTGATTCTGGGCTGCATTATTTTTGCCACGGCCAAATTTTTTGTCAGCTTTTCGGTGCTGCACCCGCTCTGGATGCTGGCTTTTCTGGTGCTGACGGCCCTGAGTTTCAGCCTCTTTGGCTTTATTATTGGCGTCTGGGCCGACGGCTTTGAAAAACTGCAGATTATCCCCTTAATGATCATCACGCCCCTGACCTTTCTGGGCGGCAGTTTTTACTCCATTCATATGCTGCCGCCGTTCTGGCAAAAGGTCACCCTGTTTAATCCGATTGTCTATCTGATCAGCGGCTTCCGCTGGAGCTTTTACGGCATTTCAGATGTGGGTGTGGGCATCAGCCTGACCATGACCGGGGTGTTTCTGCTGCTCTGCAGCCTGACCATCTGGTGGATCTTTAAAACCGGCTACCGCCTCAAGCGCTGAGGCTGTTTGCGGGGCCTGCATTGGACAGGCAGGCCCCGTGGGCGTTGCCCTTCTTTATACAATTGTGTACGGCAGCAACAAAAGACATAAAGAGGTAGCATATGGCCCGAGGACGTGATGAACACCAGGCCCGCCAGGGGCAATTGAACGCGCTGGGCAAAGCCCTGGCCCGGCGGGCCAAATCGGTCTGTGAACTCTGTGCCGCACGCGGTCCGCTTCAGGTGGTGGAAGTACCGCCCGTCGAAGACGAACCGCAAGCCGAAAAATGTGTGCTGCTTTGCAGCCACTGCCAGTCGCAGCTGGATCCAGCAGCCAAACTGGATGTACAGCACTGGTTTTGTTTGAACCAGAGCATCTGGAGTGAGGTACCAGCCGTGCAGGTGCTGGCCTGGCGCTTGTTGCAGCGTCTGGCCAGCGAAAGCTGGGCCCAGGACCTGCTGGAGCAGGTTTATCTTGAACCCGAGGTGGCTGCCTGGGCGGCTGCGGTAGGGCCCAAAGCTGCAGGAACACCGCCGCGTGACAGCAATGGCCAGATTCTGGCGGACGGCGATATGGTGCATATTATCAAAGATCTGGACGTTAAAGGCACGTCTTTTGTGGCCAAACGGGGCACGGTGGTCAAGAATATCCGTACCGGTGATGATCCTGAACTGGTGGAAGGTCGGGTGAACAATACCCAGATTATGCTTAAAACGGCCTTTCTGAAAAAAATAATCTGAGGCCAGGTAAAGGTTTGGGTCTGTTTTTTAAAATAAATTTAAACTTTTTTTAGTTGAAACATTGACATTGGTCACAGATGTCTGTAAGATGAGTTACATGAGCTTCGGAACACCAGTGAAGAAGCGTCGCAAACAGACCGCTGGTGCTGACACAGCGATGTGAAAGCAGGCAACGGTCGCAAAGCCTAACCCGCATTTCTCACAAAGGTGCGTTCACATAAGGTGTAGGGTATATTTCGGGAGTTTTTACTGAACTCGGTAGCCTCTGAACAGGCCGTTTCACGCTTGA
>JACYMC010000212.1 GCA_015272195.1 Candidatus Sericytochromatia bacterium
TGTAGCCACCGTCAGACTTATAGCGATGCTTGACCAGGCAGAATTTGCCGACAGAATGTTTTTCAAGCACGATTTCATCGAGGATAAAATAGCCGCTTTGCAAAGACAACAGCTGGTTTGCAGTAGCTGTAAGCAATTCCTGCGGATTCCAGGCTTTGTGAAAAAAGGCTATCAGTGAACGGTAGTCTGAAATTTTCAGTTGTTGCGCCATCGATTTGAGACTGGAACCCTTGATAGCGCGCAAAAAACAAGATAAAATCTGATGTAATGTCATATATGCCCCTCTCAAATGTTTCTTAGGGGCTATTTTATTGCCTTTCAGCACTCATGAAAAGATGAGATAGGCATGCAGGCGATCCAGATCGGCTTTGAGTGGCTGATGGCCTGCGCTGCGGAATTTGACCTCAAAAACCCAGAGGCTGTAATGGCCCTGGTCCTCAAGCATCAGGGTGATATCCGGTCGCTGCTGGCGGCTCAGGGAGCAAACTGGCCCACTTTGACCAAAGCTGCGCTCATGCCAGAGGCTCAGGACCTGCCCCCCTTTTTTCAGTTTCAGCACGCATTGTCCGCGCTGACGGGGCGGACGCAGCAGCAGGCATTCCCAGCCTTCGGTCTGAGTGGCTGAGAGCAATTGATGCAGGCATTGCAGCAGGCACCAGTATTGGTACAAAAGACTCAGTCTGTGGTAAGCCTGTCGCAGCTGATCGGACCAGTCGGGCCAAAAGCCTGTTTGCAGGCCCTGCCAGAGGGTTAATCCGCTGCGATAGAGGGGCAGGTTCAGCAGGCGGCTGAATCCCGAAGGGGGTGAATACAGTGGGCTGATATCCCGCCAGGGGTGACGCTGCCAGATCTGCTGCAGACGCTGTGCCAGCTGTGCGATGTCTGTCTGTTCAGACCAGTGGCCCTGGGCCTGTAAATCCTGAGCCAGGCCGCGCAACAGCTGTTGCACCTGTCTGACCACGCCGGCCATAAAAGCGGCCTCAGCACCACTGTTGTGTGTCAGCTGTACCGTCCAGACCGCCTGGCCGGGTGACCACTCGCTGGGTGGCTGATGCAGCAGGGCCTGAGGCCATCGTCTCAGGGGCGCACGGGCCAGGGGCCTTAAAGCCGGCTGAGAGCTCAGGGCGTTGGCGGGCGTCACCTGTTGCAGCAGGGCCAGTAGGCCCGGCTCACCTGGATGGCCTTCCAGCGCTTGCTGCAGCCAGGACCAGGTTTCCTGTGGGCTCGGTGTTAACCTTCGGTCAGCCATGACCGGCACCTGGGCCTGTGTTGCCCAGCGCTGCAGTAACTGTGCCGGCAGTGTTTGCCGCAGATCCTGCAGCAACCTGAGCCACTGGTCCGGGTTCAGGTAACGGGCGCCAATAAAGACAGTGACACTCAGGGTGGGGCGCTCAGGGCCGCTGAAGTGCAGGCAGTAAAAGCCCGCTTCAGAAGCCGGCCCTGGGTATCACGGTTCAGGGACAGGGGCTGATGCTGGCACGACAGCTGCAGCTGCTGCCAGTCTTCAGGGGCTGGCTCGCGCAGGTACAGGCGTGCACTCTGCCACATGTCGGGCTTGTTGCTCACCGCACCCGTCGTTGGGTCACCCCATGTAAACAGCGTGTCAAAGTCAGCGGTGTCTGCTGGGCTTTGTCGGTTACTGCTCATCAGCGTATCCCGCTGTGGGCAAGTGAAAGGCTCCTGTCGTCAGGCCAGCGGAAAGAAAGCGGCAAAGCCCATCTCCTGCAGGCTTTGCTGCAGCTGCTGCAGCTTTTGACGACTGAGACAGAAGCGCTCTGGCAGCACGGCAGCCAGTGAGGCCAGCGCACGGGCGTGATGGGGCTGCAGCTGCTGCAGTTGGGGTAAAACCTTTTGCACCAGCTGTTGATCCAGCGCACTTTCCCAGTCGAGGCCCATGGCCAGCGCGGCCTGCAGATAGCTGTGCATGTCGTTTAGGCTGCGGTAGCTCAGCGGGGCCACTTGCTGCAGCGGCTCCCAGAGTTGACTGCAGCAATCTGCCCAGGGGCCCTGAGCGAACCATTCAGGTGGGCGTTCTGGCAGACTGAGCTCAAGAATCTGCGCCCTGTCGCAGACCCGTGCCGAGAGGGGCTGGGTGCTGGCGTCCATATTCAGGGTGCCAATACAGCGCAGGTTGTCAGGTATCAGCAGCCGGCTGCCGTCAGCGAGGGTGATTTCTGCCGGCCCCCGGCGGCGTACCTCCAGGGCTGACAGCAAGAGTGCCAGATAAAACTCTATCCGGGCCAGGTTGATTTCATCCAGCATCAGATGAAACAGGGTGGGTGTTTGCTGGTAGCGTCTGGCATCGTGCCACTGGGCTGCCGCCTGGCGGATAAAGCAGGTGACGGCTGTGGCCTGAAAGTGGTTTTGCATGGCGTTAAAATAACCCAGCAGGTCTTCGGGCGCAACCCAGTTGGGTGCGACCGGAACCAGCAGATACTCAGCACCGCTGGCCTGGGCATAGGCTTTGGTCAGCCAGCTTTTGCCCAGACCGCTGGCACCGGCCAGAATCACCAGTGGCGAGCTTTCCAGTGCCAGATGATAGCGCTGAATCAGGTCGCCGCTGAGGTGCAGTCCCTGGCGCTGAATCTTTTGCACCAGGGTATAAAAAGGTTTCAGAGACGGGTTTTCGGGTACGGGTGCCAGCCGACCGTGCAGCAGACTTTTCAGCGCTTCTGACTGGGCCTCACTCACAGTAAAAAGCTGTCCCTGTGGCCGGCGCAACAGGAGCAGATCCTGCAGCAGGGGGGCTGCCAGACATTCTTCGCGGCGCAGGGGCGGCTGCACGCTTTCGTGGAGTCGGTAAGCGGCATACCATTGCTGGTCGGCGTTTTGATAAGCCGCGCTGAGCCATTCACCGGTCAGCATCAGCCCGCCTTCTGGGCCAGACTGCCAGAAAAACACCTGGTCTCCGGCCGCTATCTGACGACCATAACGTTGCAGCTGCCACTCTCCCTCAGGTTCTTTCAGACCATCGGCAATCTCTTGTAAATGGTCTGAAAGCGAGACTTCATCGGGGTTAATCTGAATAAGCCAGGATTGCATAACCGGCAGTGTAAAAGGAGGGATCTGCCGGCGTCAAGCGATCCACAAACTCCGCGCTGAAATCCCCTTTTCGCTGACGGGGCTCTTTGTTATAATAAAATCACTTCGTTGGGGTATCGCCAAGTGGTAAGGCACCGGGTTCTGATTCCGGCATTCCTAGGTTCAAATCCTAGTACCCCAGCTTTTTTCGTTTTTTGGGCTGCACCATTCTGCCGACTTTTTTGACAGCAGGAGATATTGCCATGGCCGATGATCTTGGTCTGCTTCCGTTTAAGCCCCGGCTGGTGATGTTGCGACACCTGACCCAGCATCTGCTGGTGACCTTGCAATCCCATCAGCACGCTTCATCTGTCTATCTCAAAGCACCGCAGCCCCTTCAGCTCTCATTGCTTCAGGCGCATCAGGCCACGGTTCGTCCGGCCTGTGTTCAGAGCGCGCAGGCTCTGGCGCTGCCTGAAATCCCCGTACAAAAGGCCTGTTACGAAGCCGCTGTGTTTGACCAGGCCACACCCGAGACAAGCTATGATCTGCCTGAGCTTCATTTTGAAATACAGCAGGCTGAGATTTCACAAAGCTGTACGGTGCCGGCCAGCCGCTTCTGTACCTTTGCCTATGGCAACCCCGCCAAACAGGTGCTGGAGTTTTTGGCCACGCTGATTGATACCGCTTTGCAGGAGCACGGTTTCAGCTGTCAGCGTCAGCAGCAGCGTCTGCGCTTTGAGGCGCTGACCCAAGATTCACAATTGCTGCTTCACCCCCTGCGTTTTGCTGAACATGCCTCGAACCCCTGCAGTGTAGGCCTTGAAAAGCCCTTAAAACAGCTTTCAGACCCGCCTGCTGCAAGTCCCTTATTTCTCTGGTGGGGGCCTTATCAGATCAACAGCCAGCGCTGTGAGGTCTGTCTTCCTGCCGCGCCGGTCAGCAGCTTTGGCCAGCGCTTTCTGGACGAGCTGAATCTTCAGCTGGCCCCCACGGGGATTGTCGCACGCTGGACCGAAACACAGTATCTGGAACTGCGTCAGACTGAGCTTCAGCAGGAAATTCAGATTGCTGCTGCTGAACGACCGGCCCTCAATTCCCCCCATCGCTATCTGGAATTGCCGCTGACGGCTGGCCATTACCGGCCCCAGCTGCCGCCGTCAGTGCTGGGGGAACTGCAGATCAAAGGACTGCCACTGACTTTAACGCCGCCACCCTTTCAGCTTAAGGATGTGAACGCCCTGCGTGAATGGCTCCTGCAGCGCCTCAATATCCTGCTCAGCCCGCACCATCTGACGGTTAGCCTGGTGGAAGATTGTCTCTGTTTTCAGTGGACAGGCCCGCCCGCTGAAGACGTTCAGCTTCAGGTTAGTCCTGCTTTTTTACAGCAGATATTTGGTTTCAGCGAACTCAGCCACTACGACACTGCGGCAGCTGCCCTGCAGGACAGCCTGAATAACTGGCATCAGCTCAGCGCCCGTTTGCTGCATGATCTGTCTGACCAGGCGGCAGCAGCGCCGCTGTGTGCTGGCCTGGTGCTGCCAAAGGTACTGGGGGATCTGACCCATACAGACGCTCTGCGTGCGCTTGTCTGGCTGAATTTTCCGGAGCCTGCGCAGCGTTATCTGAGCGAGCTGTGCAAGCTGCTGGATGACACCCTGGGCGCGCTGGCCCAGCCTCTGGCGCAAAATCAGTCCATGTCAGCCTTACAGACTGAGCCGCTGCGCCATGTCAATCCAGTTTATCCAGCTCCGGAAGCGCTGAGCCCGGAGCCGCCTGCTGAAGCGCCGCCTGCTACTTTTGATCATCAGATTTAAAAATGAAGACTTGACCTTTGCAGAATAAGTCTGTCAATCTGATAATCAGGCTGAGCAGACAGCACATCACAGACGGGCAGGAACACACAAAGCATGTCGACCCTTGGGCAACTTGGCGTACGCGGTATGGTGGCCGTCAACTCCTGGTTGGGTGTCATCAACAGCAATCTGATTGGCTCTTCCCGCACGGCTTACAAAACCGTGCGGCCAGTTCTGATCGACGCGCCTTCTGCTGATAATATCGTCCGCGATATTCAGATTCCTTCGGCCACACTGATCATGCAGGCCACCAGTATTGAATGGGCCCAGGGTGCCATCATCAATTCGGATCAGAGTTCTCACTTCGCGTTAAATGGCGAAGGCTTTTTTGTTGTGGTGGATCCCGCCGGGCGCTATTACCTGACCCGTGACGGTGAGTTCCACTGGGACCATCAGGGCTATCTGGTGAACAGCAGTGGCCTGCGCGTGGTGTCATCAGGTCAGGACTTTATTCGTTATGCTGCGGGCGATGAAACAGATATGTTCAATACCGACGGGCTGTCACGGGATCTGGCCCGTTATGGTGACAAAAGTTTTCTGGTGGTAGATGTGGCCAATCGCCAGGGTTTACGCATGTCCCGTTATGGCTCGACGGTCCTCGAAATCGATGGTCCTCTGCCGCTTCGGGTGGTCAATGATTTCAGCGAAAGCATGGACGGGCTGACGTTTGTGTATCGGGATCCCAAGCAACTGACTTATGTCGATCCGCCTCAGCAGCCGTTTGTACAGGCCGCTGCAGGTGTGGATTCAGACTTTCAGATTGATCTCGGGGGCAATGGGACGTTCAGTTATTTTGCCCAGACAGGTGCGATGTTTGATCCGGCTACCGATACCATTCAGGATGTTGAGGATGCCATCAATGCCTATGCCCTGGCCAATAACCTGAATCTGCAGGCTGATTATGATGCCAGTATTGACCGCCTGATTATTGTGAATATTCCCGAATCCAAAGTCAATGATCCGGGCTTTACCCTGGGCAATATTGCGATTGATTTTGGTGATAATGGCCTGTTTACCTACCATGGCTTTGACCCTGGCCGTACCAGTATTCGCGATATTATTGAGGCCATTGCTGCCTATGCTCAGCGCAATAATGTCAATGTCAGCGCAAGCTTTGATCCGGTGACGGGCCTGTTTCAGATCAACAACACCGTGCCGCCCGGTGGCAATAACGTGATCAGTATTGATGGCGCCAATGGCCCGGCTTTTGCTGACTTTTTTAATTTAAATGTCACCGAGCCCAGCACCGGTGGCGGTCTCTCACAAAGCACCAGCGGCCCCAGTATCTCCAGGCAGATTGCTGGTGAAACGGCCAATGTGCTGGCCAATGTGACGCTTGCAGATATGAACAAACCTTTGAACGAACTGATTTATCCCCCCAGTCGTTTGCGGTTTCGTGGTGCCAATGGTCGTCAGCTGCGGGAGTTTTTTAAGTTTGACAGTCCTTTTGATACTCTGGCTGTGAGTGGTCCGTTTCGCGGCACCCGCTACGAAAGCCGACGTGAGATCGACAACAGCCAGGTGCTGGACAACAGCGATCCCAACCGGCACAGTCTGGATATTGCTGCAGGCGATGTTAACACCCGCTCTTTCAACGCCTATATCAGTACCAGCGATACCACTTATCCGGTACAGGATTTTGCCGGGCCGCCACCCCGTTACTTTCATGATAAAACCAATGGCCGGGTGATCTCTGACGGCACGACCAACTCTAACGGCGCGGCCATTAACGGTCACGGCATTCTGGCGATTGGTCAGGCCCAGACGACTGATGCCTTTGACCTGATCGTTGATTATGAAACCTCGACGACCGTGCTTGAGCTGCACTTTGGTTATAAAAACCCTGACCGGATTGATTCTGGAGGCTACTCCTTGTATTACAACACCACTGACGGCAGCGTGGAAATTTACACCCGCAGCAATAACCCCAATGATGCTCCTGTGCTGGCGTTGAGTTTGCCAGCAGGGACGCTGCCTGTCAGCCAGAATGTGCCCAACTCCCGCCTGGTGGCCACCCTGAACAAGGCCGGTGCGTTTACCTTTTCGGTCAACGGTGCTACACCCGTCAGCTTCAGTGCCCTGCGCGATATTGACCGGGCCGTCGGCCATCTGGCCCTTGGCCACCAGGGCGGGCGGCTTGAGATTGACCATCTGCATGCAGATTTTAAAGCGCTTTACAACACCACCAACACAGGGATGATTGTCAGTATGGGTAATACGCCTTATGCAGCCTATGAGGTTTCTGCGCCGGCCCGTGTCCGTGGGGGCGGTGTCAGTATCGTGCAATCTGCGCTTGAAAGTGCCACGGCTTCTCTGACGGAGTATGTGCCCATGCTGAGCCTGGCCCAGAAAGTTTTTTCTGCGCTTTCCAAAGTGATCACGATTAACAACGCCATACAGGATGATGTCAACGCCCTGCTGCGTTAAATCTTTGATTCGTGTTAAAAAAGCATTTTTTTGTTGCCCTATTATTAATTTTCCGTTAAATATTTGCCGGATTTAGAGGTGATATAAAAGTCTTTAAATCCTCTCTAAATCAGTCTGTGAGCCTGTTTCCGTATGCTGTTAAAAAGCTTTTCAATACCACTTTTTCTGCTATAATTGCATCAGTCTGCCCTCTGATTTAATTTTTTGTTGCGAAAGGCGAGTTCAGAATGTCACTGGAGAAAGTTGGAGTTAACTCACTGCTCGCGGTCAATAGCTGGATTGGTGTAATCAATGCCAATATGCAAAGCTCCGGCCGTACCGGCTATAAACCCACCCGCATTACCATGGCTGATGGTCTGGGCATTAACCGCGTTTCTGACGTGCGTCTGCCGCCTTCCACCCTTACCGTTCAGGCCACCCGTACGGAGTGGGGGCAGGGAGCCGTTGTTAACTCTGAGGCGTCCACGCATTTTGCTCTCAATGGCGAAGGTTTTTTTGTCCTGCATGACACCAATTCAGGCAAATACTATCTCAGTCGCGACGGCGAGTTTCACTGGGGCAATGAGGGCTATCTGGTCAACAGCGCGGGCCTGAAAGTGGTTTCCGCAGGCCAGGACTACATTCGTTATACCGCTGGTGATGAATCTGACATGCTCCACATTGACGGTTTTTTCCGTGACCTGGAGACTTACGGCAACAAGTCTTTTCTGCTGGTCGACGTCATGAACCGCGACGCTTTGCGCATGTCACAATATGGCTCCACTATTTTTGAGGTGGATGGCGGCATTCCGTTGCGTGTCAGAAATGATTTCACCGTCACCACTGACGGTCTGACCTTTGTTTACGAAGATCCTGCGATTCTGGCGCCAGTCAGTGATCCCGGCTTTATCAGCGGCGCCACCTTTGATATTGATTTTGGCAATGGCAATGTTTTTGACTGGAACACCGATCGCCTGATCCCCGGTCAGGATATTCTTGATGCAAGTATTGACGATATTGTGGCCAGTATTAATGCCTGGGGTGCCACTTTGCCTGGTGGCCAGGTAGTTACCGCTGACTTTGATACCCTCAATGATCGCCTGATTCTGACCAACAGTGCGCCCATTGGGCAGTCCAACCAGATGCGCTTTGGCGGTGGCCCTAATGGCAACGCCTTTCGTGAATTTTTTAAGCTCAACTCGGCCATGACCAAAGCTGATATCACCACCGGCGGCAACAATATCAGCATTGTCACCAGCCGCGAAGATATTGATAACAGTCAATTTGCGAGCTTTCTGGATATTGGTTTTGCCGGGTCTATTCTTTATCCTGCATTGCCGACCAGTCTGACCATCGCTGAGTTGACCACACCTGGCGCCACAGTCACAGCCAACCCGGTTTATAACCACAATAAAAACGCGGGCTATGTTGAGTCGATTGCTGGCGCCCGCAACAGCATGGTCATTGGTCAGTCTACCGTCAGCAGTGCTTTTGAACTGGAGCTGCTGATGCAGACCAGCGATAACGGTGAAGTCGTTTTTGGCTTTGGCCAAAAGGATCCGCTCTCTTTTAACTCAGGGGGCTTTGATCTGGTTTATGACCCTGTTCTGGGTGATGTCACGCTCCGTTCCAAGCCCCGAACCTACGGACCGAATGAAGGTTCTACGGTCATTGCCACAGCCAATGTCAACGCCATTGGTGTTGCGCCGGGCACTTTGAATACTGCTCCCATCAGTCGCGTGGTGCTGAGCTTGAGTCCTGACAATAGCATTCTCACTTTCAGTGTAGACGGCAGCAGCACCAGCTTCAGTCTGCTGGGGGCCGGACAGGAAATTTCCGGTCATCTCAGCTTGCGCCACAGTTCAGCCGGCGGTAACCACGAGCTTCGGGTGCACAGTCTCTATGCCAACTTCAAGGGCGATTTGAACGCCGTGACCACCGGTGAGATGGTTTCGGTTTCACAGCTGGATATCTCCAATTCCGAAATCGGTGCCTACCGCAATCGTCCTAAAGCCCGCGTACTGCAGTCTGCGCTGGAGTCTTCGACCGCTTCGCTGACTGAGTATCTGCCCATGCTGAGTCTGGCCCAGAAGGTCTTTTCGTCGATTTCTAAAATCATCAGCACCTATAACCAGACCGTGGATGATCTCAACACCCTGATTCGCTGAATTCTCAGCAGCACCGATTGCCCTGAACATATTCTGTTCAGGGTTTTGTGCTTCTGTCGGGTGATCTCTTTTCTATCTGCTCCGAATCCCGCGCAAAAGTGGTATAATTTAGCATCAAATTCTATGTAGCAAATCTGGAGTTAACAATCACGTGGTTTCATTTGATGCAACAATCCTGATCCAGCTGATTAACTTCCTGTTCCTCTTGGCTATTTTGAATCAGGTTTTCTTTAAACCCATTATTAAAATTCAGCAAGAGCGTCAGGCTTTTTTAGATACCAATCGCCGCGAAACGGAACAAAAACACGCCGAACTTAAAACCCTGCGTGAAGACTATCATCAAAAACTGGACGCTGCGCGTCAGTCTGCTTATGATAAGGTCGCCCAGGAAGTTGAGCAGGCCAATGCCGAGCGCGAAGCTCAGCTTCAGGCCGTTCAGGCCGAAATGGAGGCCCGTTTCAGCGAGGCCCGCACCCAGTTGAGCCAGCAGGAAGCTGAGCTGCGCACATCGCTGCAGCAGGAAGTCCAGCCCCTGGTCAGTCTGGTCATGGGTCAATTACTTAACGGCAATGCAAGCGCCAAGAAAGAAGCCAATGTATGAACGGATTACTTTTTCAGGTCCTTTCGTTTTCACTGAACTTTGTTCTGCTTTTATTGCTGCTCTGGAAGCTTTTAATCCCCAGGCTTTCAGCCATGATGGACAAACGTCAGGAAAACATTCACCAGACCCTCGACGAAACCGAAAAAAGCCTTGCTGACGTCAGCCAGGAGCTGGATGCTGTGCGTCAGGAGCTGAAGCAGGCTGAGCACAATATCAGCAGCATTACCGATGAGGCCGATGCCCGTGCCAAAGCAGCCAGCGCCAAAATCAAAGCCGATACCGAACATGAAATTCAGCAGTTGCGCGACAAAGTTGAGCGCCAGATTCAGCAGGAGTTCCACAACCTGCATCTGCGTCTGCGTGCCGAGCTGGTGCAGCAGGTGACGGCTGAAGCTGAAGCCCAGATGCGCAAAGCCAGCGATGCTGAGACCCAGCAGCAGCTGATCAAAAACTTTGCCTACTCACTCGAAGGCTTCAAGGAGTATAAGTCATGAAAAACAAAGTCATCGCTGAACGCTATGCTGAGTCTCTGTTTGAGATCGCCCGTGAGCAGCGCCTCGAAGCCAAATTTGACGGCATGCTGCGCGATATTGTTGAAATGTCTGAGCAGCATCCCCAGTTCAAGGAAATCCTTGAGCATCCGGTGATCCGCAAGCAGGATAAAAAGCAGATGCTGAGCCAGCTGTTTGAAGGCAAGATTCCCAAAGAGCTTTTTGCCTTTCTCTCTTTGCTGGTCGATAAAAAACGCGAAAACTACCTGAAAGAAATCAGTGCGGCTTATAAACGCCTGCTGGATGCCCACAACCAGGTCGTTCTGACCGAAGTCTATACCGCTATTCCGCTCGAAAAAGACAATCAGAGCTTTCTCAAAAAGACCCTCGAAAGCTATCTGGGTCAGAGCGTTGAAATGCGCTGCCATACAGATCCTGAGCTTCTTGGCGGCGTCACCGTTAAAATTGGTGACCGCATGATAGACGGCTCTTTGCGTACCCAACTCAATCAACTGACACAAACCCTTGTATCAAAATCCTAAGAAAGGCAACCAAACACAGCCATGTTGAGCATTCAACCCGATGAAATCACCAAGATTCTTAAAGCCCAGATTCAGAACTACGAGCAGCAGCTCAGCGACTCCTCCACCGGCACTGTTTTAAGCGTCGGCGACGGTATTGCCCGCATCCACGGCCTCAAAGACGCCATGAACGGAGAGCTGCTGGACTTCGGTAACGGCACGGTGGGCATGGTATTCAACCTGGAGCAGGACAGCGTCGGCTCCGTTATCTTTGGCACCGGCCGCGATATTAAAGAAGGCCAGACCGTCAAAACCACCGGTCGTGTGGTCCAGGTTCCCGTCGGCGAGGCCCTGCTGGGCCGCGTGGTCGACACCCTCGGCAACCCCCTCGACGGCAAAGGCCCGATCGAAACCAGCGATTTCCGCTTTGTTGAGTCCCCCGCGCCTGGTATCATTCAGCGCAAATCGGTGCATGAGCCCCTGCAGACTGGTATTACCGCCATTGACGCCATGATTCCCATTGGCCGCGGCCAGCGCGAGCTGATCATTGGCGACCGCCAGACTGGCAAAACCTCTGTGGCTATTGACGCCATTCTGAACCAGAAAGGCCAGAACTGCGTCTGCGTTTACGTTGCCATCGGCCAGCGCGCCTCTAACGTGGCCAACGTCATCAAAACCCTCGAAGACAACGGCGCGATGGAGTACACCATTGTGGTGTCTGCCTCTGCCAACGATGCGCCCGCGCTGCAGTTTCTGGCGCCTTACGCCGGCTGTGCAATGGGTGAGTACTTTATGTACAAAGGCCAGCACGTGCTCTGCGTCTACGATGACCTGACCAAACAGGCTGCCGCTTACCGCGAAATGTCCCTGCTGATGCGTCGTCCGCCCGGTCGCGAAGCGTATCCTGGTGACGTTTTCTATCTGCACTCCCGTCTGCTGGAGCGCGCAGCCAAGCTGAGCGACGACATGGGCGCGGGCTCTCTGACCGCTCTGCCGATTGTTGAAACCCAGGCCAACGACGTGACCGCCTTTATTCCCACCAACGTGATTTCGATTACCGACGGTCAGATCTTCCTGGAAACAGACCTGTTCAACGCCGGTATCCGTCCCGCGATCAACTCCGGTATTTCGGTGTCCCGCGTCGGGGGTGCCGCTCAGACCAAGGCCATGAAAGGCATTGCCGGTAAAATGCGTCTGGAGCTGGCTCAGTTCCGTGAGCTGGCCGCTTTTGCCCAGTTTGCCTCTGACCTCGATAAAGCCACCCAGGCCCAGCTGGCCCGCGGTCAGCGTCTGACCGAAGTGCTCAAACAGCCGGTCAACTCACCCTACTCTCTGGGTAAAATGGTCATCCAGATCTTTGCCGTGACCCAGGGTTACGCCGATGACATCGACGTCAAAAAACTGGACGGCTTCCGCAAGCAGTTCTTCAGCTATCTCGACACCAACCAGCCCGATATTGAAGCGGGTCTGACCGAAGGTGGTAAACTGACCGATGAACTCGAAGCCAAACTGAGACAGGCCCTCAAAGCTTTTAAAGAAAGCGTTTACAAGGGTTAAAGCCATGGCAAGTACCCGCGAAATCCGAAATCGGATTAAAAGCCTGAAGGGCACCCAGCAGATCACCAAAGCCATGAAAATGGTCGCGGCTGCCAAGGTGCGCCGGGCCCAGGACCATGTGATGGCCACCCGGCCTTATGCCCAGAAGCTCAAAGAAATGTTTCAGTATGTGGCCTATCGCCTGGCTGAAGAAGACCTCAATGAGCCCCTGCTGGAGCAGCGCGAAGTCAAAAACGTTGGCCTTGTGATTGTCACCTCCGACAAAGGCCTCTGCGGTGGCTACAACTCCAATATGCTGAAGTTTGCCCTCAGCAAAATGGAAGAAATCACCGCTGCCGGCCAGACGCCCAAAGCCTGGCTGGTGGGCAATAAAGCCATCACCTTCTTCCGCCGGGGCGAAGTGGAAGTGCTGGGGCGTTATGCCTCCCTGCCCGCTGTGCCCACCTACACCGAAGCGGCCATGCTGACCGAAGCGGCCACCCAGGCTTTTCTGGAGCACAAGGTCGACAAAGTGGTGCTCTTATACACCCACTTTGCTTCCATGTTGCAGTACAAGCCTACTGAGCTCACCCTGCTACCGGTGGCGCCGCCAGAAGGTGAAGAGCTGCCCAAAGCAGAGTATCTTTATGAGCCCGATCCGGTCACCTTGCTGCGCAGTATTCTGCCGCGCTATATCAGCCGCCAGATTCTGCAGGCTCTGCTCGAAAGTGCCACCAGTGAACTGGCCGCCCGTATGACGGCCATGGATGCCGCGACCAAAAACGCGGACGACCTGCTGGCCTCACTCAACCTGCTGTACAACAAAGTACGCCAGGCAGCCATTACAAATGAAATCTTGGAAGTTGTGGGCGGCGCTGAAGCCCTGAATCAATAGAAAAAGGAACTTGTTATGACAGACACTGCAGTAAAAACTGAACGTATCGGTAAAATCACGCAGATCATGGGCCCGGTTATTGACGTGCTCTTTGACTCTGATGCCCTGCCCGAAATTTACAATGCCCTCGAAATCACCCGCACTGACGGTACCATTGTTATTGCCGAAGTGCAGCAGCACCTGGGTGACAACGTGGTCCGCACGGTTGCCATGGGTGCAACCGAAGGCCTGAAGCGCGGCATGAGCGCCAGCGACACCGGCAAGCCCATTGTGGCCCCCGTCGGTGAAGGCACGCTCGGCCGCATTATCAACGTCGTCGGTGCGCCGGTTGACGAAGCCGGTCCGCTCAAAGTCACCGAGTACATGCCCATTCACCGTCCCGCCCCGCCGATGGTGGACCTGACCGTGGAACCCGAAGTCTTTGAAACCGGCATCAAGGTTATTGACCTGCTGGCGCCCTATCCCAAAGGTGGTAAAATCGGCCTTTTCGGTGGTGCCGGTGTGGGCAAAACCGTTCTGATTCAGGAGCTGATCCACAACATCGCCAAACAGCACGGTGGTGTGTCGGTCTTTGCTGGTGTAGGTGAGCGTACCCGCGAGGGCAACGACCTTTACCACGAATTTATCGAATCCAACGTTATCAACAAAGTGGCCCTGGTCTATGGCCAGATGAACGAGCCCCCCGGTGCGCGTATGCGCGTCGGTCTGACCGGTCTGACCGTGGCGGAGTACTTCCGTGACGTGCAGAATCAGGACGTGCTGCTCTTCGTTGACAACATCTTCCGCTTTACCCAGGCCGGTTCTGAAGTATCCGCGCTGCTGGGTCGTATGCCTTCGGCGGTAGGCTATCAGCCCACCCTGGCGACCGAGATGGGTGCTCTGCAGGAGCGCATCACCTCCACCAAATCCGGTTCAATCACTTCGATTCAGGCTGTTTACGTACCTGCGGACGACCTGACCGACCCTGCCCCGGCGACGACCTTTGCTCACCTGGGCGCGACCACCGTTCTTTCACGTAAAATCTCTGAGCTGGGCATCTACCCGGCGGTGGATCCCCTGGACTCCACCTCTCAGATTCTCAAGCCTGAGGTTGTGGGCGAAGAGCACTACCAGGTCGCCCGTAACGTGCAGCAGGTGCTGCAGCGCTACAACGAGCTGCAGGACATCATCGCCATTCTGGGGATGGAAGAACTCTCAGAAGAAGACAAGATCACCGTGGCCCGCGCCCGCCGTCTGCAGCGCTTCCTGAGCCAGCCCTTCCACGTGGCTGAAGTCTTCACCAACACCCCCGGTGCCTACGTCAAGCGCGAAGACACCGTCCGCAGCTTCAAAGAGATTCTCGAAGGCAAATACGATCACCTGCCCGAGCAGGCCTTCCTGCTGGTCGGCACCATCGAAGAAGCCATCGAAAAAGCCAAGACGCTTTAAAAGGACGTTCACATGAGCCGAGAAATACATCTGGATATCGTGACCCCGTCAGGCCCCATTTTCAGCGAAGACGTTGAGTTTCTGAGCGTAATGGGTCCTGAAGGATCGATCGGTATTCTGCCGGGTCACGTGCCGGTCTTTATGCTGATTGACGTCGGTTTTGTCGAGTATCAGCGCAACGGCCAGCGCGACTTTATTACCACCATGGGCGGGATTCTGGAGTTCCACCACAATCATGCCACCCTGCTGACCGAAAGCGCTGAAAAAGCCGGCGACATCGACGAGATGCGCGCCAAGCAGGCTGCCGAACAGGCCCGCGCCAAGCTCTCTGAGCGGGCCGGCGGTGAAGTGGCCCAGAATGCCGACACCCTGGCCGCCCTGCAGCGGGCCCGCACCCGCCTGCGCGTGGTCGAAATGCTCAAAAACCGGCGCGATCGCCGCCGCATCTGAGCCGCTTAAACATGTTCAGACCAGCACATTTGGGTGTGCTGGTCTGTTTGTTTGTCTGTTTTTGGTCCGGTGAGGCAAGTGCCCGGATTGGCCAGTCGTATGGTTTTGAAAGCTTTCAGCCTTTTCTGGATCGCGGTTATAATACCCGGCTCGGCTGGCAGGGACGCCCTGTAGACACCCAGCAACCCCGACTTTATCTGCACAGTGCTCAAAAGCTGAGTTTGCTGGCGGAGCTGGAGTTCAGCCAGCGCGGGGGGCTGATTCATACTGAAGTGTTGAAGCTTTACCTTGCGCCCGACCAAAGCAATACACATCCTGAAGCGATTTGGTTTTTGTCTCATGCCAGCCATGCGCGGCTGGGTCTGCGTCAGATAGAAGCGTTGCTGCACAAAAAATGTTACGGCGAATGGCGTGTAGCCGGTGCTTCGCCGCTCTTTGTGAGCCTGCTGCGTGACAAAGAAAGCCTGTATCTGCGTCTGTCACAGCAGGGGCAGGCCAATGCCCCGCCTGTCGATCGTTGCCTATCCCGCTGACTTTTGCGCCCTGCTGCGCGTATAACCACAGCAGGGCCAGCATCACGACCGGCTTATGATTAAATGAAGTTAAAAAATATTACAAATACAGGTTAAGTCTTCAAAACGCCAGCCTCTACCCATAAGGGTATGATATACTTTTATAGCTGATCTTATACGCACTCACCCGATTTTTTGCTGAACCCTACCTGCACTTGCGTTTTAGCAAAATGTCATCAAACTGTGTGGTTGAAGTCACTGAGCTTTTGCGCCGCGTACCGGATGATAGTTATGGATATTGGATAGAAAAATGAGTGGAACCCAAATACAATGAAGCCAAACACAATGAACCTTGAACGTCTGATCATACAGGGCGGCACCCCGCTCTGTGGCAATGTCGCAATTTACGGCGCAAAAAACTCCGCCCTCGTTTTGATGGCGGCAGCGGTGCTGGGCAAACAGGATATTATTGTCCTTGAAAATACCCCCCGTCTGGCAGATATTGAAATCATGGCCGACGTGCTGCGCAGCCTGGGCGCCAAAGTGCGCTTTACCGAGCATCATACCCTCGAAATTGATCCCCGTGAGATCAATAAAACCATGGCGCCCTACGAACTGGTCACCAAAATGCGCGCTTCTTTCTTTGTGCTTGGCCCCCTGCTGGCCCGCATGGGCGAAGCCCGCGTCTCGCTGCCCGGCGGCTGTGCCATTGGTTCCCGTCCTGTTGATATCCACCTCAAAGGCCTCGAAGCTATGGGGGCTACCATCGAAATTGAGCACGGTGACGTGATTGCCCAGGCCGATAAACTGGTCGGTGCTGATATTCACCTTAACTTCCCCAGCGTGGGTGCAACTGAGAACCTGATGATGGCTGCCTCGCTGGCCGAGGGCACCACCCGCCTCTACAACGCTGCCCGCGAGCCCGAAATCATTGATCTGGCCAACTTCCTCAAAGCCATGGGTGCCAAAATTGAGGGTGCTGGCAGTGATACGATTATCATTGAGGGTGTCAAAGACCTCAAGCAGCCCGTGTATTACTCCGTCATGCCTGACCGCATCGAAGCCGGCACCTTTATGATCGCCGCTGCGATCACCAAAGGTGACGTGATTCTGGAGCGCGCCCCTGTGCACGAACTGGAGTCACTCAGCGTCAAGCTGCGCGAAGCCAACGTGATGATCGAAACCATCGATCACCAGACCTTGCGCGTGCAGGGCCGCCGTCCGATTCTGGCTACCGATGTGCGCACCATGCCGCACCCCGGTTTCCCGACCGATATGCAGGCCCAGTTTGCCGCCATGATGGCTCTGGCCCACGGCACCAGCCGCATCACCGAAACCGTCTTCGAAAACCGCTTTATGTACGTTGACGAGCTGCAGCGCATGGGCGCCAATATCCGCATTGAAGGCAATACGGCCACCATCGTGGGGCAGCCCCGCCTGTCCGGCGCGCCGGTACAGGCCACCGACTTACGCGCCGCTGCTGCATTGGTGCTGGCCGGCCTGGTCGCTGACGGCGAGACCATCGTCTCCAACCTCTTCTACCTCGACCGCGGCTATGAAGCTTTCGAAAAGCGCCTGGCCCAGCTGGGTGCCAGAACCTGCCGGATTTCGACCTCAGCCCAGAAGAGCGAAGCTATCGGCACCTATTAAGGCTTGAACAACACAGATTCAACGCCCGGCATCTGCCGGGCGTTTTGCTGTTTAATTAAAAGGCGGTTGAATCAGGTTCAGCTTGGGGTAGTAAGTTTGAAAGCGCCTGGGGTCACGGGTTAATAAACTAAAACCTGTAACTGCAGCGTGTGCGCCGATAAAAAAGTCCGGTAAGGGCAGACGGGCTGTGCCTTTGTTGCGGCGATAACGCAAATACACTTTCCCGGTCAAAAAAAGGGCCTCCCTCGGCATTTCCAGAACCCTTATATTCATTTCAGCCAGGGCCATATCCAGGGTTTCAATTTGTTCAAAGCCAATAGAAATTTCGGTGTAAATAATGCTGTTGATAAATAAAGAGTTGCTTTGCAACAGCTTAGACAACTGTGTTTCGGACCATTGCCCCCAGACAGGATCTGCGGTAAACAAGTCCAGGAGCACACAGGTATCTACCAGGATGCCGTTCACGCTTCGGCCCGGGTTAAGCTGAGAATATCGTCCGTGCTTAAGCGGGCTGAGGCAATGCCTCTGAATTTCTGTAAATTCTGCTTTTCAGACGCGTCAGAACGTTTGACCAGATAAAAACGCCCGTTTTCTTCAGCGAATTCCACTTCCGCTGATACCCCCAGACCCAGGGACTCCCGGACATGCTTTGGAATCGTGACCTGTCCTTTTGCTGTGATGCGCATGACTTTGATCCACCTTTTAAAAGTAATACTATTATGGTATTACTTTTAAGCGCTAAAATCAACAAAGCCCCCTGACATGTCAGGGGGCTCTGGATGATAATCTGCTTTAGAGCAGGTTGAGTACAGACTGGGGTGAGATATTGGCCTGGGTCAGTACAGCGGTACCCGCTTGTACCAGAATCTGGGCTTTGGTCAGGTTGGCGGTTTCTGCGGCAATGTCTGCGTCCCGGATGCGGGACTCAGAGGCCATCAGGTTCTCGCGGGAGACCTGCATGTTGGCAATGCGGTACTCTACCCGGTTTTGCATGGCACCCAAACGTGAGCGCACGTTGCCGACGTATTCCAGGGCCTGATCCACGACGCCAATGGCGTTCTGAGAGCGCAGGCGGCTTTCGGCATCGGTATCGCCGACGAGATCGAGGCCTTCAACGCGTAGAGCCTGGGCGCGCATATCCTGCACACCCATTTTGAGGAACTGACCTTCGTTGGCGCCGACATGAAACGTTAGCGCTTTGTCTTCGGCTACAGCTTGGCGCGCACCCGTCAATTGTATCAGGGTGGTTTTACCTACATCGCTGCTTGTCAAGGGCACGGTCGCGCCGTCGGGTTTGAATGTAACGCTGAGTGTTTCGGCACCTGCAGCTGCATTGGTTAACGTACCCGCAAAAAGAGTGTTCAGGTTCAGGGTGGTTGCACCCCCGGTGCCATCCCCAAGATCGACGTAAGCAACGCTATCATTCAATGATGAACGCACTTCAAGCACGAATTCACCTGTGGTGGCAGCTAAGTTTGTCACTGTGCCTACACCTGATCCTGCTGCGGTAAAAGCATTGCCATCTCCATTTTTCATCAAAACGGTGAAGGCAAAAGCTGCGTCCTGAACAATGTCTTCATTGGTTGCCACAATACCATTACCAGCATTAATGGCCAAAAAGTCCCCGATTGCTCCGGCTTCGCCCAGTCGAGCGTTTGATTTAATTTCAAAGGTTGCTGCTTCCTGTGCAGCAGCTTGCTCCAGGCTGCCGTCCAGCAGGGCACGGGTATTAAACTCGGTGGTTTCCGCGATTTTATCGAGTTCCTGCAGCAGTTCATTGACTTCGGTCTGGATTTTTTTGCGGTCGGTGTTGACGAGGGTATCGCTGGCTGATTGAATGGACAGCTCGCGAATGCGCTGCAGAATCTGGGTGGTCTGATCCAGGCCAGATTCAGCGGTGGCAATAAAGTTGGAGGCATCCTGGGCGTTGGCAATGGCCTGGCTGAAGCCGCGAATCTGGGTGCGCATTTTTTCAGAGACGGCCATGCCGGCTGCATCGTCAGCGGCGCGGTTGATGCGTAAACCTGAAGACAGGCGCTCCAGGGTCTTGTTAAGCATCTGGTTGGTGTTTGAGAGATTGCGCTGCGCGTTGAGCGAGGCAATATTTGTATTAACGCGAATAGACATTGTGTTTCCTCCGTGAAACGAAAATTAGTCAGTTTTAAAACTTAAAGCAGGTTGAGCACAGACTGGGGCGAGATATTGGCCTGGGTCAGTACAGCTGTACCGGCCTGGACCAGAATCTGGGCCTTGGTCAGGTTGGCGGTTTCAGCGGCGATATCTGCGTCGCGGATGCGGGACTCAGAGGCCGCCAGGTTTTCGCGGGCGACCTGCATGTTGGCAATGCGGTACTCAACCCGGTTTTGCATGGCGCCAAGGCGTGACCGCACGTTGCCGACGTATTCCAGGGCCTGATCCATCACGCCAATGGCGTTCTGGGCGCGCAGACGGCTTTCAGCATCCGTGTCACCCACCAGATCGAGGCCTTCAACCCGCAGAGCCTGGGCGCGCATATCCTGAACACCCATTTTGAGGAATTGGCCTTCGTTCGCGCCGACATGAAAGGTCAGGGCATTGTCCTGGGCAACGGCTTCGCGCTGTGCAATTGCCTGTACTGTTACTGTTTTGCCAATATCTTCGTCTGATAACGCGCTTCCTGCGTTGAATGCGACGGTTGCAGTAACTGCAGCACCTGCTGAGTCTGTAATTGAAGAGGCTGCTGTTGTAAACAAGGCGCCTGTACTGAGATCCAGTGTGGCACCAGCGGCACCCGTACCGACGTCCAGGTAGGCAACCGCGTCATTTAATGATGAACGTACTTCCAGGACGAAGTTGCCATCAGCAACTGAAGCCGCTGAAGCGCCACCATTGGCACCATTGAAAGTTAAGGCTGCGCCGCTCTCGTTGCGCAGGACGGTGACTGTAAATGCCGCGTCATCTGCAGCGTCAGTATCAATCGTAACGGTTCCCAGCATATCCCGAAAGGTTCCGGTGCCTACGCGGGCGTTGGCTTTGATATCCAAAGTAGCATCTTCAGCCGCGGCAGCCTGTTCCAGACTGCCGTCCATGAGAGCACGCGTATTGAACTCAGTGGTTTCTGCGATTTTGTCCAGTTCCTGCAGCAGTTCGTTGACTTCAGTCTGGATCTTTTTGCGGTCTGTGTTGACCAGAGTGTCGCTGGCGGATTGAATCGACAGTTCGCGAATGCGCTGCAGAATCTGGGTGGTCTGGTCCAGACCCGATTCGGCGGTAGCAATAAAGTTGGCCGCATCCTGGGCGTTGGCAATGGCCTGGCTGAAGCCACGGATCTGGGTGCGCATTTTTTCGGAGACGGCCATACCGGCTGCATCGTCAGCGGCACGGTTGATGCGTAAACCTGAAGACAGGCGCTCGAGGGTCTTGTTGAGCATCTGGTTGGTATTTGAAAGATTGCGCTGCGCGTTGAGCGAGGCAATATTGGTATTCACACGAATAGACATGTGGTGTTTCCTCCATGAAACAGATTTTGATGATGAAATAGCACGCCAGCATCCTGCTGACTGCCCTTATCATAACATTTGCAGGCCGGGTTTTGCAATTAACGTCTGGCCTTTCTGAATAATCTTTCAGCTGGCTTGAAGGCAATATTTAAAAAAACCGCAACACCCCTTAAGGTCTGCTGCGGCTGGATACACACAGTTTATGTCTGGTTATATCTGACGATGCCGGGCCTTCAGGTGGGCCGGGATCTGTTTGAGATCCCAGACCAGTCCCACTTTGCTGAGCAGCCAGAGGCCGTAATAGCTGAGATCGATTTCCCACCAGTAAAAGCCCTGCCGGGCGGAGGTGGCATAATAGTGGTGGTTGTTGTGCCAGCCTTCGCCCAGAGTGATCAGGGCCAGCCAGAGGTTGTTGCGGCTGTAGTCGCCCGTGCTGTAGCGCTGGCTGCCAAAGACGTGTGAGAGGGAGTTGATGGTAAACGTACCGTGGTAGAGCGCCACGGTTGAGACAAAAAAGCCCCAGATCAGCATTTGCATGCCGTGGGTGTCGAAGCCCCAGAGATGCAGCAGTGCGCCCAGAGCATAACAGACTGCGCCCAGAGCGACCGGTACCAGCATATGGTACTGGTTCAGCCAGCGCAGCTCAGGGTAGCGGGCAAAGTCGGGGATTTTTGCGAGCGGGGTTTCAGTCACTTTGTCTTCGGTAATCCAGGCAATATGCGCATGCCAGAAGCCGCGCTGGCGTGGAGAGTGAATGTCTTCGGGTTTGTCTGAGTGCTGGTGGTGATGCCGGTGGTGGGCGGCCCACCAGAGGGGGCCCTGTTGGGCGGCGGCACAGCCCAGCAGGGCCAGCAGAAACTGAAAGGGGCGGGAGGTTTTGTAGGCCCGGTGCGAAAAGTAGCGGTGGTAACCGGCGGTGATGCCAAACATGCGCAGCAGATAAAAGGCCACTGCCACGCCCAGGGCCAGCCAGCTGAAACCCACAAAAAACACACCCAAACAGGCCAGGTGCACCAGGGTCAGAAAGATCCAGCCCCGGAGGGTGCCGGCGACGCTTTGGGCCGCAGAGGCCGGCGCATGCAGGGTCGCTGCGCCCAGGGGGCGCTGCAGAGTGTCTTGAGCCATAAATCATAGTCCTTGGTTTTTGATGTAGGGCCATTGTAAAAAAAGGGCGGGCAGTGGTGGTCATGCTTTGGTTTGCTCTGTCACGGTTTGGTCACGGTTTGCTCATCACGCTTTCATTTTTAGCGGCCGCTTGCGGCCGCACAGCCTTTCAGGCACACTGAAAGCAAAAAAGGAGTCTGCCATGTCTCGTTTGCGCTGGTTTCTGGCCATTACCCTCTCGGCCTTTGCCGTTTTGCTGGGCTGGTTTTTGCTGCACACGGGCTGGCTGCTCTGGGATGGCTTGCGCGACGAGCCCTATAAGGCCCATGTGGCGGTGGTGCTGGGCAATCAGGTCATGGATGACGGCAAGCCTTCCGAACGCCTCAAGGCGCGACTGGATCAGGCTTATAACCTGTATCTGGAGCGCCGCGTGCAGCGCATTATTGTCAGCGGCGGGCTGGCGCCCAACGGCCAGGAAGAAGCGGTCAGCATGGGCCGCTATCTGGTCAAACGGGGCGTGCCCAAAGAGGTGATCTTTGTAGATATGCTGGGCAACGATACCTTTCAGAGTGCGCGCAACACCCAGCGCCTGCTGCAGCACCGCGAAGATCTGCGCTCGGTAGTGGTGGTCAGCAGTTATTATCATATTTTGCGCAGCAAGCTGGCCTTTCAGCGCTGCGGCTTTCTGGCGGTCTATGGCAGCCATGCCCGGCATTTTGAGTGGCGCGATGTCTGGTGGGCCATTCCCCGTGAGGTGGTGGCTTATTATACCTATTTCTTGCGCGACTGTCCGCCCCCGATTGAATACTGAAACTGTTACAATTGAGCCATTCAGGCTGTCGCCCGCTTTTGTGTCTGCAGGCAGCCCCGATCAGGATGTACACCCACCATGCCCGAATACCAACGCGACCCTGGCACCCAGAGCCTGCATTATCTGGAATTTGGCCCGCCAGAGGCTGAGCCTTTGCTGCTGTTGCACGGCAACGGGGCCGATGCCCAGCTCTACATGCCGATTCTGGCGGCTCTCAGCCCCTATTACCGCATTCTGGCGCCGGACCTGCCCGGTCACGGTTTTTCGCTGGGCGTGCGCCCACAAAGTGTCAAAGCCTATCTGGCCCTGCTGGAACGTTTTATTGCCACCCATATTCAGGGGCCTTACAAGGTGCTGGGGCATTCGCTGGGCGGCCTGCTGAGCTATCTGCTGCTGCGCCGGGGCCAGCCCGTGACGCGGGCCGTCTGGATGGAGCCCGCTATTTTTGAGCTGCGCCCGCTGCTGCGGGCCAGCCTGCCGATCTATGCCCGGCTCTATGCGCTGCAGCCCCATATTCGCGTTGATGTGGTGCGTCACCTTAACAGCCTGGCCTGGGACCCGCGCCAGGCCGACCCGGTGCGCGTAGCGGCCTTTGTGGCGGCCTATATGCGCTCCGATCGCCAGGTGCAGGCCATGTGGCTGAAGCACTATCCGCAGCTGCTGCCCTGGGATTTCAGCGATGTCAGCCTGCCGTTGCTCTGTCTGCGCGGGGCCAAAGAGACCTTTATTTCGCGGGCCACCACCGCACTGGTGCCCCAGCTGCCCTGCGGCAGCGAAGCGGTGATTCCCGAGAGTGGACACTGTCTGCTCAATGAAAACAATCCTGCCCTGGTGGCCGCTATTCAGGGCTTTCTGACACCTGAAAGGAAGATCGCATGGTCCAAATAGGCAAATACAACCGGCTGACTATCAGCAAAGAGCGCAGCGTGGGCTACTTTTTTGATGGCGGCGAAGCGGGTGATATTCTGATGCCCAAACGCCACCAGCCGGAACAGTGTGCTGTCGGCGATACCCTCGACGTCTTTGTGTTTCTGGATGCTGAGGAGCGGTTGACGGCGACCGTGCGCAAACCCTATGCCCAGGTGGACGAAGTGGCCTGGCTGCGGGTGGTTGACACCCACGCCATTGGGGCGTTTATGGACTGGGGTCTGACCAAGGACTTGCTCGTACCCTACCGCGAACAGGCCGAACCCATGAGTGTGGGTGAGTTTTATCTGGTGCATATTCATCTGGATGCCGGGCGCATTGTGGGTTCCAGCCAGCTCGACAAATACCTCAAGCCTGCCGCTCCGAGGGATTACAAGCCGGGGCAAAAGGTGCGGCTGTTGCTGGCGGACGACCCCGAAGATATGACGCTGGGCGTGCGCGGGGTGGTCAATCACCGCCACTGGGGCATGCTCTACCTCAACGAAATCTTTGAAGAACTGCATCCGGGGCAGCGTCTGGAAGCCTATGTCAAAAAAGTGCGTGAGGATGGCCGTTTGGATCTCAGCCTGCGTAAACCCGGTTACCATGCCGATCAGACCGAAGCGCTGGCCGAGCGGATTCTCAAGTCCCTGCGCAGCCAGGGCGGGCAGCTGGCGCTTGGTGATAAAAGCCCGCCGGAGGCCATTCACGAGGCTTTTGGTGTCAGCAAAAAAGCTTTTAAGCAGGCCGTGGGGCAGCTGTATAAAGCCCGCCTGATCAGCGTGGCGCCCGAGCAACTCAAGCTCAATCACAGTCGAAGACCTAAAGCTTAAATTCAACTTTTGTTTCTCTATTTTTAACCAAAAGATAAGAATCTTGCGGTGGCCTATCGGCGATAGTCAAGACACACAAAACATTTTAAAGCGTAAAGAGGAGATCAAAAAATGGGAAGCTTATCTGTCAACAACAATCAGACTCTCGCCCCGATCCAGCAAACCCCTGCCACAGCCCCTAAAGCTGCAGCCCCTCAGGCTGAAAAAGCCGCCGAAAAACACAATCTGGGCAAAGACGCCCTGCAGTGGGGCGATGTGCCCACCTCAACCCGCGTTAAAACCGCTACGGCCACCACCTTTAAGCAAACCATTATTACTTATACCGTCGCCGGCTCTTTGGCTGGCCCTGTGACTGGCGCTGCTGTGGGCGGTTTTATTGGTCTCTTTAGCGGCCAGGCGGGTAAATTTGCTGTTGAAGGTGCCAAAATGGGTGCCCGTTATATGCTACACGGTACTGCCGCTGGTGCCGCTATCTCTGGTGTGGATGCCCTGGCCATGGGCACGCTTGTCGGTACTTCTCCCGACCGCGCATCCGCTGCTACCCGCGCGGGTGTTCTGTCCGGGTTGATTGGTCTGCTGGGCGCTGAAGATGCTCTGGATATTGCCGTCACAGGCGTTGGCGCCGCTGCTGAAGCCTCCCGTGCTGGCCGTATTTACGACAAAACCCTTGAGCAGCTTCAAAAGTAAGCGATCTCTCATTCACGCTTTAAAGAGCCCCTCGACCGAGGGGCTCTTTGTGATCGGGCCGCGCTTATTGGTCAACAAATGGGTAATAACAAGCCCATGGTTCGGATACGATACAGCCACCATTGGCTTGATCTGTTGCCGGACGTGTCATCTCTGACGGCGGCTGACCATCTGGACTTTCTGCTCAGCGGGCTTCCACTTTAAAGCGAATGGCCGTGCGCTCTTCGCCGTTGATTTCGATATCCGAAAAAGAAGGTGTACAGATCAGGTCCACGCCTGCCGGGGCCATATAGCCCCGGGCAATGGCAATGGCTTTGATGGTCTGATTAATGGCCCCTGCGCCAATGGCCTGTAATTCACAGACGCGGCGCTCGCGAATCACGCCGGCAATGGCACCAGCGACTGAAGCGGGCTGAGAAGAGGAAGCAACCTGTAATAATTGAACCATGTTCGATGTTTAACCTTTGCATCTATTAGTCTGATTCTAACACAGCTAGCCCCCCCTGACTCAATTGGCTGTCAGCCCTTTGAGATCAAATTTACGTTAAATTCGATACCTGCTTTTTGTTGCCAGTTGACATACTCCCCTCCCTAAAGGAAGGGGATTCTCAAGCTACGCTTACCCCAAT